>NZ_JAOQJP010000006.1:0-124271 GCF_025567305.1 Brotomerdimonas butyrica
GGCGGGGGGTGCGTCATGCGGCGCGGCAGGCCTGCCGCGCTCATCGCGGCCGCCTGCCACAGCGCATTATCATCTCTTCGAGTTCTTTCCTGTCTTCCGCAATGTGCGTCGGCTTGAACTGCGCCGGATAGATCTCGTATGCTTCCTTGTATTTGTCGGGCGTCGCCTTCTTCATCACTACGTTGGCACCGAACGCGAACGGATTTTCCACCACGAGTGGCTCGCCCGGATCATACTGCTCCTTGCCTGCAAGTATCGAAAGTGATGTCGTAAGCGGCAGGTTCGAATCCGGCAGCAGCAGCCTTGCGACCGCAACCGCGCGCCTTGCCAGCTCCGGATCTCCGTCAGGGCTGCCTGCCAGCGGGGTCCTCGGATTCGATATGAAAGGTCCGATGCCCGCCATCCTGCATGGTATCGATTTCAGCAGCAGGATGTCCTTCGCAACTGTCTCAAGCGTCTGACCCGGAAGACCGATCATGAAGCCGCTTCCCGTCTCGTATCCCAGCGCACGCAGTGTTTTCAGGCATTTTACTCTTGAATCCAGCGTTCCGCAAGGATGCAGCCTGTCGTAAAGCTCCGGATCTGCGGTCTCGTGCTTCAGCAGGTAGCGGTCGGCTCCAGCTTCACGCCAGAGTCTGTATACCGCCTCGCTTTTTTCTCCGCAGCTTAGCGTGATAGCCGGTGCGTACGGATCGCTGATCGGGGCGAGTTGCTCTGCGGCCTGCTTTGCAGCCGGTGCCGATCCCTCTACAGACTGCCGAGATCCCACAAACGATGATATCGCTGGCGGGGCCACCTCTGAAACCGATGGTGATTCTGCGAACGTCCACGGATCCCGTATCCTCAGCTTTTTTATATCCTTTATTATCTCAACTATGTCTTCCGGCGGAGTGCCGTCGTCTTCGCCCGACTGCAGCACGATCGTGCGGTATCCCGCATCGACCGCCTCCGCCGCCGCCTCGATTATCTCATCGCGGCTCATGCGAAAACGCTCCAGCTCCCTGTTTTCCCGGTTCAGTCCGCAGTAAATGCACTGCCTCTTACAGATATTCGAGAATTCTATTATCGCTCTCAGATGGACAATGTCCCCGACATGCTCAGCTCTGATCCTGTCCGCCAGCTCGTAAACCGGCGTGAAGTCATCGAGCGCAAGCAGCGACGCGATCCCCTCTGTTGTTTTCAAATGTTCGTATATCTCATTTATGTTCATAGTATCTGATCCCTCAATTGTATAAAATCCGGCGGTCACAGCACGAGTTTTATACAATACAGTTTTTTCCAAATTTCTCAATGTATTTTTATTCATTTTTCCGGTCATTTCAAGCATTTTCGTATATAATTATGCACGAAATGTGCCTGCCCGATCCCTGAAATAATGCCTGCTTTGGCCATGTTACGAAAGTGCCGGTTTTCACGCCTGTTTTATACAATCAACTGTTACAAAACAGTGCTCCACCGGTGGTAAAACATACATTTGCCCTGATCCACTCAGCCGGTTTTGCAAGTCTAGCGATGCATATCCATTCAAAGCCGGTGCAGACCGGTTTCCGGCGATCAAAGGGCATGGCCTCTCATGCAAATCGCACGTTCATGACGATCCGATGCGATCACGGGTGGGCTGGTGCTGTCAGACTGCACTGCCGCAACATATTCATTGTGCTTTCTTTGAAACTCCGTCAATTTCTCTGCGAGAAATCTCCTTCGTTATAATAAACTGGACACGCGCCGGCGCGTGTCTTCTCCTTACAAAAAAACCTCCGCAGCCCGTAAGGGTACAGAGGTTGGAATTGCGATCTTTGAAGTTCCGACGATCCATACATGTATGCCTACGCACACCTGCAGCTTTACATGATCATAAGTCCTGCGGATCAAAACGTCCGCATCTCCCGCATCCGCGGCTGCATGCCCGAATACCTGCATCTCCGCAAGCATATCGCTGCGGCGCCGCTGCTCCCCGTGCATTCACGGCTCACACATGCGCGCCTCGAGCTCCGCGCACCTACACTTATGCGCCATGCTGCATCTGCGGTCCTTCAATTATGTCTGTCTTTTGTGTCATCGCCTTTTCCCTCGGTCATACCCTTGGCATCAGTACGAAATTATTTATGTGTCTGCGCCTGCTAAGCAGACGCATTTTGTCCTATTTCAATTTACATTTTACCACACGATCGCGGCCCGGTAAATCCTTAATTACCACTGCCGGCGAATATTTTCCTGAATCTTTCAACATTTTGCGCAGATCCTCGCCCTGGTCGTGGCCGATCTCCACCAGCAGGAAACCCTCCGGCTTCAGAAAATCCGCCGCCTTCTCCACGATGGTCCTGTAAAAATCAAGCCCGTCGCGACCTCCGTCCAGCGCGTTAAGCGGCTCGTGATCCTTCACTTCCTCCTGCAGGATCGAGATCATGTTCGTCCTTATGTACGGCGGATTCGAAACGATCATATCGAACTTTCGCCCTTTCACCGGCTCGAACATGTCGCCCGTGAGGAATCTCACCTTCACGCGCAGATCCTCCGCATTCGCCTCGGCCGTCTCGACCGCCTCCGCGCTGATGTCCGTCGCCGTGACCTTCACATTGCTGCAGATCTTTGCCAGGGAAATACCAACCGCGCCGCTGCCGCAGCACAGATCGAGCACGTCCCACTCCTTGCGCCCCTTGAGCTTTTCAAAAAACGAAAGCTTCTCGCGCGGAGTGCTCTGGATCGTCTTCGCCGCCTCCGTGACCAGCGTCTCCGTGTCCTGGCGCGGGATCAGCACATGCGGGTTCACCTTGAACGTGTACCCCATGAACTCCTGCACCCCCGTGATATGCTGCAGCGGGATGCGCTCCGCCCTTCTCCTTATCAGTTCCATGTATTTTTCCTCGATCTCAGGGTCCACCTCTTCCTCCGCCTTGAGAAAAAGACTGACCTTGTCGAGCCCGGTCAGGTAGCAGTAAAGCTCCTGCGCGTCTATCTTGGGATCCATGCAAAATGCCTTGGAAAGCTGATATTCTCCTTCTTTCACAAGTATCCTAGTCTTCATTTGCCATCCTTCCTGTGCTGCTCCTCATCACAATCCCCGTCCTATATGCATCTGCGTCTGCGGAGCGCACGCTTGCTCCACATCTCGATGTCCTGTACGTCCATGCCGGCCGTGCTCCACATCGCCATCGATCGGCGTCTGCGCCTGCCTGCCGTTCGACCCGCGTACTTTCCGGGCCTTGAAGCTGCGCCGTTTTTCATGTAAAGATCTGCAGCTGTGCTTCCTCCGGCGCTTATGGACCTGCCGTACGTTCCGGAAGCCCCGAGGCTTCCGCTTCCGGCTGCGCCGGCAGCTGTTTCTCCGGCCGCTGCTCCGCAGCTGCCTCCAGCTGTTGCGACCGATGCGGTCGCCGGTTTCTTGCCTTCCGCCACGAGCACCGCATTTATCGCCGCTATCGCGACCTCGAGCTGGCTGTCGTCAGGCTCCTTCGTCGTCACCTTCTGCAGATACAGCCCCGGGATGCTCAGGATCTTCACCACTATATTATCGCTTTTGCCAGCCCATCTCAGCAGCTCGTATGAAAGCCCCGCGATCACAGGCAGCAGCAGCAGTCTCGAAACCACTCTCAGCAGCAGATTCGGCCATCCCAGCAGAAAATGCAGCGCGAACGCTATGATGAACACGAACATCAGGAAGCTGGTCCCGCACCTCGGGTGCAGAGTCGGGAACTGCCTGCAGTTCGCCGGGGTCAGATCCAGTCCGTTTTCAAAGCAGTGTATCGTCTTGTGCTCCGCCCCGTGATACTGGAACACGCGCTTTATATCGCCCATAAACGATATGCCCCATACGTAAAGTATGAACATCGCGATACGCAGCACGCCCTCCGTGAAGTTGAGCCAGAATATGCTCTGGGTCACATGCTTCATCAGATTCACGATCCCGGTCGGGAGTATTATGAAAATGCCCACCGTGAAAACTATCGCCAGCGCGACTGACGCATAGAGCATGAAATTCCATGCTCCCCTGCTGCCGAACTTCTCGTTCAGCCACTTCTCGAAACGCGTTTCCTCGTACATCTCTTCATCAGCTTCACCCAGGATCTCGGCTGACTTCATCAGCTGTCTGGTCCCTACCACCAGCGAAGATACGAACGAGACCACTCCGCGCACGAGCGGCAGCTTCGCCCATTTTCCCGGCTTCTTTATATCTTCAGTACTTACATTGATGCTGCCGTCAGGAAGTCTCAGTGCCAGCGCAGTCTTTGTCTCGCCGCGCATCATTATCCCTTCCATGACAGCCTGGCCGCCCATCTTCGTCGGGCAGGCTCCTTTGAGAAAAATCTTGCTTAAATCCATATCAACATTAACCCTCTAGCTTTATTTTCCTGATCACTTCGATGAAAGTCTTGTTGTCTCTCGTATGTGCCAGATTGTCCAGTATCATCTCTGTCACTTCCTGGTTGTCCCGGTTGCCCATCGCTCGTCTCATGTACCAGATAGCCTCCAGCTCGTCCTGATCCATGAGCAGGTCTTCTCTTCTCGTTCCAGACTTGTTCAGGTTGATCGCAGGGAAGATCCTCTTTTCCGAAAGCTTCCTGTCGAGGTGCAGCTCCATGTTTCCTGTGCCTTTGAACTCCTCAAAGATCAGGTCATCCATACGGCTTCCCGTCTCGACGAGAGCTGTCGCCAGTATCGTGATGCTGCCTCCCTCCTCGAGCTTTCTCGCCGCTCCGAAGAATTTCTTAGGCTTGTGCAGAGCGCCCGGATCGAATCCGCCGGACAGCGTTTTGCCCGATGCCGGCACTACCAGGTTGTACGCTCTGGCAAGTCTCGTTATGCTGTCCATCAGTATTATCACGTCCTTGCCGTGCTCCGCAAGCCGCTGCGCCCTGGCGAGCACCATCTCTGCGACCTTTACATGATGCTGCGGCAGCTCATCGAACGTGGAATATATCACTTCTCCGTTGCCCTTGAGGCTGCGCTTCATGTCCGTCACTTCCTCAGGACGCTCGTCTACGAGCAGGACGATCATCTCGACGTCCGGGTAGTTTTTTTCTATGCTGTTCGCGATCTTCTTGATAAGCACGGTCTTTCCGGCCTTCGGCGGTGCGACGATCAGGCCTCGCTGGCCTTTGCCTATAGGCGCCACAAGGTCTATCAGTCTCAGCGAAAGGTCCCTGCCGTCCTCCAGCTTGAACCGCTCGTTCGGGAATATCGGCGTGAGCGACTCGAAATCCGGTCTCTTCATCGCAACGCCCGGCTCGTCACCGTTCACCGTCACCACGTAAAGCAGCGCGCCAAATTTATCGCCGTCGTTCGGGTGTCTGCATATTCCTTTTACTTTGTCCCCTGTTTTGAGGTTGAAGCGCCTGATCTGTGCCGGCGCAACGTATATATCTTTTTCACTGGTAAGAAAATTATTGAATCTCAAAAATCCGAATCCGCCGTCCGCAAGCTCGAGTATGCCCTCGACCTCGAATCTGTCGCTTCTGTCCGGCGCGGGCTTGCCTCTGTGCCTGCCCGTTCGCTGCGGTCTTTCATCCTGTCTGTCATCTGTTCTGCTGTCTGCCCTTTCGTCTGTATGCGAGCCTCTTGCTGCATGCCTGTTTCCGGCTGTCGATGCGTCATCTGTTTCGTTCTGTGCAGCTTCCGCTTCATGCAAAGCGCGGATCTCCGGCTCTCCATGAGCCTTCTCACTCTCGTCGACAGACTCTGTTTTCGTGTATCTAGCCCCTGACTTCGATCTCGATGCGGCCTGTTTTCGCCCTCCGGCAGACCTGCCGCCTGATCTTCTTCCTGCGTGCTCTGCGTTATCTGCATTATTTGCATTGTCTGCTGAAGTTTCTGCAGCGTCCGCTGATGTCGCTTCTGCCGGCTCCGCATGAACCGGTTTCTCAGCTGCTTCTGCTGTATCTGCCCCAGCCATGACGTGATCCGGTTCTGCTGAAACTTCTTCTCCCCCGGCTTGTTCAGCCTTTTTCGGCGGCTCATCATCCTTCATGAGCGCCTGCACGAGCTCCGCTTTTTTCATCTTCTGATAGTTTTTCAGGCCAAAAGTTTTGGCGATCTCTCTAAGTTCAGCTACTTTTTTCCCCTTAAGCGCTGACTCATCCATCGTTTTCCACATAAATGGTGAACCCTTTCTCTTTGTCAAAATTAGTAAAGTTTTTCTTTTGGAAAATTAGAATATAAATTAATCTGACTGGTATCAAGATTTCAATTCAAAATTACTACTATAAATATACACTTATTTTTTTGCATAAACAATATGCAGTTGGATTATTTTGCAAAAAAACAGACCCGCGGATGTCCGTAACGGATCCGTGAGTCTGTCAAAGTTTCTATTTCCGATATGCCTAAGTATCTGCTCCGTGCAGTCATGCTACACCCAACAGCAGGATCTTATTTGTTGTAGTTGTAGAAACCTTCGCCGGTCTTTCTTCCCAGCTTGTTCGCTCTTACCATCTTTCTGAGGAGCGGGTGAGGTCTGTATTTCGTATCGCCGAACTCAGCATAGAGAGTTTCCATGATAGCCAGGCAAACATCCAGTCCGATCAGGTCACCAAGTGCGAGAGGTCCCATCGGATGATTTGCTCCGAGCTGCATTGCTGTGTCGATACCCTCAACGTCAGCAACTCCGTCAGCCAGGATGCCGATTCCCTCGTTTACCATAGGGATGAGGATCCTGTTTACAACGAATCCAGGTGCTTCAGCTACATCTACAGGAGTCTTTCCGAGTTTTCTTGTAAGCTCGAGGATAGTCTCTCTTGTTTCGTCTGAAGTAGTAAGTCCCTTAACGATCTCAACCAGCTTCATTGCAGGAACCGGATTGAAGAAGTGCATTCCGATGATCTTGTCAGGTCTGCCTGTTGCTGCAGCGATCTCTGTGATGGAAAGCGCCGAAGTATTCGTTGCAATGATAGTTTCAGGCTTACAAAGTTCATCCAGTTCTTTGAAGAGAGCTTTCTTTGCTTCCATGTCTTCTGTAGCGGCTTCGATAACAAGGTCAGCGTCCTTGATTATAGTGATATCCGTCGAGCCGTGCACTCTGCCCATTATCTCTGCTTTATCTGCTTCTGTGATCTTCTCTTTCTTGATGAGTCTGTCCAGATTTTTTTCTACGGTTGCGATACCTCTGTCTACGGATGTCTGTCTTCTCGCTCTAAGAACTACGTTGTAACCGTTCTGAGCCAGAACCTGGATGATACCGGCGCCCATTGTGCCCGTTCCCAGTACACCAACTGTTTTCATAATTAACTCCTCCTTATAAATGATCTATATTTTTCTATTGTAAACGATTTATGTGATGTTTTAAATATTTTTTTGCAAATATTTTGAGCTATTTCTCAAATTTAAGCGGATCATTTTGGGCTGTTTTTTTATGGAAATTTCGCATTATATTTTTTCGACAATCCCCCCGTAGTCAGCAGTATTTTTCCGGCAATATACACCCCCTGGATTTTATTGTCAGTAAACACCTTCTCTCCTAAAATTACGCAATACGTTATTTTTAAACTTTTTATGCAAAGGAGAGATAAACATGAAAAAAAGATTATTAACATTCATTATGGCTGCCGCAATGGTTCTTTCAATGCCTACGGCCTTATTCGCAGCAGAGCAGAACACCCCTGAGCCGGGAGCCGCAGCAGTAACAGCTGACGGAGGAGCTATAGCCCCACAGTCGACGACATCCGCCACTGTAGGAGCTTCAAGATTGAGCAGCACAAGCGGAAGCGTATCAGCAAATGCAAGTTTTAATGTAAAAGCAACCAAGGCAACCTGCACAATAATTCTTCAGGAAAAATATAACGGTTCATGGAGAACTGCAACAGGACTGCCTGCATACTCTTACGTAAAAACAGTTTATGATGTTTACTCAATAGGCGCCTCTAAAACATTCACGCTTAAAAGCGGCACCGTATATAGAGCAAAAGTAGTTTTCACTGATACTAATTCTAGCGGAACTCATGTAACTACCAAATATACTGGCTCATTCTAAATTTAATCAATGCATGCGATCTACAATTCGAACTATCTGTTCATCAGTTAGATTCGACCAAATATATACAATAGTGCCATCGTTCATATAAGCGGTGGCATTTTTAATTTCACTTGTTTCTGTAACATAAATTGTTCCTTTATTACTGTTAAGTATTCTACTATCTGCCATATAAATATTTTCTAAATTTTCATTATTAATATATTGCTGCATACGCACTTCATCTTTTTCATTATTTATAAAAATATATTCGGCGCTTATCATTTTTTCAATTTCAGTTATTGTAAGTTTTTTAAACTCATATCCTTCAGGTATATATTCCGGTATCACTAACTCTGGAATGGTCGCTTTCATAGCACTTACTTCATTCCAGTCTGTTATCTCCCACGTATCCTCGCTGCTGCTTCCCCAGCCGCCATCTTCTATTATCACTCCGTCTTCGGTGACGATCTCTTCCTTTGGATTCTTGTCTGCATCGACGTCGGTCGTGAATGTGCTGAATACGAAGAAGGCTCCGCATGCCAGAACAATCACAAATAACGCCGCGATACCGCTTATGCGGCGCATACGACGTTTTCTCCTGCGTTCTTCTGCAGCAGCCATCGCCACCAGTTCATCCGGAGTCAGATTTCCCGTGGCAAAATCCTTGAGTTCCCTGTCGGTCACATCAGAAATGATTTCCCTGATAGACCTCCCGGACTGCGGCCGCCTGTCATCATTCATCCCGCTCATCAGTTATTCCTCCCCAAGGAGCTTGAAATAATTGTCTCTAAGTTTTTTCAGGCTTCTTCTGTAAATGCTCTTTTCCGTATTGATGTTGATATTCAGGATCTCTGCTATTTCCGAATGGCGATAGTCTCCCCAGAACCTCATCCTCAGGATCCTGCGCTCGATATCGCTCAGGCTGTTTATCATATCCTTTACCATATCTCTGCGTTCCGCTTCCTGAAGTATCTTCTCTACAGTCGTTTCATCGACTATCAACTCGAAGATATCCACCTCGCCCATCTCCGTCCTCACAAGATTGGATATCTCATTGCGCTTCATCTTCTGACGGTAATACTTCCTAGCTCTGTTGCCTGTTATCGTGTGCAGCCACGCTTCAAGCTTGTCCACATCCTTCAGCTTACCGATATTCCTGTATGCATCTATGAATATATCGCTCGCCAGATCCTCGATGTCATCCAGATCGACTCCCATTATCTTCAGCAGCCGTATCACTGACGGATATTCCTCGCACAGTCTTTTCAGCAAATCATCATTATCTACATACAACACGTTCACTTCTTCATTCCTTATTCACGATACCTTCTACATAAAGCCTGGCTATCTGCTCCATGCAGTTGAGCTGCTGTACCGAGCATACACTGAGCGAACCCATGATGTTCTCACTGAGCCTCTTCTTTTTCTCATCAGCAGATATATAGGTCTCATCGCCTTCAAGTATATAGTCAGCACTGACGCCGAGCACCTGTTTGAGTCTGTACAGATTCTTCAGCGATACACCCTTGTCGCCGTACTCGATATCCGCGATGAACTTACCCGTTACCGAAAGCAGCTTGCCAAGCTCACTTCTGGACATGTTCAGAGCCTCTCGCCTGGCTCTGATCCTCGCGCCCATTTCCTTTTTATTCAACTCTCTGAATTCCATTATCCTTTTCCCTCTTAAGGTTGACATTTTTCCTGCTTATAGTTTAATGCTGTTCAATCTCATGTCTTTGCAACCTTTAGAGGGTATATTATAAACTAACAGGGGGTAAACGGAAAAATTATGACTTATTTTCGACTTAAGAAAGATTTCTAGTTCAATATTGCAACTTTTTGACGCAATACTGACTCATATATAACGTGAGCTCATAAAACAGAATTTTGAAAAGGAGGCAATTATTATGCAAACTAAAGAAACCCAGCGACACAAAGAACTTTACAAAGCTCAGAGATACATAGCCGGAAATCTTCGTCTCCTGAGACACCTTAACGGTCTGAGTCAGGAGCAGACTGCCGCGCAGCTCAATATCTCGCGTTCATGCTATGCCAGTCTTGAGAGAGGCACAAGGATCCCTGATTTCCTGACGATCCAGGCCATTGCGGATGTTTTTGACGTGAGTCTCGACTATCTGCTCACATTCGATATCACAGAGCATGTGCTCTCGCTGCTGAGGCGCAACCACAGCAAGATGGACGCATACACCTTTGCAGAAGGCTACCTCAGGCTTTCATACGGAGCAAGGAAACACATACAAAACAAGGTCACCGGTCTCGCTGAACGAGAAGATGCGTTTTACATGTTCCCGTGGGACTATGAAAAAGCTGCGGGGGCGGATCTATGATCGATACCAGGATCCTCGCCAAAAATCTGAAGCTGCTGCGAACTATGCGGGGTATCAGTCAGGACGAGCTGTCTGCCGCCATCTACACTGCGCGCACGACTTACGCATCCTACGAGAACGGCACCAAAGTGCCGAGCCTGCCGTGTATAGACGCTATCGCTTCATTCTACGATATAGGGCTGGAAAGCCTTGTGAATCACGATCTTTCAACAGGTCTGCTCAGCCGGATATACTTCGAAGACGAAAACAAGCAGCTGGCAGAACTGGTCAATGAATACGAAAGCCTCTCCATAGCATCGAAAAATATCGTTGCGGAAAGGCTTGATGTCCTTCTCGAAAGAGAATCTGTATTTTACGGTGAAACCTCCACATACTCAGACGCATCCGCCCAGTGAAGCTTTACACGAATACCATATTTATAAGGTTGATCGCTGCAGGTACCGTCACGATAGACGCGACCGTGCTCAGGAACAGCACCTTGCTCGCCGGTCCCGGATCCAGCCCCTCCTGCTCCGCAAGCATCGAAACAGTCGCCGCGGTCGGAAAGCATGCGCCCAGCACCAGTATCGACTTTATCAGTGACGACAATGGCAGGAAGTACACCAGCACCCCTGTAAGCGCCGGTAGCCATACGAGCTTCATCAGGCTCGATTCGATCACTGTCAGACTTTTGATGATGTCGCTGAACTTGTAGTTCACAAGGTTCGACCCGATGAATATCATCGCCATCGGAGTCGATATGTTCCCCAGATACAGCAGATAATCATCCAGCGGCCCCGGTATGTTCCCGCCGAGCAGGCTGATCGCGAACCCTATGAAAAGCGCCAGGATATTAGGATTGACAAGCAGCTTCAGAACAGCCTTGAACATCCTCCCCGGAGTTGCTTTCCTCTTATCCCGGCAGTTTTGCCTGAGAAGTCCGATCCCATATGTGAAAAAGAAGAAGTTCATCGCCGCGTTGTGCGCCAGCATCAGCAGCAGGCCCATGTCGCCGAAAAATATCAGCGCGACCGGAAAGCCCATGAACCCGTTGTTAGGCGACGCCATCGCAAACTCGAGCACATTAGCCTCGCTCTCCGGGAACTTGCGCGCCTTTGCATAGAGCCGGCTCACAAACCCGTAGAGGAAAAACAGTGCGAGACTCAGCACAAACGTGATGAGAAACGACAGCAGCACCTTTCCTGTAGCTTCCATGCTCCCTATGTTGTGCACAATCAGGCACGGGTATGCAAAATATACTATCAGCTTGTTGATGCTGTGATTCATCTTGTCGTCGATGAAGTTTATCTTTCGCAGAAACCACCCTGTGAACAGGATGGCAAAAAGTACAATATATCTTCCGTACATCTTTATTGCTCCTGGTGTTGTCAAAAATTCCAGCTGTGCCTAGCCGTAGTAAAGATTGTTCGTGATGTATTCCGGATCGCTGGTAACGTCTATCCCCAGCGCCTTGAGCGTGTTTTCGTCCTTGTCGCTGAGTATAGCCGTGCAGTGTGCTCTGCATCCTCTGAGGTCGCTCAGCTTGGCAAGCGCCGCTTCAGCGGACGGGTTCGTTGCCGCCGAGATCGTCAGCGCAGTTAGGATCTCTTCGCAGTTGAGGCTGCTCTTGTCCGCCATCAGGACGTTCGTCTTGAGCTCCTGTATGCTCTTGAGGATATTAGGCGAGATCAGATGTATCTCGTCTGCCATGCCGCTCAGGTATTTCACGGAGTTGAGGATAGCTGCCGCAGCTGCGACCATCCTGCGTGAGCTCCTGCCTGTGATGATCGTGCCGTCATCCATTTCCATGGCCATGACTACCACGTTCACGTACCTTTCGTCGCACTCTTTCTTGCTTTCGGCATATTCTCTGGCCGGTACCACGACCTTCCTGTCTTCCGGCGTGAGTGAGACTTCATCCATCAGCAGCTTGACTCTTTCCAGAGTCTCG
Source organism: Brotomerdimonas butyrica (assembly GCF_025567305.1). Taxonomy (NCBI): domain Bacteria; kingdom Bacillati; phylum Bacillota; class Clostridia; order Eubacteriales; genus Brotomerdimonas; species Brotomerdimonas butyrica. The sequence continues at coordinate 12,224 of NZ_JAOQJP010000006.1, forward strand.
TTGTCGATCCTTCCTTTCTTGTAGTCGCAAAGCGCGATCAGGTATCTTCTTATGATCTCCTGACATGCAGCTTCTCTTACTACGGCGTCATCAGTGATCCCGAACCCGGCTCTGTTGACGCCCATATCTGTAGGCGATTTGTATTCTGACTCTTCACCCGTTATCTTCTCTATGATCCTTTTCACGACAGGAAAAACCTCCAGGTCGCGGTTGTAGTTCACTGCCTGCTCGCCGTACGCTTCTAGGTGGAAGGAGTCGATCATGTTGACGTCCTTGAGGTCTGCCGTCGAAGCTTCGTATGCGATGTTCACCGGATGCTTGAGCGGCAGGTTCCAGATAGGGAAAGTCTCGAACTTCGCGTATCTGACTTTTTTGCCCATCCTGTATTCATGGTAAAGCTGCGACAGGCATGTTGCCAGCTTGCCGCTGCCGCCTCCCGGGCCTGTGACTACAGCCAGCGGCTTTGTCACTTCTATGTAAGGGTTCGCACCGTACCCCTCGTCGCTCACGATCGTGTCGACGTCTGTAGGATAGCCCTTGGTGAATCTGTGTTTGTAAGTGCGTATCCCGCGCCTTTCCAGCTTGTTTATGAACTTGTCTACAGCAGGCGATGAATCCTCGTATCTCGTCACGACCACGCTGTTGATCTCGAGGTCATACTTCCTGAATACGTCGATAAGTCTCAGCACCTCCAGATCGTAAGTGATACCGAAGTCCTGTCGGGTCTTGCTCGTCGTGATGTCTCCCGAATAGATACATATTATGATCTCGACCTGATCCTTCATCCTCTGGAGCAGCTTGATCTTTGCATTTTCATCAAATCCCGGAAGCACCCTCATCGCGTGCTTGTCCTGGACCAGCTTGCCTCCGAACTCCAGATACAGCCTCTCGCCGTTCCCGTCCTCGATCCTCTGCAATATGTACTTGGACTGTTCTTCAATATACTTTTCTGCGCTGAAACCTATTTGTCTCATCTTCTCCTCCTGTTTTGATTTTGTGTTACAGATATGCTATAGCACACGTTACCGTTGTCACTACCATTATTACTATTATAGCTGCTGAAATTATCGTTACTGTTTTTTTGCTCATCATGATCTATTACCTCCTGATCTCCCGACCGGCTTTTACATCAGTGTGATACTCAGTCTGTTCCGTCCCGCCATCAGCCCCTTGAGGCTGATATTGTAGTCTATGTCGAGCTGTCCGTCTCCATGCTCGGACAGTGTGTTCTCAAGTCTGTTCGTCAGGACTTCCATCTCTATCGCGCCGAACGGGGTCTCGTAGTACCCGGTGTAGCGCTTGCCTGTTTCAAATCTTATCTCGCTCCCCGCACCTGCGCCTTTGCCGAATCTCTTCAGCTGGACTTCATCGCCCTTGAGCTTCAGGCGCGTTTTGCATCCCGGTATCCCGGAAAGCTCGCTTTCTTCGTAAATAAGGTACAAAGTCTCGCCTCTCTTGTAAAGCTTCGCTTCTGTGATGAATTCCATCGAGTCTTCGCCGGTGTCGTCGGCGGCCTGATGGCCTTTTATCTTTATCATTATATCTTTCATTTATATCATCTCCGATCTCTTTCTGCCCGCTTATGATATCTCTGCAATGTGTCGTCAGCGTGACACAGCTGCATTATTTCGTTCAGGATCACATGCTCTGCAGGATCTCTGTCAGTTCTTCTCTGTCGAAATCGTATTTTTTCAGGCAGAAATGGCACTGCAGCTCTGCGTGTCCGTCTTCTTCTATTATCTCCTGCATGTCATGACGGCCTATCGTCGCCAGTGCTCTCGCCATCCTCTCGTGGCTGCAGTCGCAGTTCCAGCGGATCTCTCTTTCCTCGAGGATCTGCGGCATGTATTCGTCAGGCATGTCCGCGAAGATCTCCTCCAGCAGTTTCTGTACCATCCCGGCTTCGGTCATGCCTGCAGAGCTTTCCGCCACTCTGCTGATGATCGTGGTCAGCGGCTCCATTTTCCCGATCATGGCTTCAAGCGCATCTATCGCACCTTCTTCGGCGTCCGGGAGCATCTGGATCACCATGCCTCCCGCCGCTCCTATGGAAAGGTCGCGCTCTACTTTCACGCCGAGGGCCACTGAGGAGTTCTGCTGTTCCGATATGAAAAAGTACGCTGTCAGGTCATCTGCGATCTCTCCGCTGGCGAGCGCTATGGTTCCTATATACGGCTCCTTGAGTCCCAGGTCTTTTATCACTGTCAGCTCGCCTGTCCCGAGCGACCCGCCCACGTCCAGCTTGCCGTTGGCCTTTAACGGAAGATCGACGTACGGATTTGCGATATATCCCTTCACGCTGCCGTCACCGTACGCTGTCGCCAGGATCTGTTTTGCAGGACCGTCTCCCTTGAAATTCACGGTGAGCTTCTCGTCATCATTCTTGAGCATGATGCCCATGAGTCCGGCGGCGGTAAGCACTCTGCCCAGCCCGGCCGAAGCCAGCGGCGTCGTGTCGTGTATGTCGGCAGCCTGCTGCACCATATCTGTAGTTATCGTTATATATACTCTGTAAGACTTGCTTTTGTCTATCGCGATCAAAGCTTTGCTCATAGTTCCCATCTCCTTTTTGTATTTTAATCCGGCATATCTTAAAACAAATCGGCATGAAAAATGGTCAGCCGATTTTTATTATGCAAAATATCTGCCTGCTGTATCTGCAAACTTCTATACGTTTTCAATTCTATCATATTATGTAGAAAATGTTTAACTTTTTCTATATATAATCACATATTTTCGACACTAAAAATACATATTGTGTTTGTATATTTAAGTCAAGCACAAACACTCCCACAAACGAGGTGATATATTATGGATGAAAACAGAACAGACAACACAAATTATGAGCCTAATTTTATAATGACGGATCCGGATGAGAGCGGCGCGGCAGCGGCCGGCGGGGCTGCCGGTACTGATGCGGCATTGAACAGTGCGGCCGCCGGTGCTGCTGGTACCGGTACAGGTTCGTCCCCGAACGGCGCTGATCCCAGTGCATATTCGAATGGCAGCGGCTCCTCCGGTTTCAACGCAGCGACATACACCGGATCATATACGGACCCGCGCGACAATTTCAGGAAATCAAACAGTCAGTATGAAGTAAACCAGTATGACGGCCAGTATGGAACGTACGGCAGCAGAGCTTACGGCAGCGGGGCCTATGGATCATACAGCAACGATACTCAGACGTACGGCACACCAAACGATTTTGAGAATTCCGGCGGCTTTACAGATCCATATGATACGTCTGCCGGAGATTCCGCATCCTGGGACAACCAGAACGGTCTCGGCAAAGTGCATAAGAAGCGTAAGAAAGCTCCCAGGAAACCTTCACCCCAGGTCACTTTCACCAGACGCTCACTCACATGGCTCATCGTGCTCTGCATGATAGTCTCCGGAGGTTTAGGATTCGGAGGCGCTGCGGCAGCTAATGCACTTTTCGGCAATGATACGCCTTCCTCCGCAAAGGCAGGCAGTGTAAAAACGACAGGCTATACGCTCGAAGACGCCACAGGCAGCAATAAGACGGTACAGGAAATAACTAAAGAAGCAAGGCCCAGTGTCGTTGAGATCAAAACGGAAAGCGTATCATCCGACTCATGGATGCAGCAGTATGTCACTCAGGGCGCCGGAAGCGGTGTGATAATCACCAGCGACGGCTATATCGTCACTAACAACCATGTCATAGAGGGTGCCAGCAAGATCACTGTAACGACTTCCGATCAGCAGGAATATGATGCCGAGCTTGTCGGAACAGATCCAATCACAGACATCGCTGTCCTCAAAATAAAGGCTGAGGGACTGACTCCGGCAACATACGGAAACAGCGACCAGCTTGCTGTCGGTGACATGGCTGTAGCTATAGGCAATCCTCTCGGAGAGCTCGGCGGCACGGTAACTGCAGGCATAATAAGCGCACTCGACAGAGAGCTTGCGATCGACGGCAAAACCATGACCCTCCTTCAGACAGACAGCTCGATAAATCCCGGCAACTCCGGCGGCGGCCTTTTCAACGGGGACGGTCAGCTGATCGGCATCGTCGTTGCGAAATCTTCGGGTTCAGATGTCGAAGGTCTCGGATTCGCGATCCCTATCAACAAAGCTGCGGACGTCGCACAGCAGATCCTTGAAAACGGCTACGTGAGCGGACAGCCGTCCACAGGAATGTCCTATACCGAATCTTCCGGTCAGAGCAGCACCATGGACAGACTTTTTAACAACGGTCAGAGCACGACATATGTGTACATCGCAGCCGTTGACGGTACCAATGCCCAGAAAGCCGGCTTCCAGAAGGGCGACATGGTCTATGCGGTAGACGGTACAGAGATCACATCATTCAATACGCTTTCATCGATAGTGACTTCTCACAGCGTTGGAGACAAACTGAAATTCACCATCGTGAGAAACGGGCAGAAAATGGATCTGACACTCACTCTTGAAGAGAAGACTTCGTAGTCGATGTAATCGATGAAATGCAGAAACGTAGAAATACAGATGAAACGATAAAACGCACTGGCACTATGATCGATTTATAGTTGATGAAAATCCCGTGGTTCAGCATGAAAACGTATGCTGGTTCTCGGGATTTTTTATGTGTTTGTTTATTTTGGAGAAGGGGGCATATCATATCAGAAGAGCATACCAGCATTTGACGGACCAGGTTATATCTTTTCTACAGTTGGATCCAACTTACCGAGATCTAAAATCTCATCGTGAGTCAGAGCTTTGATTTCATCTTCGGTCAGGCCTGTTGCTTCACTGATAACCTTTACATCCAGACCTTTTCTTCGCAGATTGACTGCGATCTTGCGCTTTTCGTCAAGCTTGCCCTGTTCGAAGCCTGAAATTTCACCCTGTTCAAATCCCTGCTCGTATCCGTCGGCTTCCCTGATCGCTTCACATTCTTCTCTTGTCAGTTTTTCGAATAAAAAACTCATAACGTCACCACCATGTTCCTTCAGAAATTCTGCCAGTATGCCGCTGGCCTGACATTCCCTGATGCTTTCTTCGATGGCGGTCCCCAGCTCTCCGCATTCTCTGTATTTTACACGGATCATGTGTATCAGCCTGCTGTATCCCTGCATCGTATTGCAGCGTTTCAGCAGCTCAGCGCCCTTTTCGTAATTCACATTGATGAATCTGACGACCACCTCTACTGATATTTTATCACACTCAGCCATGAATGCATCAGATAATTTCATCTCCTGCTCTACGGGCGCGTCTTCGAGACCGTTGTAGAACACATAAAGTTCGGGGGTCGGTATCTTCACCGGCTTTTTGCTGTAGATCTCGCGCGAAAACACGAGCTTTTCGTATTCTCTGGCGATATACGCCAGCATCCTCAGGGGTATGTTCGGACACAGCGTACTCTGCTGCTCTGTGAGGATTATCCACTTGTGGTCGATGATGAATGAGAGATCATTTTCCCGATCTCCGAAGAACGCATCATCCAAGGTCACGATCTCCACAGGCGTATCCATATCGTAATCGCTTCCGGAAAGCGCATTGTACAGCTCTATCAGATTTTCCTTATCGCTGAAAAGCGTACAGAACGTGTTGTCTTTGTATGTATGCTTAGGTTTCTTCATTTTCCCTCCCATAGTTATACCGATTTTCTATCGATCCGAAATGAACAGCGGCGGTATTCCTCCTGATCATATTGTATAATTCTGGAAGTTGAAAATCAACCTTTTTTTAACATTTATATATTATTTTTCCATTCGATATTTTCGTTCTGTTTGCATCTGACCCGTTCAAAAAAACGGGCGCAAAATAACCGTAACCCTTCTATTGTCCCGGCTTGTCAGCCCTGGCTTCCGTACCGACTGTGACAATCCGCCAGCTTTCTGATATAATCTGTGTGGATCGATCGGATGACCGCTCCTGAAATTTTGCGATCCGGCAGCGACGTTAAATAAAAATCACGAGGTAACATAGTGACTAAGATAAGAAAAAAATCAGCAGTAAAATCAGATGTCAGAACCCCATCCGGCACGGATCAGCAGATAGATGAGTCCCGATCCGGTAAGCATATAAATCATGAAAAATCCTCAGGGCAGTCCGGCAGTCATGGCTGCCCCTGCGTCTACATCCTTGAATGCAAAGACGGCACACTCTATACCGGATGGACGAATGATTTTGAAAAGCGCTTTGCCGCGCACAGCAGCGGCAGAGGCGCCAAGTATACGCGAGGCCGCGGACCGCTACAGCCCGTATACATTGAATATCTGCCTGACAAGATCACAGCTGCACGCCGTGAAGCTGCAATAAAGAAACTCCCCCGAGAGCGAAAAATCGCACTCCTTAAAGAAACGACAAACAGTCTGAACAGCAGTCCGCGGTAACGCCACGGTAACGTAGCATCAAGCCATGCTGAGAAAACGCCGGCAAGCTGAGCGAACACGCTACAAAGACACAGAAAAGGCAGCTCGATAACCGCTCAAGGGTAGCGAGATGAGCTGCACCGGCTTTACAGAACGTCAGAAAAGGCAGCTCCCGCTAATAGTAACGGAACCTGCCGAAATAGAAAACAAGAAAGCACTCATGTGCCAGCAGACACGGAAGAAAGCTTCCGGTATACGCAGTGGAAACACAGGCGACAAATGAAATTCCCAGAGATGCCAGCACCATACTGAGACACTGTCTTCCGCTGCTGGTAAACAACGCCTGCTCCAGTGCAAACAGGATGCCCGATACCGCTGCGGCACCTGCAAACCCCAGTATCGGAAAATTCATGTAAAGTATCATAAAGATCGTCCCGCGAAAAAACGTTTCCTCAAATAATGCACCCAGTAGAGGAACAAGCGGTGCGACTTTTTTATTGCGCTTACGTATAGACTGTATCCAGCTGATCTCACCGATATCCCCCGCCCAGTCGTTTTTTTCGGAAAACAGGGTGAGCGACCCTGACATCATCGTCACGATACTCATCTCCGCCAGGATCGTAAGCGGGATATATCCCAGATATTCCGGCGCTATATAAAAATAACGGAATATATTGTATCTGAACACTGCACTGAATCCTGCTATGAAGCACAGCGGCACGATATAGTACCATATTCCGATAAGCGATGCTTTTATTTCTTCGTAATCCCAGCTGATGACCCCCATTGCTTTTCTTGAAAGACGGGTCACTATGGCGCTTCCGTCCACCCAGAACAGGATCCTTCCCATCACAACAGCTGCAGCCGCCATTGCCGACAGTGTTATGGCAAGTATCATATTATCAGTCATTTCCAGGCTCCTTTCTACTTCCGGACGGGACTCTGACCCTTTTCTGCTGCGCAGTTTTTCGAACAGACCAGCAGTAAAGAATGATGTTCTGTGAAACATGACATAAAATACAAAGCCATATCCCTGCTTCGCCGGTCAGAAAAAACATGGAATATATAAGCCCGCTGCTGCATTTCTGAATCACAGCGAAGCGTCCGAAATACACATGATTCATACCGTAAAGCAGTGCACTGACTATACCTGCCGCCCACGGCGCCCAGCCGAGACCTTCACACACACCACCGATAATGACCTGGCGAAAGACTAATTCTTCTGCCGCTGCCGCCAGGATTATCGATACAACGCTGCTTATATGGAACGTTTCTGAATATACAGCCGCCGGTCTGACCTTGGGGAGTCTTCTGCTTCTCACCCAGACCGGCAATGCCGATTCCAGATATTCGAGCACCAGATCAATGAACCCCATGACTGCCGCCGCTGCAAAGAGCAGGTTTTTCCATCCGGCATCCATAATGCTCTCTGCACTGAAATCTGCAGGTCCGGTTATCCCCATGATCCACGCAAGCAGCAGCAGTATGCCGTAGATCAGAACAGTTGCCGCATTCTCTGACAGAAGTTTGCTTTCACGTACCCTGATAAAAGGCTTTGCAAAGTATATGTATGCCGAAGGGAATGCTGCCACACACAGGAAAAGCCACAGTTTAAGGCATGGGATGTGGAAAATCATTGGTTATTCCTCCAAACTCCAGCGCCCGCGGATGTCTTGAATACGGGAATCCCGGATAAGACAGCTGTACCAGCTCCGGAATGAATACACGCATTACCTTGAGACCCATGGATATGATCTCCGGAGGTGTGATGTCAAGATACACCGCATACTTTGACACGTTCTTCAGCATTCTTATCATGTGCTCTATGTTCTCTCTGTCACCGCCTGTGCTTTCTTTCTGCAGGCTCGACAAACTGTCTGTTCCTTCATAGATGCTTTCGATCAGCCTGCTCTTCTTTTCCTGATCCTTTGCCTTTGTCCAGTATGCTACATTGCTGTCGAGATTGAGAAAGCTTTCTTCATCACTGCCGAGAAAATCAACAGGATTCATCATCGGGCCGTTTGCTGCCAGGTAGTGGATGGTCGCCGCTTCAGAAAGCGCCCTGTATGCTGCGCGCACAGGATCGAGATTCGCACTGCATCCCATCAGTATATACGGAGCCTTTCCTTTTCTGTTAGTCAGCTGTGCCGCGATAACGCTTCCGGGCAGCCCCTCCATAGAAAAATCATAAAGCTGCATATCGTAAACAGTTCCTCCGAGGATCTTGTCCGCCAGTTTCATAAAATCAAGATCGTCATTTACGAGTTTTCTGCTTTTGGCGTCAGTGTACCAGTTCAGCATGAATGCATCAGCTTCCACCGCCTCCATTATCGCGCTCTCCAGTGCCTTGTATATGTTTATATGTGCAGCAGAGCCTTTGGAAAAGCTCGGAACGAATATCTTCTCACCCAGATCCTCTCTCACATGATATCCTATGAACAGACACTGCATCGGTATGAAATGTGTCTTGCCTGCTTCCAGCAGAGACGGGCATTCCACCCACCCGATCACATCATCACGTGTGATATCGCGTATATTGGTTTTTTTTGAGAGTTCCTTATAATCTTCGCCGCTGAAAATACGAATGTATTCCCACGGCACCATATCGTGATCCTCTGCCATCTCATTGTAGCTGTGGTAGATGACTTTGTCCTGCCACATTCGTGACGCCGCCAGCAGTGCATAACGCTCTACGCTTTCTCCATAAAGCTTTACCATGGCTTCTTCCCGGTAAATGCCGTATCCTGAAAGATGATAATTTATCCTGGCCTTGTCAGACACAAGTATCTGTTCATAATGCGGCATCTGATTCGCACAGATCGCAAGCTTCGGGGTTGCCACCTGATTATTGCAGAGAAGAAGCTGAGATTCCACTATACCTCCATGCTGTCCCCCTATCCTGCGGTAATTATTTCTGATATGTACATGACTTGGGTAGTAATCGATCACGAAGTCCTCCTATTCCCCGTCTTTTGACAGTTCCACACGCTCTACGAGCTTTTCTACTATTTCTTCGGATGAAGTATACATTTCTTCATATTCCGCCTTTGCAATATGACCGCATGCGCTGCAGAAAGGCACTCTCAGAAGATCCTGGACCTGCACTTCCAGCAATGGCAGATAGATATTGAATATACGTCCGGCCAGTTTTGCCTTATGTATATTATTGATAAGAAATGCTTCAAAAAGACCGAGTGAAGAAATCATCTGCAGTATCGGCGTCACGGACGTCAGATCACTTTTTCTCATATTTCCTGATGTGCGTTCCACATAGCTGCGATATGCACTCATTGATTCCAGCCTTGCCATCACTCTTGTTTCATAGCATTCGAAACACCCTGTCTCATATCCCTTTATCGTCATTACACTGAGGAACGGTCCGTCTATAAGACAAACGACAAACGGGATATTCATGCGAAGCAGTATCCTGTTAAGATTCCTGAGCAGCTTTATGTGCGGTCTCTGCATGCAAATGAGCACACTGCTGTACGGTGCAAATATCGCAGTCAGTGATTCCATGGCTTTTTCTGTTTCCATCGCATCAAGCCTGCCTGTAAGATCTGCCGCCGCTACTTCTGCAGTATCTTCTTCTGAAAGGACTTCCATCGGAAGTGATATCTGACCACTCATTATTTCAAGCTGCTCTGTAACTATATTACTGTCGCAGACCAGAAGTGTGCTGGAATATCCTCCGGCATTTCCGCCAAAGCCCATGGATGCTGTCCCGCCTATCAGATGTGTGATAAGCTCTTTTACCCTGTCCTCTGCACCATTGCTTATATATGCCTGCTCGGTGAGTTCCTCCAGCAGCTCTCCCACTTTCTCTGCATTTTCCTGATCTGTCCCGAATATATCGAGGATCTTCCCGGCAGTGATGCTCTCACCCTCTGCCAGCGTGCGCATAACGTCTAAAACAAGCTCCTGTATCGCATCGTCGAAGACCGACAGATCGAGCAGCGCTTCCTCATAATTCCATACACCTTTGCGAAATACGACTTCTGTATCTCCGTTAAAGAAGATTTCCGTACTTTCTCCCAGTTTATAAACTCTGTCTGTTTTCATCTTTTTTCCTTTCTACTATTTCATCGTTCCTATCAGCGTCAGATGTATCACATGCTTCGTCAGTCCATCTATCCCCAGGAAACTTTCGGTGAGTCCTTTCTCATAACCGCCTATATCAGTCGCCGCCAGATCCATACACGTTGCAGCAAGCTGTATATTTTCAGCGATCTCTCCCGCCTCGATGTACCCGAACTGCATCGCCATATCTCCGTACTTTCTGGAATTGTCATAAAGCGAGTACACATAATATACAGCAATACCAAGGTTATCATTATCTATATTTACCCCGAAAGCCGATATGCGGTTGTATTCCTCAATATCCGCATCGGACAGTCTCCTTATAAGACGTACCGACTGAGTCAGCGGCAGATATGTATATATTCCCTTGTCCAGACCTTTTACATTTAATGCCACGAAATAAAGCGATACCGGATAAAGTCCTCCGCCTGACGGACTGCATCGCACGACGCCCGTATAATCTTCTCCCAGGGTCACCGTTGCCGGCATGTTGTGGAATGTATTGAAATCAAATTTTCCGCTGGGCCCGTCTCCGTAGTAAAGCAGAGTGGCAAGCTGTTCAGAGGTAAGCGGTTTGCTGCCCATTTCTCTTATGCTTCTTCTTGAGCGTATCACGCTTCCGAGCGACTCCTTGAGCGGAAGATATTTCGGCAGCTTTATCGTTTCCTCATGCTCTATGATATTCTCTTCTTTAAGCTGGCGGTTGCTGAGCGCCCCTTTTACACCAAGTGATGATGAGTAATGAAATACACCTATCGGCATCCCCATCTCAAGAGAACTTCTTTTGGCATTGAGCAGATATTCCTCTCCTATAAGGCGTGTAGACTCTTCTGCCCATACAGCACTTCGATAGCAGCCCTCCGGCGCCTTTACACCCAGCGACTCCGAATAGATTGTCACCGGCATATTCGATGCTGTATCCGTTATCATCCAGACGATCCCTTTCTCCGCCTGCTCAAACGTGGAAGGCTTCATTTTTGTTTTTTTCTGTTTCATATAGCTCCTCTCTTTTCTGATCCCGTTCCTAATCCCATTTGAATATAACTGCTGTTATAAGAATGAATACTCCGGCAACAGCCAGAAGTACAAAACTGTCTCCTTTAAGGTCTGCCAGACCTGCACCTTCCCATATATCACGCATCATCGAGACACTGTATGACAGCGGCATGGCCTTTATCACCTTATCCATGGCATCCGGCATGAATTCGACCGGCATGCTTGCACCTGACAGAAACATCATCGGGAATCCTATCACCATGCCGAGAGTCTGTGCGACCTTTGCAGTCCTGCTCACAGATGCTATGAACAATCCTATCGCAAATACTGCGATGCCTGATAAAACAAAACCATATATCAGAAGCGGTATGCTCCCTGTAAAACTGCTGTCATATCCGAAACGTCCGATCAGCAGCACGATCAGCATGCCGATCACCGATATGATAAAATACATGATAACGTCAGCCGCCAGAAAAGCCATCGGACTCAGCGGCGTCATCCTGTATCTCCTCAGCTCTCCGCGTTCTCTACTCCCTGCCACTGCCACCGGCAGACTGATAAGCCCTGTACCTGCGAATACGAGCCCTACGAAAGACGGCAGCATCACATCAACAGTCCCGCTGCCCCCGAACATCTGCGACGGTTCATTCCCGTATACCATCCCGAAAATAAGGAGCAGCATGGGACAGAATATGATCGAAAAAAACAATGCGATATATTCTCTTGTCATAAGGATACATTTAGTTTGTAAAATCGCCAGCATAATCCTACCCCTTCACTTTCACTTTATAATAAAAATAGTCTTCAAAGCTGCTTTCGCGGCTCTGTATATTTGACAGTCCGAGTTCTTTTCTGTGATACAGATCATCCAGACTGAATTTCCGATCTGTATAGATGCGGTATCGCTTTTCACCGATCTCTTCCATACCTGAACAGCCGCGCATCCTGTTCACAGACTGCTCCAGCCTTTTCCTGCCTGCTTCCGCTTCAAATTCAACAACGCCGCTGAACGGCAGCTTGGCTGTCAGTTCTTTTGCAGTGCCTGTATCCACGACGCTGCCTTTGTTCACCAGCATCACCCGATCGCATATCTTTTCCGCCTCCTGCATATAATGCGTAGAGACCAGGATCGTTTTACCCTGCTTTTTCAATTTGTCCACATAATTCCAGACCTCCTGACGCGATACCGGATCAAGCCCCGTAGACAGTTCGTCAAAGAAAAGGATATCCGGATCATGTATGACCGCCAGCAGTATGAACAGTCTCTGTCTCTGACCGCCTGAAAGTCTGGAACAGTATGCTCCCGCTTTTTCCTCAAGGTTGAAAGTCCGCAGAAGTTCTGCTGTGTCCGCTTTTTTATGGAAAAGCGCTGCCTGCAGATGTATGGCCTCACGCACCTTTATATTGACCGGCAGATCGCTTTCCTGCAGCTGTGCTCCGACATGATAGACCAGCTTTTTATGATCTTTTACCGAATCCATTCCATGTATCGTTATCGTTCCCGAGTCCTGTCTGCGCAGCCCGAGCATCATCTCCATGAGTGTCGTCTTGCCTGCTCCATTCGGGCCTATGATACCGTATACCTCGCCTTTTCTGACCGAAAACGATATATCATCTACCGCTTTGTTTTCTTTGTAGTATTTTTTGACATTATTTACTGCTATCTCCAAATTCATCACACTCCTTTTTCCGTGATCAGATAGAGTTCCATGATTTTTCCCCGCGCATCTGTCCGCGTCTGAAGTTCAGCTCCCAAATCGGGAGTCTCCTCATACAAGTTCTCTCTTTGTCATGTGCTCCGCTTTTTCTCAAAAAACTGCCGGCCCAGCATCCGTAAAGTATTCTCTGCTCATCCTCCGAAAACTCATCCTCGAGTTCCTTCATCAGCTGCAGCAGGCATACCGGCTGTTCGTCAGTAACTTCCAGATCAAGCGGCAGCTTCATCGTCAGACAGCCTCCCATACAGCTTTTTCTAAACCTGCATGTATTACACTGACCCTGCAGCGAATCGGCCCGGTCACTTGCCAGAAACATGTCCATATTGCCCCGGACCGTCCTGATACGTTCCTGTATTTCTGCAGCGGGATCCGCTTTGTCTCCTGCTGCCTGCCCTTCCCGTCTGCAGCACAGCCCCATGTCTTCAGGGAGGAAAGAGCACGGTACTACTGTGCCGTGACAGTCGTAAATGATATGCTGTCTTGATCCGCCGGCGCATTTTCTCGTAAGCATGAGCTCCATTATCCCTCGCAGAAAGCTTATGTCTCTGTCTTCCTTTTCCATAGATCCGCTGTTTGCGATCGTCATAAGTGCGATCGTCCTCAGTATCTCCCTGAAAAAATCTCTGTCCATTCTCTGCCCGGCAGCTCCCCTTATTCCTACGACAGGAGTGTATCGGATAAACTCAGCTCCCGAATCCCATGCAAAGCCTGCAAGGTTTTCCATTTCACCTCTGTTTTCCTCAGTGACCGTGCATCCTATGCCGAGCCGCACACCTGCTTTCCTGAGTTTATTTATATTGTCCAGGATCTTCGGGAGAGAATCTGTTCCCGTAAGCCTTTCATGGAGTTTTTCATCCAGTGTATGAAGACTTATGCGTACAAGCGTGCGGCAGCGCCTGTATGTGTTTATTATTTCTTCATCAAGATACAGTCCGTTCGTGGTAACGACTGTCCAGTAACCCTTTTCGTGTGCTGTTTCCAGTATTGTGCAATATTCGGGATGTATCGCAGGCTCTCCGCCCGTCAGCGTCGTGATACGATATCCGCTTTTCCTTCCCGCATCCAGTGCATTTTCTGCATCAGCCAGCGTTATATACGCATGTTCTCTGCCGTATTCCCACGCCCCGCAGAAACTGCACTTCATATTGCATGCTGTTGTAAGATGTAAGTCTAGATTCATGTGATCTCCCTTTTTCTTTACCTGTACCGCCGTCAGCCATGCGTATGAGATCATTGATGATAATGGTCATTCAGGTTTTGTTTTAACGGTTTTTTTAGTAGCAGCATGTACAGCAAGTGCAGTTTGCACAGCTGGTAGTGCCTCCCGGCGCCAGCTCTACGAATGCATCATGAGCGCATGTAGCGCCTATCTTAGCCTTATATGTGAGCATGTTTTCACCTCCTTTCTTCTCTCGATCTCAAGCGCATGGCTGATGGCGATCTTCCGGTTTTCCTGTAAAACCTGTAAAAAAAATAGCATATGATTGTCCCTCCCTTCTATCCGATTCTGGTAAAGTTCTGTTTAAATCATGGTTAAATGGCCGGGAGCATATATATGCCCACTGTACCCCGCAGCTCCGTATCCGCTGCCCGAGCCACGTGCCGATTCCATGAAAATTTTTGTCAACTCAAAAAAACACCTTTACAGTTCGATTTCAAAGTGGTAAAATCATAGCAAACACGATGTATGATTACTCATACATGATGCATAAATATTTAAAGAGGACAGGATCATGTTAATCAGAAGATTTGCAGCTGAATATTTTTACTTTTACTTTACTTTCTTTAGGGGTAAGGTGAATTTCGCTGCAACGAGATAGCTGATCTGAACTGACACAGGACTTGGTTTAAAGGCATCCGCAAGTGAAATTCACTTGCGGATTTTTTTATAACGGAAGAAATATCTCCCCGCTGTTTCCGCCGTATAAAAAACCCGAGCCGAAACAGGGTCACGCATAAACGATTTCACACAACCATCGCACAGCTAAGAAAAAGAAAGAAGGAAAACAAAATGATCGTTGTATTAAAAGACAATCCCGATAAAAAACAGCTCGACAATCTGGTGTCATGGCTCAAAAGCATGGGTCTCGACATCCACTTCAGCGAAGGCCAGTCGGCCACCATCATGGGACTCATCGGCGACACCAGCGCCGTTGACATCGACCTGATAAACGCGCTCGACATCGTCGACACAGTAAAGCGTGTCCAGGAACCGTACAAGAACGTGAACAGAAAGTTCCATCCGGAAGACTCCGTTATCGAGATCACAAAAGACGTGAAGATCGGCGGCGGCAACTTCCAGGTGATCGCAGGCCCGTGCTCAGTCGAATCAGAAGACCAGATCTGCCTGGTCGCTGAAGAAGTAAAGAAGGCAGGCGCAGGACTCCTCAGAGGCGGCGCATTCAAGCCTAGAACATCGCCTTACGCATTCCAGGGCATGCGTGCAGAGGGTATCAATCTCCTTCTCGAAGCCAAGGAAAAGACAGGCCTTCCGATCGTCACAGAAGTAATGGACATCTCACAGCTGCCGCTTTTCGAAAACGTTGACGTCATCCAGGTCGGCGCAAGAAACATGCAGAACTTCGAGCTCCTGAAAAAAGTCGGCAAGCTCGACAAACCGATCCTCCTCAAGAGAGGTCTTGCTAACACACTGCAGGAACTCCTGATGAGCGCAGAATACATCATGGCCGGCGGAAACGAAAAAGTCATCCTTTGTGAAAGAGGAATACGGACATTCGAAACCGCTACGAGAAACACCCTCGACCTTTCGGCAATCCCGCTCCTCAAGACGATGACTCATCTGCCGATCGTAGTTGACCCGAGCCACGCGACAGGGATCGCATCCATGGTAAAACCTATGGCAATGGCAGCAACTGCAGCCGGCGCAGACGGACTCATGATCGAAGTCCACAACAACCCGCCTGCAGCTTTATGCGACGGCGCACAGTCACTCACACCTGAAGCATTCGCAGACGTGATGAAATCCGTTGAACTCATCAGACCGCTCGCTTACAAGGGTTAAGTCAAAAGCCAACGGCAAGCTTATATAATAGGAGAAAAACGATGGAAATAGGAATAATAGGACTGGGCCTCATCGGAGGCTCCCTCGCCAAAGCAATAAGTCAGAACACCGACAACACGGTTTACGGATATGACATTTCCGATCAGGTCGTAAAAAAGGCCGTCCTCGTGAACGCCATCGAGCAGCCGCTGACCGACAGCCTGTTGCCGCAGTGCGACATAGTGATCGTGGCACTTTACCCTAAAGCAGCCATCGAATACGTGCAGGCACATGCCGATCTGATCAAACCCGGCGCGATAGTAGTCGACTGCTGCGGAGTCAAAAAGATCGTGTGCGACGCGCTGATCCCCCTCGCCGAGGAAAAAGGATTCCTGTTCGTCGGCGGACACCCGATGGCAGGCCTCGAACATTCAGGCTTCACATATGCGAAAAAATCGCTGTTCAACAACGCGTCGATGATCTTCACGACGACAAAAGGCCCGATCGAGAGCATCAGCAGACTCAAAGACCTGTTCACATCGATCGGCTTCACGAACATAGAGATCACAACGCCGGAGGAGCACGACAGACGAATCGCGTTCACATCGCAGCTGGCGCACGTCGTCTCCAACGCATACATCAAAAGCCCGACGGCAATGCAGCACGCAGGCTTTTCCGCAGGAAGCTACAAGGACCTGACCAGAGTCGCCAAGCTCAACGAAGACATGTGGACCGAGCTTTTCCTCGAAAACCCCGAAAACCTCGCCGAGGAGATCGACACGCTGATCGAAAACCTGAAGCTTTACAGCGATGCGATCAAGGCAAACGACAGCGACACACTCCACGCGCTGCTCAAAGACGGCCGCGAAAAAAAGGCCATAATAGATGGAGAAATATTCTGATCTGCGGATCACAAGGAGAAAATCATGATAAAAATAGCTGTTTCGGCATCGAGAAAATACAATGTCATAATGGATCGGGGCGCGCTCGGCAGAGCCGGCGAGCTGTTTGCTGACGCCGGTATCTCCGGCGGACGCAAAAAGCTCTGTATCGTTACCGACAGAAACGTCGCTCCCCTCTACGGCACAGAGGACGGCGAGCTCTGGAGATCTCTCACAGATGCGGGCTTCGAGCTTTACAGATTCGTATTCGAAGGCGGCGAAAAGACCAAGACGCTCGACACGCTGGCAGATATCCTGAACTTCCTGGCAGACAACCGCTTCACGAGAAGCGACATGCTCGTCGCACTGGGCGGCGGCATCGTCGGCGATGTGACCGGTTTCGCAGCCGCGTCGTACCTCAGAGGCGTCGAATTCATCCAGATACCGACGACACTGCTGGCCACGGTCGATTCTTCGGTAGGCGGCAAAACGGGAGTCAACCTCAACGCCGGAAAAAACCTCGCCGGCGCTTTCTGGCAGCCGTCTCTGGTGATGTTCGACCCGAACGTTCTCAGAACGCTGTCGTACGACACTACTCTCGACGGGATCGCCGAGGCTGTGAAGTCCGGATTCATCGGCGACCGCAGCATCGCAGACGACATATCTGCGCATGTGCCTGCGGACAAAAGCTTCTCAGAAGATGACATAGACTTCCTGACACAGCTCGCCGCCAAGGCAGTGGAAGTCAAGCGCGCAGTCGTCGAAGAGGACGAGCGTGAAAGCGGCCGCAGACAGCTTCTCAACTTCGGGCACACGATCGCTCACGCTATCGAAAAATGCAGCGATTACAGCATCAGCCACGGACACGCGGTCGCGATCGGAATGACGATCGTATCAGCAGCAGCCGATACTCTTGGGTGGACAGAGGAAAAATGCACGGACAGGCTGCTCCGGATACTCGATCAGTTCCGATTCCCGCTGCAGTGCCCGTACAGCCCCGAAGAACTGACAGCTGTAGCTTTGCAGGACAAAAAGATCCGTGGTGACCGCATCACGCTCGTCATCCCTGAAAATCAGGGAAGCTGCACGCTGAAAACGATACCGACAGGCGAACTGCAGCAGTTCATCACATGCGGGCTCGACGCGCTGAAAACGATGCAGTGAGACGTAAGATGCAGTGAAAGGAATCCTGACTAATGGACATAAAAATCATCCCCAGAAAACTGAAAGGAAGGCTCGATGCGCTGCCCTCAAAATCGCACGCACACAGAGTGCTGATCGCACAGAAGCTCGCACGCATGCAAAGCGCTGCAGATGCTGAGGCGCTGAACGCTGACGGCTCGCCCGGCAGCGAGATCCCGACATTTTCAAAGGACATCGAAGCGACTAAAAACTGTCTCGCTCAGCTCGACAGCGGATCCCCGAGACTCAACTGCATAGAGAGCGGTTCGACGATGAGATTCATGCTCCCCGTAGCGATGGCGCTCAGAGACGAAGCGGTCTTTATCGGGACGGGCAAGCTGCCGTCAAGGCCGATCTCGCCGCTCAGGGAAGAAATGGAGCGAAACGGCTGCACGTTCTCGCCCGGGACTCCGGCAGCAGACGCCGCAGATATCCCGGACGGCTTCAGCGAGATATGCACGATCAGAGGCCGACTGCAGCCCGGCACATACAGGCTCGCCGGCAATGTCAGCTCGCAGTTCATAACCGGCCTGCTCTTCGCACTGCCGCTGCTCGACGGCGACAGCACGCTGGAGCTCACGACGGCGCTCGAATCCGCCGGATATGTAGATCTGACACTGGACGTGCTCAGAGATTTCGGTATAATGATAGACGAAAAACGATCCCCCGAAGGGTTCAATACATATGTGATAAACGGCAGCCAGCGATACACGGAACCGGCAGACGTCACCGTACAGGGCGACTGGTCGAATGCCGCATTCTGGCTGGCATGCGGAGCGCTCGGCGGAGATGTGACGCTGGATGGCGTGGACATGACGTCCTCACAGCGTGACAAGGAGTTCGCGGATATACTCATGCAAATGGGCGCGCATCTCGAAGTCAGCAGCTGCGGCACGTCAATGGACAGCACATCAGCGACCGGCGGGCTCAGCTCTATCAGATGCACCGGTAACGGACTCAGCGCTGCGGATATAGATGTAGCGCAGATCCCGGATCTCGTTCCGGTCCTCGCTACCGTGATGGCGCTGGCTGACGGCGCATCAGAGATAACACACGCGGAAAGGCTCCGCATCAAGGAATCTGACCGCATCTTCACAGTTCACGACTTCCTGTCAAAGCTCGGAGCCGACATCACCGACGAAGGCAGCGGCCTTTCCGTCAGAGGAAAGCGCACACTTTCCGGCGGCGAGGTCTGCGGTCACAACGATCACCGCATCGTGATGGCGGCAGCAGTCGCATCGTGCGGATGCACCGGCCCGGTCATCATCAGAGGAGCCGAAGCCGTAAACAAATCGTATCCTGACTTTTTCAGAGATTTTGCCGCACTGGGCGGCGAAGTCTGCGAACTGTAAACACATGAACGAGCTGAAAGAAAACGCTGAAAAACATAGTATAATAAGGAATCAACCATATGAAATCAACTACAGGTAAAAATATAAAAGTGACCATCTGGGGCGGCTCCCATGAACCGGCGATCGGAGTGGACATCGAAGGCCTGCCCGCAGGCACCGAGATCGATATGACAGAACTTGCCGCATTCCTGAAAAGACGAGCACCGGGCAACAGCCCCTTTGCAACAAAGCGCAAAGAGCCCGACATCCCGGTTCCTGTAAAGGGTCTCCACCCTGCCGACAACACGGCAATGCAGAACGAGCCGGTGATCCAGGACGCATCAGACAAACCGGGCACGACCGGCATCGGCAGCCACGAGATCATGATCGCGACCGGTGACACCGTCTCTCTCGAGATCAGGAACACCGATACGCGATCGTCCGACTACAGATCGCTGCGCACCGTCCCGAGACCCGGACACGCGGACTACACCGCCAGACTCCGGTACGGCGATACCCTCAACATGGCAGGCGGCGGGCCGTTTTCCGCGAGGATGACAGCACCCCTGTGCATCGCAGGCGGCATCGCACTGCAGATCCTCGCAGGACATGGCATAACCATCGGAGCCCACATCGCATCGATCGGCAGCGCGCACGACACACCATTCGACCCGGTAGCCACAGACCCCGCACTGCTGAGATCGCTCGACGAACAGAGCATGCCGGTGATTTCCGAAAGCGCGAAAGCACAGATGGAAAAAGAGATCCGTCTCGCCATGGAGGACAGCGACTCGATCGGCGGCACCGTAGAGGTCTGTGCACTGAATGTGCCTGCGGGCATCGGCGGCGCCATGTACGACGGTCTGGAAAGCGCACTCGCGCCGGTATTCTTCGGGATCCCGGCAGTCAAAGGAGTCGAATTCGGCGCAGGCTTTGCAGCTTCGGAGCTCAGAGGCTCCGTGAACAACGACGCGTTTTACTACGACGGCGACACCGTAAAAACTAAAACGAACAACCACGGCGGTATCCTCGGAGGCATAACCTCCGGAATGCCTCTCATCGCAAGGCTGGCTTTCAAACCGACGCCATCGATCGCGAAGGAGCAGGATTCCGTCGATCTGGATAAAAAAGAAAACACAAAACTCAATGTAAAGGGCAGACATGACCCGTGCGTGGTCGTAAGAGCAGTTCCCATCGTGGAAGCCGCTCTCGCTCTGGGAATTTTAGACTGTATGATGGAGGAAAAGTAATGACAACGAAAAATTTAGAACAGATGAGACATGATATCGACAACATTGATGCGCAGATAACTGATCTGTTCAAACAGAGAATGGAGACATCACTGGAAATCGCAAAATACAAGAAAGAAAACGCTGTCCCTGTTCTCAGCGATTCGAGAGAAAAGGAAATAATGCACAAGATCTCGGAGCAGATCGGTGAACCGTTCGACGGATATGCAAGACTTCTCTTCAACACTATTTTCGATGCCAGCAGATCATGCCAGAACAACTATCTCGCAAGGAAGTCAGACCTGGCCGACAGGATCGAAGCCGCGCTTCAGCAGACTCCGAAGCTTTTCCCTAAAAAAGCGGTAGTCGCATGCCAGGGCGTTGCAGGCTCATATTCACAGGCAGCATGCGAAAGACTGTTCGAAGTGCCGAGCATCATGTTCTTCAACAGCTTCGAAGGCGTTTTCAATGCCGTTGAAAAAGGTCTCTGCCAGTACGGGATCCTGCCTATCGAAAACAGTTCATACGGCTCGGTCGGCGCAGTTTACGACCTCATGCAGAACTACAATTTCCACATCGTGCGCGGCATTCGTCAGAGGATCAGCCACAACCTGATGGCAAAAGCCGGCACCAAGCTTTCAGATGTAAAGGAGATCTTCTCCCACGAGCAGGCTATCGGCCAGTGCGGAGAGTTCCTGAAAACACTCAAGGATGTAAAAGTGACAGTTTGCGAAAATACAGCCCTGGCTGCAAAGATGGTCGCTGAGAGCGGCAGAAACGACGTCGCAGCGATCTCATCAAAGGAATGCCTCGATCTCTACGGACTCGAGCTGCTCAAAAAGCACATCCAGGTGAGCGACAACAACTACACACGCTTCATCTGCATCTCGAAGAACATGGAGATCTACCCGGGATCGAACAAGATCAGTCTGATCCTTTCACTGCCGCACGTTCCACGTTCACTTTATCACACTATTGCAAAGTTCGCGGCGCTGGGTATCAACCTGACGAAGCTGGAGTCAAGGCCTATACCGGGTAGCGACTTCGAGTTCATGTTCTACTTCGATCTGGAGGCTTCGGTCTACTCGCCTGAGCTGATCAACCTGCTGAGCGAACTGGAAAACCAGCCGGAAACATTCGTATTCCTCGGCTGCTACACTGAAATGATCTAACAGCTTCAGCTGCTGTGAGAAAATGCCAGGATCCTGCACACGTTTTGGCATTTTCTCTTTTTTTAAAGGAGGCTTAAAACAAGACAATGAAATACGGACTTATAGGAAAAACGCTGGTGCACAGCTACTCCAAGGAGATCCACGAGGCTCTGGAAAAATACACGTACGAGCTGTTCAGCCTTTCCGAGGAGGAAATGCCTGCATTTGTAAATGCCCGCGATTTCGGCGGCCTGAACGTCACGATCCCATACAAAAAAGACGTCATCCCGCTCTGCGACGAGATCTCGCCGCTGGCTGAAGCTATCGGCGCAGTCAACACGCTTTACTGGAAGCCTGCGGATGCTGCCACTGCAGGCACTTCGACAACTGCTGCGCCGCCTGAGGATCGCGGTCTGTCAGGCAATACCGCCATAAATACTGCAAAGGGCCGCACGCTGGTCGGCCACAATACCGATTATGAAGGTTTCCTCTATGCTGCAAAGCGCGCAGGCATATCTTTCGCAGGCAGGACCGTACTTATCCTGGGTACCGGCGGAACATCGCTGACGGCGAGAAAAGCAGCTGCAGACAACGGAGCTGTGCAGATTTACATAGCATCGCGTAAGCCGTCACCGCAAGATCAGACGGCGCAGTGCCGTACCGCACAGGAAAAGTGCGCCGGCACTGACGTGCATATGCCTGGCGCTCCCGGCACAGAAACACCTGAGACCGCGGCCCCAGTGCGCATCACGCAGCTCACGTACAGCGAACTGCCGCAGATTGCCGCTGCAGTCGATGTGATCGTCAACACCACGCCTGTCGGCACCTACCCGAACAATATGAAAAGCGTGATCGAACTGGCTGACTTCCCTGAATGCGAAGCAGTCATCGATGTGATCTACAACCCGTTCAAAACCAAGCTGCTTCTTGAGGCAGAAAAAGCAGGCCTCAGATTTTCCAACGGTCTCCCGATGCTCGTAGCACAGGCGACTGCCGCTGCAGGATATTTTCTCGGCACACCGGGCGCTTTCCAGGATGAAAACGAGCGCATCATCAAAACGCTCAGAAACAGGATGCAGAATATAGCTGTTATCGGGATGCCCGGCAGCGGTAAATCCACGATCGGCCGCCTGATCGCCGAAATCACCGGAAAGCGATTCGTCGATATGGACGCTGAAATAGAGACCCGCGCCGGTATGACGATCCCTGAGATATTTGCGAAATACGGCGAGAAGTATTTCCGCGATCTTGAAAGCGAGACCGCTGCAGATCTCGGTAAGGAACATGGCCTCGTCATTGCGACGGGCGGCGGCGCAGTACTGAGAGCCGAAAACGTTGACGCACTCAGACAGAACGCCACTGTCGTCCACACGGAAAGACCTGTTTCGAGCCTGCCGACTGACGGCCGGCCGCTTTCAAAGGACATCGATACGCTCGTTCGGATGGAAAAAGACCGCCTGCCGATTTACAAGGCTGCCGCCGACATCACATTCGACAACAGCGTGATCTGCCCGGAAAGCGAGCTCAGAGAAAAACTCAAAACTGCGATCGCAGAACTGATATAGCGATCGCCGAGACTATTCAATACAAACAGAATTGAATATACATATTTTTACAAAATTATTTGTAAAATATTGTAAACTACTGATATTGATGTTATAATACGATACAGAGAAGCCTGAGACACGGTGGACGGAAGCTCCCTGGAAAGGGAGGTGATACTATGATTACATATGAAGCCTTGAGTGCATTCTGCACTGCCGGACTTTTGATAGTCGCAGTTATCGCCTTGTTGAAAGACAAGCACTAGTTTTTACGGGAAGTAAAAACTCCGTCCCAAACCTCTATAATGTGACGGAGTAATTACTTCCAAACATTCTGTGAGCAACCGTTCATCGGCTTCTCTTTTTATATTTAAAATATACCGCTGCACCAGCCTTTTGTCAATAGACATGAAACTTCATTTTAACGCTATGTCATGGAAGCTCAGCGGCTGTATTCCAGCATCATGTACAAGGCGTCTTACAGAGCCGGCATTTGTGTAATATTTAAAATATCGGAGAAATATTGCACATCCGGGCTTAGATTTGTGCGGAAATGATAGCCCTCAAAAAAATATTACACATGATTTTGTGTGGGATCGCATGAAAAACGCCAAAATTGCATAAAAAAGCGGCTTTTTTGTAAAAATCATCCATGTTCTTGCGTAATACAAAACGAAATTCACGGAAAACTGCACAGATGAGGAATGAGATGTGTAATGATTTTCAAAGGAGAGAAATCCTACACATCCGCCGGGCCCAATGATCATAAGCACAAGCAACAGGCACATCTCCCGAGAGCGTCCCTTTACAGTGATTCCCACCATCTGTGCAGAAATGCTTATATCATCAATCCCTCTGCTATACGCATGAAAAAGCCGCCTGGATGCCGTTAGTCGCTCTGAGTCGGTCTAAATCGATCTGAATCGGTTGAGTCGGTCTGAGCCTGTACGACACAGGCGGTTCTTCTCTGAAAGTCTGTATTATTGAGAAATATCGCTTCCACAGGGAATATTGTTTCCGCGGGGGACTTTCAGATAAATGTAATTGTTACTATATATCAGATAATTTCTTTTCAGGTTCTACTTTCTTTGAAAGAATGTAGAATACTATACAGCCTATAACGCTTATCACTGTGATTATGTACAGTCCGTTCTGTAATATGTTCAGCAGTACGTCTATATTGGCATTAGGGAACATACCGTCAAAATAATCCTCTGCCACAGGACCGTCTCCTGAATCCCAGTCTTCGTACCACGGCGCAAATAATATCTCGATCATATTGAATATCGACATTATCATGAGCAGGAACGCGATTTTTCTTGTATCTCCCACTGCAAGGCCCGTCTTAGGATTCGCCGGGAACTTCACGCTGTCTTTCTTCGTGAGCCCGCCGTATCGTCTTCTCCAGATGAAGTAGAGAAGCGGTCCCGTCATCAGACCTACCATACCTCCGATGAAATAGTCAGCTCCGTTTATCATCAGTGCAAATAAAGCAACGAAGATCGGCACTATGCAGATAAGTTTGAAGAAGCCGTCACCGCCGGGCACTCTGAACTTATACTCCTCCTTCGGTATACGCTTTCTAAGAATAATAGCCGAAATGTATATCATGATGTATGATGCAGCCAGCATAGTCGTATCAAGTATGATGATAAGACCGAACGGGCACATGCACAGTACCAGGCTGAATATTCCTATCGAAAGAACTGATACATACGGAACACCATTTTTCTTGTCACACTTTACCATGACCGGCGGAGCCAGATTGTCATCTGCCAGTGAGAAGAAGCCTCTCGAACCCGATGCGATATATGTATTGAATATCGAGCACTGTGCGATTATCGCGATCAGTATAAAGAACGTACCGAATCCTGCGCCCCAGAACGTTGCAACTACATCACCATAACCTACTCCTGATCCGTCGGGACCCCATTCGGTCCATCTGCCCATCGAACCGAGACCTGCGACCGTAGGCAGGATATATGTAGCCATGATCAGCGGTATCGTGATCAGCGTTCCCTTAGGGATTACCTGTGGATCTTCTATCTCCCCTGCGATAGTTGACATAGATTCGTAACCCGAATACATCCACATTATAACGGATATGCCTCCTGCGATCAGCATGAACCAGTCTTTTACTCCTGTTGCTTCATATGCAGTCATCTGGAATGAGATAGTATCAGCTGTTTCTGCGTTGCCTCCCCAGTTCAGGAATCCGCATACGGCAACCATCGCAAATGCTACCATTACCAGTATCGAAAGGATCGTGCTTATGATACCTACGTCCCTTATACCCTTGATATTGATCAGCACGAAAATAATTATCATTGCAGCTTTTATAACAAACTCTGCAGGCTTTGACAGATCCCATTGTGAAGCAGCATATCCGCCTGCCAGTATAACGTATGACACGTTATCGATATATATGGAGATCGTTCTCCACCATCCTGCCTGGAATCCCCAGAATTCACCGAGTGCCTCCTGCACCCACTTGTAGTATCCGCCTTCCTGCGGTCTTACTGAACCGAGCTCCGATGCCACACTTCCCAAAGGCAGCGCCCATACGAACGGCATCACACAGAGCATCACGATAGTCAGCCCCGGTCCGCACTCCGGAATGGCCTCCTCTATTCCGTAGCATCCTGCAGCAACCAGGCAGAAGATCATGAAGACTACCGTAGGAACCCCTATCTTTTTCTTTTTCAATCCATGCTCGCCGACTCCTGCATTCATAGTCGACTTATTATCAGCCATACTTCATCCTCCTTAAAAACAAAGAATAATAACAATAATTACATTTGTCTGTATATTTTATCAGTTGTTTATTAATCGTTTCTGAAGGATTTTATTAATAATTCTGAAGCGTATCTAAACCCGATATACTTTCCGACGGAGCGTATGTGTGCCCTGCGACAAATGATCATCCCCGAACATCACGACTATGCTGAAAGTCTCGCTGCCCTGCTTTATATCGCAAAGCCCGCCGGCTCTTTCCATGAGTTTCATTATGCTGCGAAGTCCTATGCCGCTGCTCTCGACACCGCCCCCGACCTCGACCCTGCTGCCTGAGGCCGGTACTTTGCTGCACCCTGAGCTATCGTATACACTCGCCACAGTGTTCTCAAACACAAACCCTGCATATCCATCCTGCGACACGGAGCTTATCCTTACCGGCTCACCGGCATCTGCGTACTTTACGATATTAGAGACGATGTTATTGAGTATGCGGTCGATATCCTCACTGTACACCGACACTTCCTGCTCATACCACTCTATCGACGTCTCCGTGCGAAAACCCTGCTGCTCCAGATATTCCACCACGCCGGACAGCGCGTCTGAAAAAACATTTCTGAAGGTATCCTCCACGTCCGGGAGCTCTGCGGCGTCCTTTTCCAGCGAATATTCAAAGATCCTGTCCGTGAGATACTTTATCCTGTGCAGCTTATCATCTATACGATCCACGTAATGCATCATCTGTTCCTCATTTTCATATTTCCCGTGCCTTATCGCTTCCGTATATATCATCACGGCAGTCAGCGGCGTCCTGATATCGTGCGACATATCCGTGACCATCCTGCTGTTCAGCGCTTTGAGTTCTTCCTCTTTCTCAAACTGATGCAGGATCGACTTCCTGAATGCGTCTATGCTCTCGCCCAGCGCCGCCAGCTCGTTGCGACCTTTTACAGTAACCTCGTACTCCAGATTGCCTCCCTCCAGTATCTCGATATCTTCCTTGAGCTTCCTGACATACTTTATCATCCGGCTCACACCCGCCATCACTATGAAAAAAAAGATCGCAAAACACACGTCCAGCTCGGCTATCAGCGCACGATGATAAAACTGATATGTGTAATTCCCGGCAAAATAGACATCGAATGTCCCATCTGCGAACACAATCTTTCGTGCATGAATTTCATCCGATAGATCACTCTCTACCGATTCTCCCTTGAATGGACCGCCGGATTCATATATCCAGGAATTGTCCTGGTATATCTCGAACCAGATCCGCTTCTGTTCGCGTGTCCACTCACCAAGCGCCTTTCTGTCTGTCGAGCTGATACCGTTCTCGGTCACGAACTCCTGCAGTTTTTCAGCATACATATCATTCTGCCGTTCGACATAACTTGATGCCTCCAGGTATTTGCCGATCGCCTTCGTGGAGATCCTGTCTGCGGTTATGAAAAGAGCTGCAGATATTGCAAATGCCAGCGCTATCAGGATCGCCAGCTGTCCGGCCAGCGTTTTGCGGTTACTTATCAGACGCATTGAACCTGTATCCTTTCCCCCATACTGTGTGGATATACTCGGGATTCTTTGGATCGTTTTCTATTTTCATCCTGAGCTTTCTTATATGCACCATCACGGTATTGTTCGATATGTAAAAATACGGCTCGTTCCATACCGACTCGTAGAGGTTCTTAGTGGAAAATATCCTGCCCGGATTTTTTATCATCAGCAGGAGCATCCTGTACTCTATTTCAGAAAGCTCTATTTTACGGCTGTCACGGAAGACCTCATTGTAATTCGTACTGACTTTCAGCGATTTTCTGACGATATACCCCGCTTCTTCGATGATCGGCTGCTCCGGTATATCTTTGCCTTTGTAGACGGTGTATCTCCTCAGAAGGGCCTTCGTTCTGGCCAGCAGCTCCGAATATGTGAACGGCTTTACCAGATAGTCGTCTCCGCCGGCCATAAAACCTATGAGCTTGTCCGACTCCTGCGACTTTGCAGTGAGGAAAAGGACCGGGACGTTGGATATCCTGCGGATCTCTTCGCAAGTCTTTAGTCCGCTGATGCCCGGCATCATGATGTCGAGTATCACGAGATCGATGTCGCCGGAGAAAAGGCGCAGACCTTCTTCTCCGCTCCCTGCCTCGGTTATTCTGTAGTTTTCACCGCTGAAAAGTATCCTGATGCCCTCGCGGATATCTTCATCGTCTTCTATTATTAATATCGAGTATTCTTTCATGCTTCACCTGCCTTTGTTCACGCTGCCTGCGAACTGCGAACTGCAAACTGCGGACTGCTGCATCTGCATACATCCGCTCCCGCATCTGTCGCCGCATGCCGTTTGCAGATCTGCGGCCGCGGCTGTCATTCTGATATCACAAGTATAATCTGCCACATATTTCTTAGTCAATCATTAACTCTGCCGTTAAGAATTCTTAAATCGCCCGGTGCTGCTGTGAATGCCCGGGATCACCTTTTGATCCAGGCCTGCCAGGCGATCCATACCACCCAGAATACCGGATCACCCGGGTTTTGCATAATAAGACCGACACGTGCCCTTTGCAAAATGCTGCAGATACGACAAGAGGACGATCGCTTTCGCGTCGCCCCCCTGTCTTAAATCAGATTGGATATGTCATTTTAGAACTTGATTACTGCTTTATCTTTCTTCTTACGAGCACTGCTCCGCCTGCTGTCGCAGCCATCATCATCAGACCCAGAGCCACAGCCATGTTGCTGTTGTCACCTGTATCTGTGCCTGTTCCTGCAGGCTTGTAATGGTTGGTGAACACGATGCTGCCATCGCTCACTTCTGCGGTAAGCGTGCCGCTGCCGTCATCCGTGACTGTTACCTTGATCTTGTAAACGTGCTCGTCGTATTTAACGTCGGCCTGTTTGTCGTTCACTTCTGAAACAGTGTATTCATATACGCCTGCTTTTTTGAACTTCACAGTGTCAAACATGACTGATCCGTTCTTGTCGTTCTTAGCCTCTGCGATCACCTTGCCGTCCCCATCCTTAAGCTGGAATGTGAACTGTCCTGCCTCCAGAGCCTTGCCTTCAAGCTTCTTGACAGCTCCGACTGTCACTGATGTCGGAGCAGCCTTGTATTTGTTGCTGAAAGTGATGGCGTTCTTTTCTGCAGGAGCTGCCTCATTATCAGTTATCATTGCGATCACCTGATGCTTTTGATGCTTTGCTTTGAGGGTGCCGTCGCCATTGTCGCTGATCGTCGTGTAAACAGTGTACAGCTGATCATCGTAAGTCACACCGCCTGCACTGCCCTTGACCTCACGTACTGTGTAAGTGTGAGTTCCCGGCTCAGTGTATGTGATGCGGCTGAATGTTACCTTGCCCTTTGCATCGTTGCTGCCTGTTGCGATCACTTCACCGCTTTCAAGCAGCTCGAAGCTGAATTCACCGTCTCTGAGGTCTCTGCCTGTGAGCGTTTTATCGATGCTGATCTGGTCAGTTATGCTCGATGGCAGTTCTCCGACTGTGTAAGTGTTGGTGAATGTGAATGCCGGTCCCTGTGCCGGATCCTTTGTCGCGCTCAGATGGCCTTTACCGTCATCTGTGAGTGTGATCGTGAATGTCTTGCCTGTAACGGCATCCGGATCATTCGTCACGCCTGCAGCGCTGCCTGCTTCTGTCACCTTGTATTCAAATACCTTTGTTCTCGATCCGTCAGCAGCTGGTGCCACGTTCTCAAAATCGCTGAGTTTGAAAGTCGTCTTGCCGAAGTTCACATTTCCGGCTGCATCATTTACTGCCGTTGTATTCTCAGGCATCGGTGTTCCGTCTGCAGCTGTAATCGCGAATGTGAACTTGCCTGCGATGTCGTTCGGTGTCAGCCCTTCTGCATGAGACAGTGTCTTGCTGCCCGTCACGTTCACATCGACATCATCTGTACCATACTGGTTGACGAATCCGAACTTGGATTTGCCGTCAGGATAGTTCGTAACTGCTGTCAGCGCACCGTTTCCGTTATCCGTCACAGTAACCGTGAAATCAAACGTTCCTGAGGTCATGCTCACGCCTCCCGGAAGTGCCGAGCCGTCTTCGTAAACTCTGTAGCTCAGAGTATAGACTGTTCTGCCTTCGTCATCAACAGACTTCACTGCGTAACCTTCTTTGACTGCATCGCTGAGTATCACAGCATTTTCACCTGCCGCCTCGTCTAAAGTCTTGTAGCTCAGCGAGCTGAACGCGATATTGCCGCTGCCGTTGTTCTTAACAGCCTGCAGCACTCTGCCTTCACTGCCGTCCGCAGGTTTTGTGACAAGCATGAATGTGAATTCATCAGCCTTCAATGAGCGCCCTGTCAGCGTCTTGTCTGCCTTGACATCTGCCTTTGTGCCGCCATCGGCATCTGTAGAACCGTCATAACGGTTTTCGAATCCTATAGCGATACCCTCCTGACCGGCTGCAGGCTCTTCCTTGCTTACAGTCTTGTTGAATATCTTCTCGCCTGTAGTCGTATTTGTCAGTACGACATTTGCTTTGAGCATACCGTCTCCATTGTCTATCGTCGTTATCTCCAGCTTATACCGGTTTTTATCGTATACATAGCCCTTATCGCTGCCCTTTGTCTCTGCAAGGGTGTAAGTGTATGTCTTACCGATATCTTCCTGAATCAGAGTCATTCCCAGTGAATCGATCAGTGTGCTCACTTCTGAATCAGCTGCCGGCAGACTGCCGAATGTCGCACCAGCATCAGCTGATATCTTCAGTTTGTCTGCAGAAGCTTTGTCTGCGGCCTCGATGCTGAACTGGAACTGATCCTTCTCCATGTCGTGTCCGTAAAGCACCTTGGTGACACTTACTCCGCACACATCATCAAGAGGCAGGTCTTCTGTCTCGTATTTATTTGTAAATGTCCTGCTGCCCGCTACAGTTGTTACAACTGCTTCAAGCTGGCCGTTTTCATTGTCTGTCACTGTGACCGTGATGGTTCTCACTGCAGTATCGTATTTCACTCCTGCTGCACCACTGTCTCCAGGATCCTGTTCTTTAACTTCATATTCATAAACGCCGGCTTTTGTAAATGTTATATTGCCAAAGCTGATCGGCGCTTTGCCGTCTTGAACATCAGCGCTTGTTACAGCAACTTCTGTTACAAGCTCTCCATCTTTCATCGGCATTGGGGCCGCTTCTACGCTTTCCGGCTTCTCCGTATTAGTGATAGTAAATGTGAAGCTGTCGCTGTCTTTCCAGTCGCGCCCCTTCAGGACTTTCTGGAATCCTTCTGTGATATCAACAGGGTCTGCGTCCGCAGCCTTGTAGCTGTTGTTGAATCTCACTGTAGGTGTGCCTGCTTCTGCATCAGAGCTGTTGTAAACAGCTTCTTTGTTGATGCCGTCTGCATCTTTCCATCTTATTGTCGTCACTGTGTGCATCGTGCCGTCGCCATTATCCACGACTTCGATAGCAACTGTATATTCTGTGCCGTCATATGTCACGCCGCTGAGTTCTCCGGCAGTTTCTGCCACTGTATAAATGTATGTCTCGCCTGCATCAGCCTCTGTGAACACGAGTCCCTGCAGCTTCTGCATGACGTCCACTATACCGGAGCCCTTTCGAGTATTCGTGAACGACTTATCGCTGTCACTGATAGCAGGTGCGCCTTCTGCCGGTGTGATCGTGAAAGTGAACTCTCCGGCTTTCATTGTCCTGCCGTTGAGGACTTTTTCGACATTCAGTCCGCCGCTGGTACTGTACGCATGAGATGCTTCGTATTTATTCTTGAAAACTGCTCTGTCCTTTTCTTCGGAAACAGTTCCGTTATCGTATGAAACCGCTGCCGTGAGCTGCCCGTTACCGTCATCTTTCACTACGACAGTGACCTTTGCAGTATGGCGGTCATATGTCATTCCGCCGGCTTTCGAATCAGGTACAGTTTCCTTGATGTCAAAGGTGTATGTCCCTTCTTTTGTAAAGGTCACATCTCCGAAGTTGAAGCTTGCAGGCTCCTTGTTCGTTCCGCCAGATACGGATGCTCTATCGCCGTTCTTTGCGATGGCAACAGTTTTATCCTTGATCGCTTTCGCTGTGGCATCGTCTCCTGCTGTCAGCGTGAACTCAAAGGTTTCATTCTTAAGCATATCTCTGCCGGTCAGTGTCTTGTCGCCTCTGAGAGCAGTATCAGTTTCATCTGTCAGTTTCACAGGATCTGCACTGTATGAGTTGCGGAATACCGGAACTTCATTTGGAGCCAAATCATTACCATTAGCATCCTTATATATTCTATCCACGACTACCGTATCTTTGCCATTAACGCTCTCAACGTATACATTCAAATGGATTTTATACTTAGTCGTATCGTAAGTAAGACCATTTACCGTATAATGATTACCTTCATTTGCATCTTCTGGAAGCACTTCTTCCATCCAGTATTCATAAGTTTTCGGATGTTCTTTTGTTGCTCCGGCAGCATCTGCAAGCGTAAATTCTTTGCTGGTGAACCTCACTCCGATACCTATATTCTGCGCATCTATTGATGTTTCTCCATTCGATAACGGAGCACCATCGATCGCCGTAATGCGGAATGTGTAGTCACCGTCTTTCAATTTTTTGCTTCCTGTATGATCCGTAAATTCTTTCCGAGCTTCTGCATCCACCGCCTGTTTGTTGGTTTCATATATGTTGCGGAAAACAGCAGTATTATTATCTACAGTGCCTGCCGGCTCCAGTTGGGTTCCTGCGTCATTACGGATTTTTTTCATAACAGCGTCTGCTTTCAGCGCTCCATTATTATCAGTTACTGTAACAGTCACCGTATATGCTGCGGCAGAATATGAAACACCCTGTTTACCAAGAGTTCCTGGATCGTCTTCTGCGATCCTGTATTGATAAGTTCCTAGTTTCGTGTATGTAATATTACCAAATGTCTGATCAATGGAATCCTGGCTGGTAACCTTTCGTACAGAAGTCCTGGTACCTCCCAGCATTGTCGCATCATCCGGCATTGGCGACTCATTGTCATCTGCGGTCAGATAGAACGTGAACACTGAGTTTTTAAGATATTCAATACTCCATGCCGAAATATATTCATTCTCATTATCTTCATTCGGAGTTACAAAATCCTTGTGTACCTTGAATGTTGCCGATCCGTCAAGGGTTGCAGGATCTGCCTTGTATGTGTTTGTGAAAGCAACCGATGCAGCGTCGCTGCCCGGGATCGTTCCCTTTGCAGATACATCGCCGCTTTCTGCTTTTTCGGTCTTTGCGTTGTCGCCGGCATTGTCCTGAGTAACTGATGCTGTAAAGTGTTCAGCCTTCGTCTCAGTCACAGTATACTCTGTTCCAGGTGCAAGACCGTAGATCTTCAGAGTCTGGCCATCTTTGAGAGTGAATGTATCTCCCGGCTTTATCTTAAAAGAGTCTCCGTCTGCTTTTGCTCCGTTGTATTTCTGAGCAGTATACTCAGCCTTGAGCTTGCTGCCCTCTTTTGCTGTCAGTTCCAGCTTGTATTCGAACTCCTTGTTTTCCAGACTTTCAGGAACTGCATGACCCGTCTCAGCCTTCACTGTCTTGCTGATATCCAGCTGTCCCGGAAGATCGAATGTCATACGGCCGTTGTTGCCGAGATATGCGGTAATGCTGTTGCCTCTGAAATCGTTCTCCCATACAGGCTTTATCGAAGTCTTAGCTGTATCTGTCTTGTTCGCGCCAGTCTCTTTGTCTTCTGTAAAGTATGTCAGGCTGGTCGTTCTCGGCGTTCCTGCCGGGATGTAATACTGACCTGTCGCTTCATCTTTTTCAGCAAATCCGCCCAGCAACTCGTTGCTGTTGCCCGGGATCGTCACTGTATTTATCTTCTTTTCTGCTTTACCGTCTTTCAGCTCATAGTAGTCACGCTGATAGTAGTATATCGTACTACCGCTGGTGTCTATCGCGCCTGTAGCCGGTTTAGTGCATGCCTCGTCCGTGTACAGGAACGTATTGTTCTGGAAATAATAGAAGTCATTTGTGGTCGCCGGTTTGAAGTATGAGTATGCGCCTATGCCTTCTGATGCTTCATCCTTTGAGTCCTTGTCATATTTGTTAGTGTAAAAATGCACATGACCTTCGTCATCCTTGTTGGTATTGATGTATGCCTGAAGGAGTGCATCAGGGTTTTCTATTTTTTCTGCAACACCGTCTTTGAGACTCACATTATAGAAAAGACGCATAGGGTATGCCTCATCTATAGTCATGTTGCCGTCTTTGTCGATCTCGTAATATCTGAGCGGAATCAGGCTGGCAGGGATCTTCATTGTGACAAGATCACCCACATTCAGCTGATCGTCACCTGTAGCCTTTTCGACTGTTATCACGATATCTTTGAGATTTCCTTTCGGATATACATGGTTCGTATCAGGTATGACATAGTCAAATGTATATTTTACTGTCGTTTTATTGCCTGCTGTTGTCTCTGTACTGCTGTAGCCCCGAGACCCGGATGTAAGCATCTGATCTGCATACAGCAGCGTGTTCAGATCTTTGACCTGCATATAGTCGCCAAGCTGATCAGTGATCGTGATATATCCAGCCTGACTCGGGTCTTCTCCCTGATCCACATGAGTCGGAGACTGCGCCGATGTTACTATCTCTTCCTGAATTTCTGTGAATATGTCATTCAGCTTTGAAGCATCTGTTGCTGCCTTATAAAACTGCGTATTATTGCCTTTGCTGTCCTTTGCACGTGTGCCAAGGCTATCGTATGCGGTCGCATCAGGATAGTTGCTGGACATACCATGCATGTAAGCGTTGAACTTCTCTTTGTTAGTCCACCACCAACCTGTACCACCTGTGATGCTGGCGTCTGCATCATTGAATACGCCTATCGTATATATAGATGTAGATGCATCTGCTTTGATATTCTTTGCAGCTTTTATTGCATCATCCGCCACATCATCATCAAACCCGGAATTATGATTTGGTTCACCATCTGTGAAGAATATCACTATCCTCTTGACGTTCTTACGGTCGCTGCTTGCGGTTTCATCAGCCTTGCTCCTATCCACCAGCGTCTTTGCATGATCCATGGCATAGTCTGCCGCGGTAGCACCTGCAGGCTTCAATGCATTTACTTTATTTTTCAGCTCTGACTTGTCGCTACTGGTGTATGCCTTATAATTACTTACGATTTGAGTGTAGTTGTAGGTAAATCCACCGCTGCGGTATGTTTCGTCGCCTATCCTGTCGATTTTGTTTCCTGAAAACTTCACCAGAGAGATACGGTTCTGCTTATTAGTCGGCTTATTCTCGTTCTCCTCCGCCGATTTATCGATGAAGTTGTTCACCGCGGATTTCAGCTTATCGATTTTCTTGACGCCGTCCTTATCCCTATCATCCATACTGCCTGACACATCCAGTACCAGTACTATATCGAGGGGTACTGTTGTCTGTCCCATTATCTTCGCTGTGGATGACAGTGCCGATAATCCCACGAGAAAATCCGAATCATTATCCTTATTTATGATTTTCAAATTTCCGTTTGGCTTCGTCAGTACAATATTCTCCGTTGACACGGACTTGTCCGTCCAGATACGGCCGACGTTCTTCGTGCTGTCATCCAGCGCGTTCGAGTCGTGCCAGTTGTTCACAGTCAGATCATCCGCGACTGTGTTCTCAGCTGCACCTGCACTCTGTGGACATAGACATAGTCCGAAAACCATGACTGCGGCTACCACAAATGCAAGTATCGATGCTGATAGCTTTCTTTTCCTACTTAATACTCTCATTCTCAGCTCTCCTTCGTTTGAACTTCCCCTGTTTACGAAATACTTTGTAATATTGAGCGATACCAAAGTAAATCTCATGTTACAGTTAGATTTTTTAATAAATATATGTAGAATCGGTTCTATTGCAATTTCTAAGTATACCACATTGCTCCTGTTATTTCAATGTATTTTCACAATTCTGTTTTCGGTAACAATCGGAACTTGCAAACATTTTTCGGCTTCGTTTAAAAGAGGGAGCATGTAATCTTATAAATAAAAATTTTCATTAATATATATACATACCCACCCTTTACTGACTGATCAGGAGAGAGCCCTGCAGACGCACAGCCCGCAGTCTTTACATAAAAACTTCCCATAACAAAAAAAGAAAACGGCCGGATGTTCGTATCCGGCCGCGTCTGGCACCCCTAGCAGGAATCGAACCTGCAACTAACCCTTAGGAGGGGTTTGTTATATCCATTTAACTATAGAGGCATATATGTGTTTTTTGCTCCACTATGATATCACATGTGCGGGTGCTTTTTCAAGGGTTATATAAAAAGTACGCGAAATTAATTATCGCGCATTTCCGCAGGTTTCGCGGTGCAGCGATGCGTCCGGGATATCCGCTTTCGCAGTGAGACGATGACATGGCGTGGCATCATAACGGTGTGGTCGCGGCGTTTGCAGATGTTTTTAGTCCAGATTGTTTTTTTGATGTTTTTCTGCCGCCTGCCTATATACAAAATATAGTGTTCAGGTGTATAATCTTACCCAGATAAAGGAGGTATTACCATGGCAGTAAAAATAACAGGAAATGCAGATCCGCGCGAGGCTCAGGCTTACGTCGATTATCTGCAGGAAAAATACAACAGGAAGCTCGAGATGCTCGACGTGCATATCGATGGTGATTATGCAGATCTTAACTACACGTTCTCGCATGTTCCTTTCGAGAGGATCAGGAGGATCACGGGCTATCTCGTTGGTACGATGGACAACTGGAACGATGCGAAGAAGGCCGAAGAGGCAGATCGTGTAAAACATTCACTTGGCGGCGCTCAGGGCGCTGACGGCATGGAACAGCTTTCATAGAGTGCGTCCCGGAAGCCCGGCAGCCCAGTGACTTACAACTTAGGAGAAAATAATGACAACTCTGAACGGAATGTCGGAAAGAACGAAAGGCGCCGTGCTGATGTGCACCTCTGCTTTTCTCTTTTCGGCGATGCAGATACCCATCAGCCTGTCCGGGACGACGATCCCGATAATGGAGCAGGTGTTTTTCAGAAATATCGTGACTCTGATACTGAGTTTCATACTCATAATTAGATCCGGAGGCTCGCTCTTTGGCACAAAAAAGAACCAGCCTCTTCTTTTTGTGCGCTCGGCATTCGGTTTCCTGGGTCTGATCACCCAGTTCTACGCAGTGGCGCACGCCAACCAGGGCGACGTGTCCACGATGATGAAGCTGTCGCCTTTCATGATAACGCTGTGGGCGGCGATCTTCCTCAAAGAAAAGATCCGCAAAGTACAGATACCTGCGCTGCTGATCGCCTTCCTGGGTGCGGCGTTCGTTGCGAATCCCGCATTCAATTCGAACCTGCTGCCGCTTTTCATGGCGTTCCTGTGCGCATTCTTTTCAAGTGTATCG
The DNA here is from genome assembly GCF_025567305.1 of Brotomerdimonas butyrica. NCBI lineage: Bacteria > Bacillati > Bacillota > Clostridia > Eubacteriales > Brotomerdimonas > Brotomerdimonas butyrica. Next base: position 49,745 of record NZ_JAOQJP010000006.1, read on the forward strand.
TACACACTGCTGGCATACTTCAAGAATAAAGTCGACGGAATGACTATAATCATGCATTTTTCAACGTTCTGCGTGCTTGCATGTATACCGTTCATGATATTCGATTTCGTGATGCCGACGTTCAAAGAGCTGCTCCTGCTGCTCCTGATCGGCGTGTTCGGCGGCTTCGGGCAGATCGCGCTGACCTACGCATACAGGCTGGCGACCGCGGCCGAGATCAGCATTTACAACTATTCCGGCATCGTGTTCTCGATCATCCTGGGATATGTTTTCCTCGGCGAGGTGCTGGACGTCACGTCCGTCATCGGCTGCGCGCTGGTTATCATCGCGGCGCTCATCACTTATATTTTTTCGGGGAAAAAAGCTGCACGCTAACGGCCGTCAAGGCGATCAGGAGAACGTCACGAGTGAATATGAGACCCGCATCTGCAGCCTTTACATCACAGATCCGACACAAAACCGTGCGTAACTCGCGCGCATAATGCGGCAGAGCAGGCTATCATCCGCTCTGCCGCTTGTTTTATCCCCCTTTTTTGTGATATAATAATCGTTGTATGTGCTGAACGCAGTCAGCATTTCTCATCGAAGCGGGCCGATGGGAAACCCGGAAAATGATATTTCCCGCACAGTGATTACAAAAGGAGTGAGATTATGGATAATACGAAGAACTATACGAGTTCATTATCTGAAAGATACCCAAGCAATGAAATGAAATATCTTTTTTCACCTGAAATGAAATTCAGGACGTGGAGAAAGCTCTGGATAGCGCTTGCTGAGACGGAGCAGGAACTCGGGCTTCCGATCACGGATCAGCAGATCGCTGAGCTCAGGGCCGCAGCTGACGATATCAACTACGACGTTGCCAAGGCACGCGAAAAGGAAGTGCGCCACGACGTGATGTCCCATGTTTATGCATACGGCCTGCAGTGCCCTGATGCGAAGGGGATAATACATCTGGGCGCGACATCATGCTACGTCGGCGACAACACGGACCTGATCATCATGACGGAAGGTCTGAAACTGATAAGAAAGAAACTGATAAATGTCATCGCAAACCTTGCGGACTTTGCAGAAAGATACAAAGCGCTGCCGACGCTGGGATTCACGCATTTCCAGCCGGCACAGCCTACGACGGTCGGAAAGAGAGCCACGCTGTGGCTGCAGGATCTCCTGATGGATCTCGAGGATCTCGATCACGTGCTCGGCACGATGAAGCTCCTCGGTTCGAAGGGAACGACCGGCACGCAGGCAAGCTTCCTCGAGCTGTTTGACGGCGACATCGGGAAGGTGAGAAAGCTCGACTCGCTGATCGCAGAGAAGATGGGCTTTGACGGCTGCTACGCAGTATCGGGTCAGACTTACTCGAGAAAGGTCGACACGAGAGTGCTCAACATCCTGTCAGGGATCGCGCAGAGCGCTCACAAATTCAGCAACGACATCAGACTGCTCCAGCATCTGAAGGAAATAGAAGAACCGTTCGAAAAGAACCAGATCGGCTCGTCGGCAATGGCGTACAAGAGAAACCCTATGCGCTCGGAGCGTATAGCTGCGCTTTCCAACTTCGTCATCGCAGGAGTCCTGAACCCGGCGATCACAGCATCGACCCAGTGGTTCGAAAGAACGCTGGACGACTCGGCGAACAAGAGACTCAGCGTTTCGGAGAGCTTCCTGGCGACAGACGGTATACTGGAGCTTTACATGAATATAACGTCAGGCCTCGTCGTTTACCCTAAGGTGATAAATGCGAGACTGATGAGCGAGCTTCCGTTCATGGCTACGGAAAATATCATGATGGATGCCGTGAAGGCCGGCGGAGACAGACAGGTGCTCCACGAAAAGATCAGACAGCATTCGATGGCTGCCGGCAGGAGAGTCAAGGAGGAAGGCGCCGACAACGATCTGCTCGACAGGATCGCTGCCGACCCGGATTTCAACATGACGAAGGAACAGCTGCTCGCGCTGATGAAGCCTGAAAACTTTACAGGATGCGCGGAAAGCCAGACGGAGAATTTCCTCGAGACTTTCGTAAGGCCTGTGCTTGAAGACAACAGAGAAGCACTCGGCATGCATGCCGACATAAATGTATAAATCATAGATCACATCATTAATATAAAGGAGATTTAAATGATCAAAGCAATCGTAGGCGCCAACTGGGGCGACGAAGGAAAAGGTAAAATCACCGACATGCTTTCGCAGAATGCTGATATCATCATCAGGTTCCAGGGCGGAAGCAACGCGGGGCACACGATAAAGAACAACTACGGCAAATTTGCGCTTCACATGCTGCCGTCTGGGGTATTCTACGGTCACACGACCAGCATCCTCGGAAACGGTGTTGCGCTCAACATCCCTTACATGTTCAACGAGATCAACTCCATCGTGGAAAAGGGCGTGCCTATGCCTAAGATCCTGGTTTCTGACAGAGCGCAGATCCTGATGCCGTATCACATCCTCTTTGATGAATACGAAGAAGAGCGTCTGGCAGGCAAGGCTTTTGGTTCGACTAAATCAGGCATAGCTCCGTTCTATTCTGATAAATATGCCAAGATCGGTTTCCAGGTGCAGGAGCTGTTCATGGATGAGGATCTTCTGCGTGAAAAGGTGGAAAGGGTGATCCTGCAGAAAAATGTGCTGCTGGAGCATCTCTATCACAAGCCTGCTCTCGATCCTGATGAGATCATGGCAACTCTGAAAGAATATAAGGAAATGGTAGCGCCTTATGTATGTGACGTTGCGCTTTTCCTCGATGAAGCTATAAAGAGCGGCAAGCAGATCCTGCTCGAGGGGCAGCTCGGCGCGCTCAAGGATCCTGACCACGGTATCTATCCTATGGTAACGTCTTCATCGACGCTGGCTGCGTACGGTGCGATCGGCGCCGGCGTTCCGCCTTATGAGATCACTGATATCATCACTGTCGTAAAGGCGTACTCAAGTGCTGTCGGCGGCGGTGCATTCGTCAGCGAGATCCTCGACGAGGTGGAAGCTGAGGAGCTGAGAAAGCGCGGCGGTGACGGCGGCGAATATGGTGCTACTACGGGAAGACCTCGAAGAGTCGGCTGGTTCGATGCTGTCGCTACTAAGTACGGCTGTATGACTCAGGGAACTACCGAAGTCGCATTCACGGTACTCGACCCGCTGGGATATCTCGACGAGATCCCTGTATGCGTGGGATACGAGATCGACGGAGAAGTGACAGACAGATTCCCTTGCACATCGAAGCTCGAGAAGGCAAAGCCGGTGCTGAAGAAGCTGCCGGGCTGGAAGTGCGATATCACGGGCATCCGCGAATACGACCAGCTGCCTGCAGAAGCTCAGAACTACGTTGACGAGATCGAAAAGATGATCGGCTTCCCGATCACTTACGTTTCTAACGGACCGGGCAGAGAGGATATCATAAAGAGAACACCTAAGCTGTAGATGTGGTGTTTATCATGTCGGCTGGCGCCGACAAATATATGAAGCACCGCAGGGGTGTAACCTGATGTCGACCTATGGTCGACAAACATATGAAAGGAGTGGAGGTTTTTCCAGAGGATGTATAAAGATGCGATCAGAGCCGCATGGGCGGAAATCAATATTACGAATCTTGACTACAATATTAAACAGATAAAAGACAAAGTCGGACCGGGAAAAAAAATAACAGGCATAATAAAGGCTGATGCTTATGGTCACGGCGCGATAAAAGTTGCTACGGTACTGAGGGCAAACGGTATCGAATCTTTTGGTGTCGCGACTCTGTCTGAAGCTGTGCGCCTGCGAAAGGCCGGCTTTATCCTCGAAGAAATCACCGTTCTGGGGCTGACTCCGGATCCTTACATAGATACGATCATCGAATACAGGCTTACGCCGGTAGTCTGCGACTACGAAAATGCTGAAGCTATATCAAGAGCAGCAGCCAAGGCAAACATCATAATCAACGGATATCTGGCAATAGACACCGGAATGGGGCGTATCGGATACGATACTGACAATTCATCATCGATCGATGATATCAGGATGATCATGAACCTGCCGAATTTCAGGATCGCTGGGCTCTTTTCACACTTTGCGGCGGCAGATTCGCTCGACAAGACGTATACTACAGTACAGGAACAGCGATTCATGGTCTTTTACAAAAAGCTGCTGAATGCCGGTATCCCGATACCGTGCAGGACACTTGCAAACAGTGCTGCGATCATGGAAGTGGCGTCTTCGCATTATGAAATGGTCCGCCCGGGCATTATCATGTACGGCTGCTATCCGTCTGCGGAGGTCGACAGGAGCCAGATCGATCTGCGCCCGGTGATGTCGATAAAAGCGAATATCGTTCAGCTGAAAAAAGTTCCCGCAGGAAACTCGATCAGCTACGGCCGAAAATTCACGACACGCCAGGACAGTCTCATCGCAACCATCCCGATCGGATATTCCGATGGTCTCCCAAGACCGTACTCGACAAAAGGAAAAGTCATCGTAAATGGTGTCTTTGCACCGATCGCAGGAACCATCTGCATGGATCAGTGCATGATCGACGTGACTCACGTGCCTTATCCGAGGCTCAGCGATGAAGTCACGATCATGGGTAAGGACGGCATCTACGAGATCAGTGCCGAAGACATTGCAAAAGCAACAAATACCATAAACTACGAAGTGCTGTGCGCATTCGGCCAGAGGCTTCCGAAGGTTTATGTGTATTAGATAATACTGGACAGTACATGATAAATGTGCTGACAAATCGGATAAATACAGAAGAAGAGAAGTTGTTTCACTGCATATTTTCATATTTAGACTTTTTGCCTTTTTCCCGGAGAGCCGAAGACGATCTACTCGGAAAAACGGACAGCGTAGCCGAAGGCACAGGAGTGAACGCAGTGAGCGCTGGAGCTCCGCCAATTTCTCTATTAGAATTGACTATGTGAAAACCCCTGCGTCAAACGTGGGGTTTTCTTTCTACAATAAGAGAGGATCTATAGCTGAACTGCTATGCTTCCTCTCTTTTTATTATCGTATAGATATCAGGTGATCATATGTTGCCGGAGCTGGGTATGCCTTTTGCGTGATCGTGTATCGTTATTAAGCGAAATTCTCAAAACCTTGCAAATACTGCATCCCAGCATTCATCAGTTACAACTTCTTTATTTTCTGCGGCGGCAGACCAGTCGCTTTCGTGATAGTCTCAAGATCCATTTTCATCTCAAGCATCCTCAAGCGTATCGTTCTCCTGCATGGATCATCGATTACCAAAAATATACCTTCAGGCTGTCTTCTTTGGTAAAATCCCTGAAAAATCATGCCTTTCAAGGAAGGCGATTACCAAGAATCAAAATCTGCTCATGATTATTTGGTAAAATCTTTCGTGAAATATGGCTTTTTATACGTTTAAAATACCAAAAATCAATGATCGCTTCCTGGTTCTTGGTATTCGACATCAGAAAAAGAGCCGGAAAGCTGCCATTTTTACCAACAACAGCTATCCGGCAAATGATTTTTGGTTTTAACCCTGTAAGGCATGACAAGACATAAATGTATGATGAAACGAGAGGTGCGAGTCAATGCCAGGAGTGCAGGATTAGACAGACAAGTAGTGCGCACACGCAGAGCGTATGCTATTTCACTTCGCTGCCGCGTTCCGGGATCAGTCTGAGAAGAGCTTTATCTCTCCCGGTTCCGGCACACTGCCATCCTGCAGTCCGTTTATCTCAAACCATTTATATCAGGCAAGCTCACGATACGGCTGCATACCTTTTCCGCAAGAGCCATGTTATGCGTCACCACCGCCATCCCGAGATCGCGTTCATGCGCCCTTTCCAGCAGCAGCTCCCAGATCTGCGCCTGCGTTATCACATCCAGCATCGTCGTGATCTCATCGCAGACAAGGAATCGCGTCTGCGGACCGAGCACCCTGGCGATACAGAAACGCTGCAGCTCACCGCCCGAAAGCTCAGACGGCCAGCGCTTCAGCCATTCACTTTCGATGCCCATTTCCTTGAGCAATTCCTCATCGGGCTCCCAGCACTCTTTCAGCGTCCGCTCCATCTTCCACCGTGGGTTCACCGCCTGCTCCGGATGCTGATATATCAGCTGCACCGGCGAATAACCGCGCGTCGGCAGCGGCTTTCCATCCAACAGCACCTGCCCTTCCGTCGGCTCGAGATAACCCGCCAGGATCTTGGAAAGCGTGCTCTTTCCGCACCCGGACGGACCGGTCAGAGCCACTCGCTCCCCGGCATCCAGCGTGAGATCCACATTTTTCAGGATCCACGGGCTTTTGCGATCGTATCTGAAACTTATATTCTCCGCTCTAAGTTGCATGGATGCACCTCACTTCCCCGCCTCTCAACCGGCGCATTTCTATCTCTCCGCAGCACTCCGCGGTCCTGCATGTACATCTCGGTGCAAAGAGGCAGCCTTCCGGAAGCTCACCGGCATATGGCTGAGACCCGGATATCGGCTTGAAGCCATTCTGCGGCAGTGCCTCTATAAAGGCCCTGCTGTACGGATGCCTGAGCGCGTCACCGCCGCCCTTGAAATCCGCTGCCGGGCAGATTTCTACGGTAGTCCCCGCATAAAATACTGCGATCCTGTCTGCGACGTTCAGCGCCAGATCGATATCATGTGTTATCAGCAGCACCCCGCAGCCCTGATCTGCCAGCTCGCGGAAATTCCTGAGCGTTTCCATCGCCATCTCAAGATCGAGTCCCGGAGTCGGTTCGTCTGCGATTATCAGCTTTGCGTTTTCCATCACTGCAGTCGATATCAGCACACGCCTCGCCATGCCTCCCGAAAGCTGGAACGGATACATATCCTCTGCTTCCTTCGCCAGACCGTATCTGCTGAATGCACGTTTGACCTTTTCCATAGTACCGCGCACACCTTTGACCTGCCTGCCTACTTTCATCAGCGGATCGAGAAAATCCACAGACTGCGGGATGAACACGATCTCTCTGCCGCGCAGATCCGCTTTCCTCTCAGTAGACAGCGGCTTTCCATCAAACTCCATCGTACCGCTCATACTGCTGTTTTCCGGCAGTATCCCCAGCACCGAATGTGCCAGCAGGCTTTTGCCGGAACCACTTGAGCCGACCACTGCCATGATCTCGCCGGGATACACCTCGACATCAAGTGAATGTATCACCTCAAGGTCCGCCTTATTCCAGCCGCGGTCATAACGGCTGAATGAAATGGTCAAATCCTTTATGTCGAGGATCGGCTGCTGATCCGCACAGCCGTCGCACTCAAATGTTTCACGCTCTGACATCCCGTTTTTTATATCGAATTCTGTTTTTTTGATTTCTTCTTTTTCTGTGATCATTTTTCCTGCCTTTTCATTTTCTCCGGACTTGCACATCTGTATATCCATATGCAAAACCTCACTGTTCGCTGCTGCCAGGGTTCATCAGCATCCTGAGCTTTTCCCCGATAACGTCAAAAAGCATCACCGCTATCAGCAGGATCAGCCCCGGGAACAGGCACAGCCACCATTTCCCCGTAACGATATGCTTCATTGCTTCTGACAATATGCCCCCGATCGCCGGAGTCGATGCAGAAAACCCGAAGCCCAGGAACGTGAGCGACGCCTCATGCATTATCGCATGCGGGAAAAGCAGTATGAGCCCGGTCAGATACACAGGCATCACGTGCGGTACTACGTGATCCTTTGCTACTTTGAATTTCGAATGTCCCATCTTCTGTGCAGCTTTGACATACTGTGTATTTTTCACCTGCAGCACTTCAGCTCTGACAAGCCTCGTCAATTCTGTCCAGTGCGTCACCGCTACTGCAAACGCTACTCCCAGTCCTCCGCGTCCCATCATATATGAGATCAGCATCAGTAGTACCAGATGCGGCAGTCCCATACAGCAGTCCACAAGCCAGTTTATCGTGCGGTCGACCACGCCGCCCGCTACCGCGGCAACTATACCGAGTATCAGCGCTATTATCGAACTGACCGCCGATGCTGCCAGTCCTATAATTATGCTATTGGAAAGTCCCTTGATACTTCTCCAGAACATGTCGCGCCCCATGAAATCCGTACCGAACGGATGCGCCAGCGAAGGCGCCAGGAACTTGTCTTCATAATGCACCCCGTAAAGAGCCGGATCCATCAGCAGTCCTGCGATCAGCACCGCCAGCAGATATACCGCCGCCAGAGTGATATATATGATCATTTTTTTCTTAGTATTCAGTTTCGGCTGCCGGAGTCTCGGCGCTGCCGCTGTCATCTGCATATTATTCTGCACACTATGCATGGTAGCCTCCCTCCTTCAGTCTCGGATCCACTATCCCGTAAAGAATATTTGCTATAAAATTACCTGCAAACACGAATATCGCACTGAATACTGCAAGTGCTATCAGAAGCGGCACATCGGCATTGAGTGCCGCAGCCGTGACTGCACTGCCGATCCCGGGGTATGAAAACACTGTCTCTGCCAGAGCTATACCTCCGAAAAGCTCGCTAAACGATGCAAACTGCAGCGTTATCGCAGGCATCGCGATATTCCTCAGCGCATGTCTCATGATCAGCTCTTTCATCGACTCCCCCCGTGCCTTTGCAAAGAGGATATAGTCACTGTGCATGATCTCTATGAGCTTCTGTCTCGTGTAAAGCGTTATCTTGCTGGTTCCCAGGATGCTCAGGGTCACAGCCGGCAGTATCATGTGATAGATCCTGTCCCATATCGTCACGTCTGCCGCCAGCTTGTCGACCGGCGCCGCCTGCCCGATCGGAAACCAGCCCAGTATTATCGAAAACACAGTCAGCATCAGCAGTCCGAACCAGAACACCGGTGCAGACTGCAGTATCAGACAAAATGCTTTGACACACCGGTCGAATACACTGCTCTTTTTCACTGCTGCCAGGATCCCGGCTGCAAACCCGATGATTCCTGACAGCGCCCATGCCATCAGTATCAAAGCAAGTGAATATTTGAATCTGTCCGCGATCACCTTCGATACCGGCATGTTGTATGTTATAGATGTGCCTAGATCACCGTGAAGCGCATGATCAGCCCATGTCAGGAATCTTTCGACAGGAGGATCATTGAGCCCCCAGTATTCGGCTACTTCCTGCTTCGCTTCTTCTGACAGCGTAGATTCCGCGCCTACATACGCCTTGAGAGGATCTATCGGCGAGAATGCTATAAGCATGAATGCCAGGATACTGACAGCTATCATAAGTGTCAGCATCCTGGCTGTTGTAGAACAGATATATTTTATCCGGTTCATTTTTTTTCCTTTCTCCATCAGCTGATATACTGCTGCAAGGCTGCCTCATTCATGATGATACAGCCCTGCCTTTACCGCAGTATAGCAGTAATTTATCTCTTCAGTGTCCAGTCATTCATATTGTTTATGATCGGTGCTCCATGTCCATGCGGATGTGGTATCTGTGTGTCGACCGAAATATCAAGATCGTCGCTCACGAAATAACTATGTTCTATATTTACGATGTAAAGGTATGCATAGTCATCAGCAGCTGCACTCTGAACTTCTTTCCAGGCTGCTGTTGCATCAGCTTTGTTATTTGCGTTCAGCGCAGTATTTATCAGCTTATCTACTTCACTGTCTGAATATCTTACAGTATTTGATGTTCCGTTTCCTGTGAAAGCATCTGTATAGAACAGGTTTTTAAGAACTATAGGGTCAAACTGTCCCCAGCCCCATACGACTCCGCATGATGCCGCTGAAGTTGTAAGCTCGTCCCATGTCTGCTGATCTACGTCTATCTTTATGCCAAGCGCTTCCGCTTCTTCTGCTACCGCTGTTGCCAGCTGATATCTTGTGGTATCTCCACTCGGCGCCAGCACTGTAAATTCGCATTTCTTTCCATTTTTTTCGTATATGCCGTCTTTGCCTTTGCTCCATCCTGCAGCTTCCATGATCTGCGCAGCCTTTTCCGTCTGTCCGTCTTCATATGATGGAGGGTTTCCCCACTCGAGGTTCGTCGTAAAACCTTCCGCAGGTTTTCCTATACCGTTCAGTGCGTTGTCTATTATCTTCTGTCGGTCGATGCCTATGGAAAGTGCCTCTCTTACGGCTTTGTCTGCAGTGACGTCATTGCCGGCTTTTATCTTCTGTCCGTCTTTCGTCGTATATTCAGTTTCTGATGTGACCGGCAGACTTATCTGTCTTACATCCATCGTCTCCAGATTCTCTATATGCATGCCTTTTACATCTTCATCGGCATAGCTCGGATTTACCATAACTACATCGAGCTCGCCGGATTTTGCATTTGCGATCGCTGTGTCTTCTTCCATGTTGAGCATCGTTACTCTCGGTATCGATGGTACTCCGCCGTAATAATCGTCGTTCGCATCGACTATTATCTTCTGTGCGGTATCGTACTGCACGATTTTCCACGGTCCTGTACCTACCGGCTCTGTATCGAATGTCTCGCTGTCATAGCTGTCTGACGGTACTATCCCCAGGCATACAGTCTGATCGAGGAATGATGAATACGGCTCACTAAGCGTGAATACTACCGTGTGATCGTCCGCGGCCTCTACTGAAGCCATCCTGCTGAGATCTACATTTTCATTATTGCCCTGGTTTTTCTTTACTTCATTATATGTAAATACCACGTCCTCTGCTGTAAAATCAGATCCATCGTGGAAAGTCACGCCTTCACGGAGCTTGAAAGTATATGTGAGTGCATCATCGCTCACTTCCCATTCAGTCGCCAGATCTCCGGTGTATGTTGATTCCGGCGTAACCTTCGTAAGGGCATTGTTTGTGAACGGATATCCATATGACATCGCTCCCTTTACAGGGTCAAGACTGCTGTCGAATATCGTTCCTCCGATGTATACTGAGATACCGTCATCCGATGATCCTGAAGAACTGCCGCATCCCGCGAATATCTCGAGTGCGCCGACAGTCATCACTGCTGCAGCCAGCAAGCATGCTGCTCTTTTCAATAACCTTTTTTTCATAATCATACTTCTCCTTCTTCCTTCATCTGAGAACATCCCGCGGCACTGTATATCCGCATATTTACCGCGAAAAAAATCCAGGTCGGTATATGCGGCTGTTTCTTTTAGCTCGTATGCCTTCCTGGACAAATATTCTCTGATATTTAGTTTGTAGTCTATGACATTCTGATTTTGATTTTCATTCAGTCAGTCAGCCAAATGCCAATAGATAATATCATATGACATTTACTGTACTCGTATTATTGCCTTTTCGTAAACTTTTAGATCTGATATTTTCTGTAATGTCTGATCCTGCACCCTTCTGAGTACTTATGATACTTCATGTATCGTTTTGATTCTATCATCTGCACCGCATCACTGTCAATCTGTTTTGATTTACTATCATGCTATGTTTAACTTACTTTTACGAGTATCGGGATCATTTTAGATCTTTTTTTCATATGCTTTTCTCATTATCATGCGTTTTCAGGATTTTTGCCTACATGTGCTCTTTCTGCGCCACGATGATCGCTTCTTCAGCGCTGTCGAATATGTATTCCTCGCCGATCAGATCGATCAGTCCGCCCTTTCGCATTTCCTCGAGGACCTTAGGCTGCACACTCGTCAGATATACTTCGGTACCGTGTCCCTCGAGCTCCTTTACAAGATCGATCATTCCCTGTATACCTGAAAGGTCTATGACCGGAACTCCTCTCATCGACAGGATCAGCCCCTCTGTCACTCCCTCCTGCTCCTGCAGCTTTTTCGTGAGCTTGTCGACTACCGCAAAGAATATCGCACCTGTAAGGTATGCGACTCTGACCTTGCCTGATATCCTCGGCAGATGGATGCCCGCTTCCTCAAGTCTCTCCGAATCTATCTCGCTGATGTTGATTTCTATATCCGTAAGCTTTATCAGGATCAGTATCACTGAAACTGCAACGCCTATTACGATCGCCTGCGTGAGGTCGAGCACTACTGTAGCGGCCATCGTAACGAGGAACTTGATCATTCCTGATTTGAACTTGTGGCTGAATATGAACTTTATGTTAGTCCAGTCGTTCATCCTCCATGCGGTCACGATCAGAACTCCGGCCAGTGCTGAAAGCGGGATAACTGACATGACCGGCGCCAGCACGAACATGGAAAGCAGCAGTATTCCGGCATGTATAACGCCTGTGAGTCTCGTCTCGCATCCTGCCTTTATCGCAACGCTCGTTCTTGCTATCGCAGCCGTCGCAGGCACGCCTCCAAAGAACGGTATCACTATATTGCCTATTCCCTGTGCGATCAGTTCTCTGTCAGCATTGAGCTCTTCCTTCTTCATTTTTCCTGCAGATGCACCGCAGAGCAGACTCTCTATCATACCCAGCGCAGCTATCGAAAGCGCGGGAACGAACAGATCCCAGAACTTTGCAAAATCTATCCCTGAGATCGACAGTCTCTCATCCAGGAACAGTGACTTGGGTATGTCCCCTACCATCGCCACATCCAGCTTGAGAAAATAATTTGCTATCAGTACGATTATGAGCGCCGCCAGCGATGACGGCATTTTGTCATTGAGTTTTTTCGGCCAGATCACCATTATGATGATCACTGCCAGTCCGATGCACATAGTCGGTATATCGGGATGAAAACCCTGTGTGAAATAAGATATGAATTTCGTGATCGCCAGACTTCCGTGCGACGTCACGCCGAAGAAATTATCGAGCTGTCCAAGTGCGATGATGATCGCGATGCCCGATGTGAACCCGGTTATTACCGATGACGGTATGTAATATATCATCCTTCCGAGCTTCAGTATCCCGGCTAATATAAGTATGATCCCGGCAAAAAAACATGCTGTCAGTATTCCCTGCATCCCGTATTTCGCTGCGAGCGTTACCAGTATCGCGGTCATTGCCCCTGTCGGTCCGGATATCTGAAACGACGCTCCCGAAAAGATGCTGATGATGATGCCTCCTATGATGGCCGTTACCAGACCTGCGGCTGCGGTCGCCCCCGAGCTGACACCAAACGCCAGTGCAAGCGGCAGTGCAACGGCTGCAACGGTGATGCCTGCCATCAGGTCCTTCGAAAATCGTTTGCCGTTATAGCCCTTAAACTCATTTCTGATATCGGTCACATAGTCTTTTAATAAATTCATGATTCCTCCATTTGTATTTTGTAACACTCTCTATATCCATTATATGACATATATATTATTATTCAAGGGTCTAAAGTATTACTAGTTTGCTGAGTTTAGCATTCTAACTATTCTTATCAGGAAAGTATCATGTATCTATTTGGGCTGTTCTATGACTTGTTTTAAGCTGTTTTAGGTTATTTTAAGTTTTCTTCATGCAAAGATCTGCAGTTCTGCGGATCTCGAAGACCGTCAGTCTGCCGCCGCAGCGGCATCTGTAGGCTTTCGGTTTCTTTACGACAGCGCTGCAGCGCTGTCTGGGATATTCCCTGCCGCATTTCCTGCATCTGATGATGTATTTTATTGCGCCGGTTGAAGAGCTGCCCTGCCTGCCGACAAATCCCCACACATCAACAGTATCCGACCGATCAGCGCTCCCCGACCCGCCGGCAGTTCCTTCGCTTCCGGAATATTCTCCGCTTCTGCCCTCATCAGCGATCCCCATTTCCTCATTAGATGAAGTGCGCTTTATATTATATCCATATGCTGAATTCATCATAGCGGCATATTCTTTCCACATATTGCCATGATTATAACAGCCTTTGCAGGTATGGAGTATCTCATGAGCCAGAACTCCCCTTATTTTCTCAGGATCACAGCCCAGTATGAACTCACTTACCTCTATATGATATACTCCATTCTTCAGCCTGCAGCATCCGTATCTCTTTTTCGGACGAGAGTTTATCTCAACCTGTTCACATATATCAGCAGGCACAGGAATATTTATATCCTGTGCCTGCTTTATCACTTCTTTAAGATTTCTATTTAATTCTGTCTGATCCATATCGTTTATGATTTTATTCCGATCTGATCTGCTGCCATTCGCATACCGATAACTGCATCCGCACTCATATCTGCTATGTTTCATACGTTCCATATCTTTCATATTTTACATATGTTTCACATGAAACAATCTCTTCTAACTGAGTGTCTTCAACAGTTCTATCAGTCTTTCAAGATCTTCTCTGCTGTAAAATTCTATCTCTATTTTGCCTTTTTTGCCCTTCTGATTGAGGTTTACTTTTGTTCCCAGAACTTCTTTCAGGTCTTCCTCAACACGAATGACATCTGCATTCTTTGACTTTACACGCGGCTTTGGTTTCGCAGAATCCTTGTTCTGCTTTGCCAGCTTCTCTATCTCTCTGACGGAAAGTCCCTGCTTTACTGCAATATCTGCGAGCGCTATCTGATGCGCTTCATCCGCTATAGCAGCAAGTGCTCTCGCATGCCCCGACGAAAGATCACCGTTTATCACATACTGCTTCACCTTGTCTGCTATCTTCAGAAGCCTCAGGCTGTTCGCTATATACGGCCTGCTCTTGCCAAGGCTCTTTGACACCTGCTCCTGAGTGAGACCATAAGTCTCCATCATCTGGCTTATACCCTCTGCCTCTTCTATCGGATTGAGATCCTCACGCTGCATGTTTTCGATGATAGCCAGAAGCATGTTTTCCTCATCAGTAAGCTCTCTGATGATGCACGGCAGCTCCTTTATGCCTATCAGTCTGGCAGCTCTCCATCTTCTCTCACCTGCCACTATCTCATAGCCTTTGCTTACCTTTCTCAGTACGACAGGCTGTATGAGACCGTGCTCTTCTATCGAAGATGCCAGTTCCTGCAGCTTCTCTTCATCAAATATCTTTCTCGGCTGGGTTGAATTCGGTTTGATATCATTTATATCTATATACGCTATACCGCCTGATGATACTTCTTTGTCTTCGACCTTTGCTTCTGCTTCCTCTGCCTTAACCTGATTCTCTTCTTCCTTTTTATCTGTTTTAGCTCTCAAGGTCACTTCTGCATCGCCGAAAAGTGCATCAAGGCCCTTTCCCAGACCTCGCTGTTTTTTCGGTGCCGCCATCTATTCTTCCTCCTCGCCGCTCAAAAATTCGTCTGCAAATTCCATATATGCTATCGCACCTGATGATTTAGGATCATACTGTATTACAGGCATACCATAGCTCGGCGCTTCTGCCAGCCTTACGTTTCTAGGTATCACTGTAGTATATACCTTTTCTCTGAAGTATTTCTTGACCTCTTCAACCACCTGCACCGAAAGATTCGTACGTCCGTCAAACATGCTCAGGATAACTCCCTGGATCTCGAGCTCAGGATTCATATTCCTCTTTACGATATCGATAGTGCTCATCAGCTGACTGACTCCTTCGAGTGCATAGAATTCGCACTGGATCGGTATCAGCACTGAATCGACTGCTGTAAGCGAATTTATCGTCAGTATTCCGAGCGAAGGCGGACAGTCTATAAATATGTAATCATATTTAGGCTTCAATATATCTATTGCCCTTTTCAGTCTCTTTTCGCGACCTGCCAGCTCTATAAGCTCGACTTCAGCGCCCGCCAGCTGCACACTTGCAGGCATTATGTCGAGATTTTCGATCCCTGTCGGCAGTATAGCCTCCTCAGGATGGTATTTATCTTCGATAAGAATCTCATGGGTAGTGATTTCAAGGTCTTTTTTTGAAATTCCCACTCCACTTGTCGTATTTCCCTGCGGATCTATGTCCAGTATGAGAACACGTTTTCCCTTTATAGCCAGGCATGCTGCCAGATTTATATTGGTAGTAGTCTTTCCGACTCCTCCTTTTTGATTAAATATAGCTATAGCTTTACCCAATTTATTCCTCCTTGATACATTCTGTATATCTGCTTTACATATTATATAACATAGATTTTGTTTTTACTATAACTTTTGAATTTCTTCACACAAAAAAAATGTTTCACGTGAAACATCTTTTGTTTAGAAAAATCTGCACGCTGCACTTATCGATACAGCGACAGATTTTCCAAAGTTGCGTAAATATTATTGATCAATATTTACAATATAACATAAAGGAGGTATTATCCGACCATTCCCTGTATTTCTTTTGGTATCATTATCGTTATCCGCAGGTCGTTTCCCATGTCTTCCTGCACGAATGTCGCGCCCTTTTCATTAAGCTCCATATCATTGAATGCCCTTTTCAGCGTATTGATGTAAAGCTTGTAGCTGATGTGACATATCTTGTTTCGCTCGCGCTCCTGGCTTTCCTGCTGCGCTATGTAATCATCTACCAGTTTTTCAGTCTGTTTGACATTGAACCCGTGCTTCAGCACCTTTCCTATCACCACTCTCCTCATCTGATCATCTTCGATCTTGAGCAAAGCTCGGGCGTGCCGTTCCGTCAGCTTGTTTTCAACGAGTATATCCTGTATATCCTTCGGCAGCGACAGCAGCCGTATCTTATTAGATATAGTAGACTGGTTTTTGCCGAGTTTTTCGGAAAGCGCAAGCTGGCTCATCCCATATTTTTCCATGATATTCCTGTACGCTTTCGCTTCTTCTATGTATCCCAGATTTTCACGCTGTATGTTCTCGACAAGTGCTATGAGGCTGACCTCTTCATCGCTTGCATCCTTTATAACAGCCGGTACTCTGTCAAGTCCGGCCATCATTGCCGCTCTCAGCCTTCGTTCCCCTGCTATCAGCAGATAATCTCCGTTGACTTCTCTCTTTAATATCAAAGGCTGCAGAACTCCGAATTCCTTTATCGAATCCCTCAGTTCTATCAGCTGTTCTTCAGCAAAATTCTTTCGAGGCTGCTCCGAATTCGCTTTTATGAGTTCAACCGGTACTTCCATCGTCTTTTTTATAAACATATCTCTGCCCCCCTCCTGTAACTATGGTAACAGCTTGTCCGGGCAGGTAAAAGCGTTTTCGTAAAACAAAAAGAGCCGATATATGCTATTTGATCGGCTCTTTTGACGGAGTACCCGCTTTTCGCGGAAATTTCGACATCGTATTTTTTTCTTTTGAAATAACTATTATCCTGTGATCAAAATCAAGCCCGTCTGCAGACGGCGACTCTATGCGATCGACTCGGCCGCCCAGCAGCCTGACTGCATTCTCTGCTTCTGCCAGCTCTCTGTCACAGTCAGGGCCCTTGTATGCCATGAAGCATCCCCCGACCTTTACGAAAGGAAGACAGTATTCCGACAGAGTACTCATGTTGGCCACTGCCCTGGAAACACACAGATCGAACGATTCACGCATATCTTTCCTCCTCGCAAGCTCCTCTGCCCTTCCGTGAACAGCCCTGACATTCGCTATCCCGAGCTTTGCACAAAGATCATTTATTATCCTGATGCGCTTGTTCAGCGAATCGATGAGCACGAACTCCTTCTCCGGAAAAACGATCGCCAGCGGCACACCCGGAAATCCGCCGCCGGTCCCCACATCTATGACAGACTGCGCACTCCGAAACTCATGGTAACCCGCACACAAAAGCGAATCTGCATAATGCTTCCTGATAAATTCCGTCCTGTCAGTTATAGCCGTCAGGTTTATATGCTGATTCAGCTCCAGTATCCCGTCCATATATCCCTCGAGCCTCTGCACGCGCTGTGCGATCCCGGTCTCGTCAATACCGGTGATCAGTGTGTCGAATATGTCTCTGATTTCATTAATGCTCATTTTTACCGTTTTTCCTTCTCATCTTTTCCATGTAAATAAGCAGCACATTTATATCTGCTGGCGACACTCCGGATATCCTGGATGCCTGCCCCACCGACAGCGGCCTGAAGTCGTTCAGCTTCTGGCGCGCTTCGATCCTCAGTCCGTCTATCTGATCATAGTCTATATCCGCAGGCAGCTTCTTGTTTTCAAGTCGCTTGAACTTCTCGATACGCTGCTGCTGCTTCTGGATGTAACCCTCATACTTTATCTGCACTTCCATCATGTTTTTCTGGTGACTGGAAAGCACAGGCCTTTCGTCATCTATCACAGCAGTTTCATCATACTTTATCTCAGGTCTTCGCAAAAGCTCAAACAGCGACACGGCACTCTTCAGCGGAGTGCTTCCCTTGCTCTCGAGAAAATCGTTCGCATCCTCCGGCTTGACTGTCTTTTTTCTGAGTCGCTCAGTCTCCTGCTCGACGATTTCTTTTTTATGTAAAAACTTATCATATCTGTCTTTTTTTACTAATCCAACCCCGTATCCGCGGTCTGTCAAACGCAAATCTGCGTTGTCTTGCCTCAGAACCAGCCTATATTCCGCTCTGCTGGTCATAATTCTGTAAGGTTCATTAGTACCTTTAGTCACGAGATCGTCGATGAGAACGCCAATATAAGCCTCGCTTCTGTCGAGCACGAACGGATTTTTTTCCTTTATTTTACAAGCAGCGTTGATTCCCGCCATCAGCCCCTGTGCAGCAGCCTCCTCATAGCCGGAGCTTCCGTTGAACTGTCCTGCACAGAACAGATTTTCGATATGCTTATTCTCAAGCGAGACCTTCAGATCGAGCGGATCTATGCAGTCATACTCGATAGCATACGCAGGTCTGACGATTTCCAGATTCTCAAGTCCCGGTATCGTTTTGTAAAACTGCAGCTGTACATCTTCCGGAAGACTCGATGACATTCCCTGGATATACATTTCTTCAGTATACAGACCTTCAGGCTCGATGAAAAGCTGGTGCCTTTCCTTGTCAGAAAATCTGTTTACCTTGTCTTCTATCGAAGGGCAGTATCTTGGACCGACTCCCTCTATCTGTCCGCCGAACAGCGCCGACCTGTGAAAATTGGCTCTGATCACATCGTGCGTCTGCTGATTCGTGTACGTGAGCCAGCAGTTGACCTGATCCTTCTGCAGATCGTCATTCATGAATGAAAACGGCACTATCTTCTCATCGCCGTACTGCGGCGTCATCTTGTCGAAGTCCAGACTCTTTGCAAGAGCTCTGGCAGGCGTGCCCGTCTTGAATCTTCTCATCGGCAGCCCATATTCTCTGAGCCTTGCAGCCAGCTCCATCGATGGTGCCAGACCATTAGGCCCGCTGTTATATGCACTGTCTCCTATGAATATCTTTCCGGCAAGGAAAGTTCCCGTAGCGAGGATGACAGCTTTCGCCCTGTAGCACGAACCTGTTTTCAGCACGACTCCGCACGCCTTTCCATCCTCGACGATCAGATCGATGACCTCACCCTGCTTGAGATGAAGGTTTTCTTCCTTCTCTATAGTCTTCTTCATCTCGATATGATACTCGTTCTTATCTGCCTGAGCCCTCAGCGAATGCACCGCCGGACCCTTTGCAGTATTGAGCATCCTGCTCTGTATGAAAGTCTTATCGATATTTATTCCCATCTCGCCGCCGAGCGCGTCGATCTCCCTCACCAGGTGACCCTTGCCCGTGCCGCCTATCGACGGATTGCACGCCATCATAGCAACAGCCTCCAGGTTTATGGAAAGCATCAGCGTTTTCTGCCCCATCCTGGCAGCAGCAAGCCCGGCTTCACAGCCTGCATGGCCTGCGCCGACAACGATCACATCATAAGTTCCCATCAAAAATTTTTCCATTATCTAATATATGCCTCCATATTTTTATAATAAAACCTGCACTACTTTCCAAGACAGAACCTGGCAAAAACTTCATTGATTATATCGTCCGATACGGTTTCGCCTGTTATTTCACCGAGCAGATCATATGCATTCCTGACATCCACTTCTATAAAGTCGAGTGCTTCTCTCGCAAGCGTCATCTCCATGGCGTCGCGAAGAGAATCTCTGCTCTGCTTCAGCAGCTCTATATGTCTCACGTTGTTTACCATAGTGCTGTCATGCTGCGACAGCTCTCCGCCGTAAACGAGTTCTTCTATATGATTCTCTATTTCCTCTATACCTTCATTGTTTATGAGCGATGTCTCTATTATCACCGGATCATTGACAAGCTCTCTGACGTCATCGTTCGTGAAGCCTCTCTCTAGATCGTTTTTATTTATCAAAACTACTGAATCCCTGCCGTCAAGATATGAAGCGATCTCTCTGTCTTCATCAGAAATAGCGCTGCTGCCGTCCATTATGAATATTATAAAGTCAGCTTCATTGAATGCCGCCTTCGAACGCTCGATACCCAGTCTCTCCACTTCATCCGACGTCTCTCTGATACCTGCGGTGTCTACAAGGTATACTGGTATGTTCCTGATGCTTATCGCTTCTTCGATAGTGTCTCTTGTAGTTCCGGGTATCTCTGTAACTATCGCACGTGTTTCTCTGAGAAGAGAATTCATCAGAGAGGACTTGCCAACGTTCGGTTTTCCTACGATAGCTACTCTTATTCCCTCTCTTATCATGCGTCCGGTATCGGCTGTAGACAGCAGTTTTTCAATCATTTCGCCTATAAGCAATATATTTTCTTCTATCTTGTCATAGGTCAGCTCTTCGATATCCTCATCCGGATAATCTATGTTGACAGTTATATCGACCAGCAGATCCAGCAGCTTCTGACGTATCTCAGTAACTCTGAGTGAAAGCGCTCCCTCAAGCTGCGACATAGCTACATCGAAACTCCTGTCGGTTTTTGCTTTTATGATATCGATGACGGCTTCGGCCTGTGAAAGATCCAGGCGTCCGTTCAAAAAAGCGCGCTTTGTGAATTCCCCGGGCTCCGCGAGGCGTGCACCTTTGCGAAGAACAAGCGCAAGCGTTTTCCTGAGCGAGACCATGCTCCCGTGGCAGTTTATCTCTACAACGTCCTCCGCTGTATATGTCTTCGGACCCTTCATGTAAACAGCGAGAACCTCATCGATGATCTGCTCGTTTTCTCTGTCTACTATCCGTCCGTAAGTCATACGGCGGTTGACGATCTGAGAAGTCTCGCCTGCAAATTCAAAAACTTCTTCGAGGATGCTCAGCGCCTTTTCACCGCTTATCCTTATTATGCCTATTCCGCCTTCTCCGTACGCAGTCGCTACTGCAGCAATAGTATCTTCCATCATTTTCTCCGTAAAATCACAAGAGTCCGCAAAAAAATTGCGGACTCTCTTTTAGTTATTTTTTAAGCTCTATTACAACTCTTCTGTATGGCTCTTCACCTTCGCTCCTTGTGCTGACGTCAGGATTCTGCTGTAAAGTAGCATGAATTATCTTTCTTTCATAAGGATTCATAGGTTCCAGTCTGACATATTTTTTTGTCTTTACTACTTTTGCTGCCAGTCTGTTTGCTAACTGTTCAAGAGTCTTCTGCCTTTTTGCTCTGTAATTTTCAGCATCTATAACGACCTTGATATATTTATCTCTGTCCTTGTTAATAACAAGACTCGTGAGATACTGTATAGAATCAAGTGTCTGACCTCTCTTGCCTATGATAGTGCCTGAATCCTTACCATCCATTTCGATATAGACAACATCGTCTCCTGCCTTGACGCTGAATCCCAGATTGAGCCCCATCTTCTCGGTTATATCCTTGAGAAAATCAAGTGCTTCATGTTCTTCAACATCCTGGAGCTTGCTCTTGTCTACTACCTCTATATTCAAGCTGCTTTCAGCGAGATCTCTCTTGTGTTCTCCTGATTTCTTTTCGTTTCTGTTTTTATTTTTTCTGTTTCTTTTATTGTTATCCTTAGTATGAGGCTTGTCTTTAAACTTTTCTTTAGGTTTCTGTTCCGCAGCACTTTCAGAAACAGATTTCGCAGCGTTTATCGCTGCTTCATCATATATATCATCCGCTGCTTCCTTTTCCTCTGTTTTTTTCTTCTCAACTCTTACTTTTGCAAGCTTTGAGCCGATACCGAAAAAGCCCTTTGAAGGCTGTTCCAAAACCGTAACCTCAACTTCGTCTCTGGAGCACTTAAGATCCATAAGGGCGAGCTTGACCGCTTCTTCAACGTCCACACCCCATTTTTCCGAATAATCCATATTAAAAATATCCTCCAAATAAAAGCCGGTCCCGCCGATCGTATTCAACGGCAGACTTTTTCAAACTCCGGAAATATTTTTTTCCGGGTGATACGATATTCATACTTTAAAGTATCGATATCTATTTTTTCTTTTTTACTTCCGATTGCTTTTTTAATTTCTTTCTCAGCGAAGCCATATGGATATTGAAGAATATCTGAATGATCTGGCTCACTGCCCAGTAAAGAGCTAAACCGGACGGGAATGATCTTGCCATCCATAAAATCATTATAGGGAAAATATACTTCATCATCTTCATCATGCCGTTCATCTGATTTGCAGCTCCGGTTGCGCCGGTATCTGTAAGCGCCTGGTTCATGGTGAATGAAATGAATGTTGCTACACCCGCGATTATAGGAAGTATCCATGGATCCGGCTGACTGAGGTCTTCGATCCACAGAAACGATTCATGAAAAGCGAAAATCATGCTGCTTACGTCTCCTATATATCTCATAGGATTTCTGAGCAGTGCAAAGAGACCCATGATGATCGGCATCTGGATAAGCATAGGAAGACATCCGCCCATAGGGTTGAATTTTTCTTCCTTATACAATTCCGCCATCTTCATGTTCAGAGTTTCTTTGTCATTAGCATATTTTCTCTGTAACGCCTGTAATTTAGGCTGCACCTCTGCCATCATAACAGTAGACTTCGTCTGCTTTATGTACAAAGGATACAGACATAATTTAACGATTACAGTAAACAGAATAATCGTAATACCGTAGTAACCGATAAGATTATACAATAATCCCAGCAACCACCCTAAAGGCTTTGCTATTACTCCCAATATTGTATACATTAATTATTTCCTCCTATTTTAAAGGATCATAACCGCCGGGATTAAAAGGATGACATCTCAGCAGCCTTTTGATCCCCAGGAACGAGCCCTTAAAAAATCCGTACTTTTCCAATGCCTGTATAAAATAAGTCGAACAAGTAGGATAGAATCTGCATGTTGGCGGAAAAAGAGGAGATATGAATTTCTGATATCCTTTTATGATCAAAATCAATACCTTCTTCATCTTTTTGCCTCTTGTTTCTTATATAACTTTGCTCTAGATAAAGCATTGATCATAGATTTCCCGACCTCGCCGGCCTTGCGGCCGCTGATGGTTTTTCGTGCGATAAATATAAGATCATGACCGGATCTTATATCATCTCTGAGAAATCTGTAATTTTCCTTCATGAGTCTTCTTGCTCTGTTTCTTTCAACGCTGTTCCCTACTTTTTTGCTTGCTAAAAATGCTGTTCTGTTATAGCCGAGACTGTTTTTCTTATAAAAAAGCACAACATATCTCTCGCCTACAGATCTGCCCTTTTTATATATGGAAGTAAAATCATCTTTTCTTCTCAGTATATCCCTTTTTAGCATAACATTACCAGGTTTTACCTAATATGACATTTATCATGTCATAACAAAAAGACCACGCTTGCGGTCTCTATGCTGATAAAACTTTTCTTCCTCTTTGTCTTCTTCTCTTTAAAACATTTCTACCGTTCTTTGTTCTCATTCTTTTTCTGAAGCCGTGTTCTTTTTTTCTCTGCCTTTTCTTAGGCTGATATGTCATTTTCATTTGTTGTATCCTCCCTTTGGAACTGTGATTTATGATGCATAGATCTAAATTTCAACCTATGCGATATGCTTTACTATTATACTCCGCGTCATCTGCTCTGTCAATTGATTTTAAAAGGAAGATAGCCCGCTCAAAAGCCTGAACTGCCAAAAAACGTGCCGGTTTTACATGGCTGTCCAATATGTAGTTACCCCTGTGTAAACTTTGCACAACTTTATCCACAGGTAGTGGATAACTTTCGCGATCTTTATTTTTTCAACAAATTTTATCAACCTATTGCTTGTGGATAACTTTTTTTGATATTATATATCCATCGCTTATGGAGAGGATCTACTTATGAAAAAAAAACCTGATGAAAAAACTTGGAGAGATATACTTGCAGAAATAAACAGCAATGTTACCGATGTAAGTTACAGGACATGGTTCAAGCCCCTTGTACCTCTCGAAATAGATGAAGACGCTAAGGTTTTTCACGTGGCAGCATCAGAAAGCTTTGTTGTCGAAGTGCTCAACAACCGCTATATTTCAATATTTGAGCAGGCTGTCGAGAGCGTGATGAACGAGAGATACAGGGTAGTTATAAAAGAAAAATCTGAAGAAGAGATCGAAAGCATCGTGAACGGCACGGCGGGAAGCAAGCCGCAGCCGCCAAAAAATCAGGCTGCAGAAGAAGAATTCAGAGAAGAATATTTCTTAAACCCCAGATACAAATTCGATAATTTCGTAGTCGGATCGAACAACAACTATGCGCATGCTATAGCCCTTTCGGTCGCAGAATCACCGGCATCGGCGTACAACCCCCTTTTCCTCTACGGAGGCTCAGGGCTTGGAAAGACTCACCTCATGCACGCCATAGGACACTACATACTCGAAAACAATCCGTCATCAAAGGTGCTTTACGTATCGTCTGAAATGTTTACTTCAGAGCTCGTAAAAGCTATCCAGGATAAAAAGAACTACAACAGCAAAATGAGGTTCTTCAAAAACAAATACAGGAACGTCGACGTGCTGCTGATAGACGATATACAGTTCATCGAGGGCAAGGAAAGCACTCAGGTGGAGTTTTTCCATACATTCAATGCCCTTTATGAATGTGACAAGCAGATAGTCATATCGAGTGACCGCCACCCGAGCAAGCTCACCGACCTCGACGAAAGACTGCGTTCGCGATTCCAGTGGAACGTCATCGCTGACATACAGCCGCCTGACTTCGAAACAAGAGTAGCTATACTCAGGAACAAGGCTCAGCTTGAAAACATAGATCTCAATGACGACGATATACTTGAAGTCATCGACCTGATAGCTGAAAAAGTCAAGTACAACATAAGAGAGCTCGAGAGCGCTCTCACCAGGATAATCAGCTATTCCAAGATATTCAGCGAACCGATAACCGTAAAATTTGCAAAGAAAAACCTCAGCGACATATTTTCGAACAGCGATCTCGATATATCGTGCGAATCGATAAAGAAATCAGTCTGCAAGAAATACAATATAAAGGTCGCAGATATAGAATCAGCCAAGAGAAAGCGTGAATTCTCACATCCCAGACAGGTAGCAATGTACCTCTGCAGGGAACTCACGGACTCCTCGCTGCCTAAGATAGGAAACTGTTTCGGCGGCCGCGATCACACTACAGTGCTTCACGCATATGAAAAGATTTCAGAGCAGCTGAAAACGGACAGCCTTCTTAATGAAGAGATACGCCGCATAAAAGACGACCTGTGATCTTGCATATGACTTATCAACATGCGATGTTGACAAAAAAAACAAGTTATCCACAGTTTTTAAAGAACAAAAAAACAAGCGTTCGCAAGGACTTCAAAAGTTATCAACAATATCAACAGGCCCTACTACTACAACTACTATAAATATATATAATAAATAATAAATGATTTTTTGAATCGGAGGATATTTATGAAATTCACCTGCAACCAGCAAACATTGGCAAAAGCCCTGAACACAGTTTCAAAAGCTGTATCAAACAGAACTACTCTTCCAATACTTAAAGGAATACTCATACAGGCAGATCAGGAAGGCACTCTGACGCTGACAGCTTCTGATCTCGAGATAAGCATACAGAAAACAGTGTCAGCTTCAGTGCAGGAAGCAGGATCATCTGTTGTCATATCGAAACTGTTCGGAGATATCATAAGAAAGCTGCCCAACGAGGAGATATTTATCGAATCAGACAGCGACAACCTGATATCGATAAAGACAAGCACATCTGAATTTTCTGTAGTGAGCTTCCCTGTGGAAGAATTTCCTAAGATAGGAGAAAAAGAAGAAATAAAGGAAAGTCTGACATTCAGCAGAGATATCTTCAGGGATATGGTGAGAAAAACATCATTTGCAGCATCTGTGGATGAATCAAAAGGCATACTTGTCGGCATACTTACCGAGATAGGTACAGAAAAGGTCAGCATGGTCGCTCTTGACGGATTCAGACTCGCTCTCGCAAACGAAGCGATGACAAGTGAACGTGAAAATAAATTTATCATATCAGCTAAGATCATGAATGAGATAAGCAAGATCATCACAGAAGATGAGAGCGATGACGATATCAGCATACTGCTGGGTGAGAAAAAAGCGACATTCATCATAGGAAGCACAGAGATCGTGCTGCGTCTGATGGAAGGCGAATTCATAAAATATAACGACATAATTCCTAAGGACAACACGATAACAGTCATTACAGGGAAGTCGATGCTGCTCGAGAGTATCGAGAGAGCATCGCTGCTGGCAAAGGAAGGCAAGAATAATCTTATAAAGATGACGATAAACAACAATCTTCTCACGATCACATCGAGATCAGAGGAAGGAAATGTAAAGGAAGAGATCATCATGGAAAAGACAGGCGATGATCTTGAGATCGGGTTCAACTCAAAATTCGTGATAGATGTCCTGAAGGCCATAGATGACGAGGAGATATCGATGAACTTCAAGACGGGAACATCACCATGCGTCGTAAGACCTGTACAGGGAGATGCCTACGAATACCTGATACTGCCGGTAAGAATACCTAAGATGTAGTATGTTTGTAAAGAGGATAGAGCTGAAAGACTTCAGAAACTACAAGGATCTGGACGTTTCATTCAATAAAAACGTAAATATTTTCATCGGCAACAATGCGCAGGGGAAGACGAACCTGCTGGAGAGCATCTATCTCAATTCGATGGCGAGATCGTTCAAGACCTCGAAGGACAAGGAGCTTATCAGATTCGGGAGCGATTTCTGCAGGATGCGGACGACTGCATTTTTTGACGATGACGAACATACCACGGAGATAGTCATAACTAAAGACGGCAAGAAAGGCATAAAGCTCGACGGCGTCAGGATAAAAAAGACATCTGAGCTGCTTGAGCGTATCTTCATAATAATATTTTCTCCGGAAGATATGAAGATCGTAAAGGATGAACCTGAAAAAAGAAGGAAATTTATAGACAGGGAGCTTTGCCAGATAAAACCCGGATACTACAGCGATCTGAGCAATTACAAGAGAGTGCTCAGACAGCGCAATGTGTATCTCAAGGAAAGTGCGATCGACATATCGATACTGGATATCTGGGATCACGAGCTCGCAAGGTACGGCGCGAAAGTGATATCGAGGCGTGATGAATTCATACTCAAAATAAACGACATAAGTAAGGAAATACACGGCAGCATATCAGGCGGTAAAGAGACATTGAATGTGAAATACGAGGCAAATGTAGAAAAGTCAGCGGATCCGGCGGACACCGAGAGTGTTTTTTATGAGAAACTGCTGAAGACGCGTGATGATGATATCAGGAACAGGACGACAGGTATAGGACCTCACAAGGACGATCTGAAAATATCTGCAGACGGTGTAGATCTGAGAAAATTCGGATCGCAGGGACAGCAGCGTACTGCGGCGCTTTCACTGAAGCTTTCGGAAATAAAGCTCATAGAAGATGAGATGGGAGAAAAACCGATACTGCTGCTCGATGATGTACTGTCCGAACTCGATAACGACAGGCAGACATATCTGATAAATTCACTCGGCGGCAATCAGCTTTTCATAACGACTACTGATATATCGGGAAAGGTGGCAAAGTCGCTTCCGGAGGGAAAGATATTCAAAATAAATTCAGGTGAAGTAGAAATAGAAATATAGAAGCTATAAAAGTCTGGTTATAAATGGAAAATTCAAAAGTACCACTCCACTGTAATCAGGCTTTTATATATTGAAAAACGCTGATTTGAGCGTTTTTTTAAGGTTGTGTGAAGATTTAGGTCTAAAATGCTTTTAAAATTGTCAAAGATAAAGAATCATGATATAATGGAATAAGTATTTTTATTGTAAAAAAGGAGATCAGGGAATGGCGAAAGACGAAAATATCCAGCAGTATGGCGCTGAGCAGATACAAGTTCTTGAAGGCCTTGAAGCTGTAAGAAAAAGGCCCGGTATGTATATAGGAAGTACGGGGCCGCGAGGACTCCATCATCTCGTATACGAAATAGTGGACAACAGTATCGACGAAGCTCTTGCCGGATTCTGCAGCACTATAAATGTCACCATACACAAGGACAATTCCATTACCGTTGAAGACGACGGACGAGGTATGCCTGTAGACAATCATCCTAAGCTCGGTATACCGGCCGTGGAAGTCATCCATACGGTGCTCCATGCTGGTGGAAAATTCGGAGGCGGAGGATACAAGGTTTCCGGAGGACTTCACGGTGTAGGTGCATCCGTTGTGAATGCTCTTTCCACAAAGATGGAAGTAGAGATAAAGAGAAACGGCAAGATCTACAAGCAGACATATGCAAAGGGCAAGACGACAAGTCCGCTCACAGAGATAGGCAATGCAAGGAAAACAGGATCGAAGACCACTTTCTGGCCGGACCCTGAGATTTTTGATGAGACGGAATATGATTTCGAGGTGCTCGAAAGAAGGCTCAGAGAGATGGCCTTCCTCAACAAGGGTATCAAGATAACGCTCAAGGATGAGAGAGCAGGCAAGGAAAAGAATGAAGAATTCCATTATGAGGGCGGACTCAAGGAATTCGTAAAGCACCTCAATATGAACAAGGAGCCTCTGCATCCTGATGTCATCTATTTTGAAGTGGCTGACAAGGAGAGAGAAGTGGAAGTTGCTATGCAGTACACTGACAGATACAATGAGATGCTTCTTTCATATGCAAATAATATCAACACTACAGAGGGCGGATTCCACATGGTGGGGTTCAAGACTGCCTTGACCAGAATAATAAACGACTATGCCAAGAGGACGAAGATACTCAAGGAAAACGATGATTCGCTGTCAGGCGAAGACGTCAGAGAAGGTCTCACTGCTATCGTTTCTGTAAAGCTCACAGAGCCGCAGTTCGAAGGACAGACCAAGACAAAGCTCGGCAACAGCGAGATGCGCGGATTCGTTGAAACTGCTACGGCAGAGAACGTGATGGCTTTCCTCGAGGAAAACCCTACACAGGCAAAGATCATAATAGACAAGTGTCTGAGAGCTTCAAGAGCCAGAGAGGCTGCAAGAAAAGCCAGAGAGCTGACGAGAAGAAAGAGCGTTCTCGACGGTATCTCGATGCCGGGAAAACTCGCGGACTGTTCGGAGAAAAATCCTGCGCTTTCAGAGATATTCCTTGTCGAGGGCGATTCCGCAGGCGGAAGCGCTAAGCAGGGAAGAGACAGGCTCAGACAGGCGGTGCTGCCGCTCAGAGGTAAGATCCTCAATGTCGAAAAGGCAAGACTCGATAAGATACTGAACTCAGATGAGATAAAGAACATGATCACAGCATTCGGATGCAATATCGGACCTGATTTTGATGAATCGAAGCTGAGATATCACAAGATAATCATCATGACAGATGCCGACGTTGACGGCGCGCATATCAGGACGCTCCTGCTGACGTTCTTCTACAGATACATGACGCCTCTTATCGAAAAGGGCTATGTTTATGCTGCACAGCCGCCGCTTTTCCAGGTAAAGAAGGGCAAGGAAGTGTACTACACCTATTCGGAAAGAGAGCAGGAAAAGCTGATGAAGGAGCTCGCGGACAAGCCGGGCAAGGCCGACATACAGCGTTATAAAGGTCTCGGAGAGATGGACTTCCATCAGCTCTGGGAAACTACCATGGATTACAACAACAGGACTCTGATCCAGATAACTGTTGAGGATGCCACTGCTGCGGATGAGATATTCACTACGCTCATGGGCGATAAAGTGCAGCCTAGAAGACATTTCATAGAACAGAATGCGGCACTCGCGACACTGGATATTTAGAGGGGAGGAGTTTTTAAGTAAATGGCGAATTTATTAGAAGATCAGAAAATGATCCAGCACGAGATACATGACGAGATGAAAAACTCCTATATAGATTACGCGATGAGCGTTATCGTAGGACGTGCTCTTCCTGACGTTCGTGACGGACTGAAGCCTGTTCACAGGAGAATACTATACGGAATGAGCGGTCTGGGCATAACACCTGACAAGCCGTTCAAGAAATCGGCGCGTATCGTCGGTGAAGTAATGGGTAAATATCACCCTCACGGTGACAGTTCGATATACGATGCGATGGTAAGGCTCGCTCAGGACTTCTCGACAAGATACCTTCTGGTAGACGGACACGGAAACTTCGGTTCAGTCGACGGAGACGGCGCTGCGGCAATGCGTTATACAGAAGCAAGGATGTCTCCGTTCTCGCTGGAAATGATCCGCGATATAGACAAAGACACTGTAGACTTCATGCCAAACTTCGATGAGGAGGAAAAGGAGCCGGTAGTACTGCCTTCAAGATTCCCGAACCTTCTCGTAAACGGAAGCAACGGTATCGCCGTAGGTATGGCTACATCCATACCGCCTCACAATCTCGGCGAAGTCATCGATGCTACCGTGAAGATGATAGATGATGAAGACTGTACTGTAGACGATCTCGTGGAGATCATAAAGGGACCTGACTTCCCTACGGGAGCTCAGATACTCGGAAAAAAAGGCGCAAGAGAGGCTTACAGGACAGGACAGGGCAAGGTCACGGTAAGAGCTGTTGCTAACATAGAAGAGACAGACAGAGGACGCTCGCAGATAATAATCAGCGAGATACCTTTCCAGGTGAACAAGGCAAGACTTCTTGAGAAGATAGGTGAGCTTGTAAAGGACAAGAGGATCGACGGCATCTCGGCTATAAGAGACGAGTCGAACAGAAACGGTATGCGTATAGTCATCGAGCTGAAGAAGGATGCAAACCCTAGGATCACGCTCAACAGACTTTACAAGCATACACAGCTGCAGGACAACTACAGCATGATAATGATAGCGCTCGTTGACGGACAGCCCAGACTTCTGAACCTTTACGATATCATCAGTGAATATCTGAAGCACCAGAAGGAAGTAGTGACGAGAAGGACACGCTTCGATCTCAACAAGGCTGAAGCCAGAGCCCACATACTGGAAGGTCTGCGTATCGCTCTCGACAACATAGACGAGATAATAAAGATCATCAGATCCAGCTACAATGATGCCAGACAGAAGCTGATGGACCGCTTCGGTCTTTCAGAAATACAGGCACAGGCGATACTCGACATGAGACTTGCCAGACTGCAGGGACTGGAACGAGAGAAGATCGAAAATGAATATGAAGAACTCCGCAAGAAGATCGAATACTACAACATGCTCCTGGCAGATGAAAAGATGCTGATGGGAGTTGTAAAGGAAGAGCTTCTCGAAATCAAGGAAAAGTACGGCGACGAGAGAAGGACTAAGATAGTCGCTGATATGAGCGATATGGACGACGAGGATCTTATAGAGGAGAAACAGGTTGCGATCACTCTGACTCACCTGGGATACCTCAAGAGGATACCGGCTGACACATACAAGACTCAGAAGAGAGGCGGCAAGGGCATCACAGGACTCACTACGAGAGAAAACGACTTCGTAAGCGACCTGATAATGACATCGACGCACGACAACCTGATGTTCTTTACAAATACAGGAAAGGTGCATAGAATAAAGGCATACGAGATACCTGAAGCTACGAGAACAGCCAAGGGAACACCTGCGATAAACTTCCTCAATCTGATGCAGAGAGAAAGGATCACCGCAGTGATACCGTTCAGAGACTTCCGCGACGACAAGTATCTGATGGCAGTTACAAAGAACGGTACGATAAAGAAGACAGCTATCTCGCAGTTCGATACCAACAGAAAGACCGGTCTTATAGCCATAAATCTGAAGGACGGCGACGAACTTGTTGCTATCAAGCAGACGAGCGGAAGCGACAACGTGATCATAATCACAAAGAACGGCAAGTGCATATGCTTCTCAGAGGATGATGTGCGTCCTATGGGAAGAATCGCAGGCGGCGTGAGAGCTATCAAGCTTGAGGATGATGACGAAGTCGTATCGATGGAACTCGTACAGCCTCACGAAGAGCTTCTCGTGGTGACGAGCAACGGATTCGGCAAGAGGACGCCTGTAAAGGATTACAAGATCCAGGCAAGAGGCGGCAAGGGGCTGCTGACATACGACAAGAGCAAGTTCAAGAAGACAGGAAGACTGATAGGCGCCATGGTCGTTGACGAAGATGACGAGATACTTCTCATCAATTCAGAAGGAACTATCATAAGGATAAAGGCTAACGAAGTATCGAAGCTCGGCAGAGCTACACAGGGCGTCAAGATAATGCGTACCGACGACGAGTCGAACATCATATCGATGGCAAAGGTGATCCGTGAGGAGGAGCATGAGCGTGATATGGAGCTCGCACTCAAAAAGAAAGCCGAAAAGAAAAGTAATGACGATGAGCCAGAACAGACTAAAATGAAACTGTAAAATAGATTTAAATTTTAAGGAGAGATTATGAAACGTGTTTTTTCCGGCGTACAGCCTACAGGAAATATCCATCTGGGAAATTATCTCGGAGCGCTGAAGCAGTTCGTAGAGCTTCAGGATGACAATGAGTGCATCTACTGCATAGTTGACCTGCATTCGATAACGGTTCCGCAGGATCCTAAGGAACTGAGAAAGCATATACTCGACGTGGCGGCTCTGTACCTTTCAATAGGTGTGGATCCGAAAAAATCGACTGTTTTCGTTCAGTCGGATGTAAGCGGACATTCAGAGCTTTCATGGATACTTACATGCAGCTCATACACAGGTGAGCTTTCGAGAATGACACAGTTCAAGGATAAGAGCAGAGGCAAGGAATCAGCACCTGCAGGACTTTTCACATATCCTATCCTTATGGCGGCAGACATACTGCTCTATGACACTGATATCGTTCCTGTCGGCAACGATCAGAAACAGCACATAGAGATATGCAGAGATATAGCTATAAGAGTAAATAACAGATTCAAGGATACATTCGTGATACCTGACGGAAGATTCCTGAAGGAAGGCGCACGTATCATGGCTCTCGACGATCCGACAAAGAAGATGAGCAAAAGCGCTGAGAACATCCACAGCAGGATCTCACTTCTCGACGAAGACAGCAAGATCAAAAAATCGATCATGCGTGCGACTACAGACTCAGACGGCGAGATCAGATTCGATCCTGAGAACAAGCCTGGAGTGAGCAACCTGCTCAATATCTACAGTGCGCTTTCAGGAAAGAGCATAGATGATATCGTTGCAGACTTTGCAGGATGCGGATACGGTGACTTCAAGAAAGAGCTGGTCGAGATCACAAAGGAGGCGCTCGTGCCTATCAAGCAGAATTTCAATGAGATCAGAGAAACAGAAGAACTCAAGCAGATACTGCGTGACGGTGCAGACAGAGCTAACACTATCGCAGAGAAGACGATGAAGAGAGTCAAGGCTAATTTCGGACTCGGATTCTAAGTATTACAGAGCTGCATAGGAGCAGACTCATTCTCTGAAGAATTTTATATGAGCTATATCCATAGGCTCAAGACTGGTTATATGCTGATAATTTTTCATACCGGGAACGATCCTGAAAGACGTTTCCGGTATTGTCATATTTTCTATGCATCGATAGTCTTCCTGATCTATATCAGGCATGAAATCGAGCTGCTGCCAGTAGGAAATACATGAATGTCTTGCAGAGAGTATTTTCTGAGTAAGCTTGTGCTTTTTTGAAACATTATTGAAATCAAATATCATATCAGAATGCAGCACAGGACTGTTATTGTACACTATTATGCTGTAATTTTCACTGCTGTGTGTCACTATATAGCCGGGACCGCAGTACGCAATATCTTCAAAGAGCTCAAACCAGAACATGTACAGGTAGTAAAGCGGTTTTTTCATACCATTCACAGTAAAAAGTCCGTTTTTATTTTCTTCTGTATCTATGATCTGAAAATTTTCAAGTGAAAGATCCTTTTTTCCGACTACTGTATCAAGCAGATCGATGCAGTGTTCATGAGGTGCGTATTTATTATATAAATTTGCCGGTGTTATATTTTTATTTACAGCTTCACGGAGCTCAGGAACATTCGTAAAGAGGCGTTCTGATATTTCATTTATGAATGATCCGGAATGAATACATTTGCTGCTGTTTCTGTCATTCAGCTTCAGTGACAGATTAATAGATATGTGAGTTTTTTTAGTATCGGGAATGTTGGATATCTCTATTTTTGACAGTTCTTTTTCTATAAGCGGCATTGCATCATTCAGCGAAAGATGAGTGCAATCAGGATCTTTTTCAAGTATTGTTTCGCTTTTGAATTCATTACGGTATTTTTTAGGATGCATACCGAACCATTTTATGAAAGCGTCTATGTAATAATTATAATTTGAAAATCCTGTGTCAAGTGCTATTTTTGATATAGCTTTATCAGTTGCCAGTATTTCATATTCAGACATCTCCACTCTTGCCATATTGATGAAATCACGGAAGCTTTTCCCGACAAAACGCTGAAAAAGGTGAGAAAGATAATATGTATTGATATTCTCTTCAGCAGCTATTGCAGCAAGACTTATTTTGCTGCTGTAATTTTCATAGATATAGCATATAATACGGCTTATTCTGTCTGTCTGAAAAGAATCATGCGAAATACGGTATTCATTTAGATTGTCTTCTCCTATTCTGAAGTTGCGAAAATCTTTGTAAAGTGTTTTAAATATTTCTGCAGCACAGTCATTTATATTATTATAGTTATTTTGATTTTTTTCATCACGCATCAGTTTTACAGCAAGAGAAAATATCTGTTTTCTGAGCGTTGCCTGGTGCGTGTAAAATATATCTGCGTTTATTGAACGCACAGAAAAGATCTGTGAGCCAAGGTTTGGGAATTTTTCTGAAAAATGATCAAGGTCAAAACTGAGAACGAGCATCTTACATTGTCCGTTAAGGCTCTGGAAACCATGTATATCGTAAGAGTGGATAAAGTGTATATGATTTTCTTTAAGATGATAGTATGCATATGCAAATTTCATTCTGGCTTCTCCGGAAAGGACGTAGCATATCTGGATGTCATTTGTATGCATATGCCATGGGTAATTTCCGAATTCTATTATATCTGCACGTACAGGCATGTTATCTGTATAATCTATGTTCTTTTTCATATAATTCACCATACTTTTGTTATAAACGGTATCAAAAATATAAAAAACTTTCTTTCTTGCTATCTATTGATATTATAACATCAGCAAATAAAAATAAAAATATCAAAATATTTAAATTTTCTAAAAAATATCAACAAGAAAAAGATAGTAAACAGGGGCCTATAAAAATATACTAGATAAACCGGAAAAGTTTATGAAAGGAAGGTGTCTGTTATGGATACTCGTAAAGATGGTGTAACGGCTTTAAAAAAACATAATGTCGGTATCATAAGCCTGACGGCTATAATGTACTGTGCATGTGCGGCAGGTGCTTTCGGCGTTGAAGAAATGGTGTCAGCCAGTGGTCCGGGCATGACTATACTCATGCTTCTGGTGTTCCCTCTCATATGGTCAGTACCGTTTTGCCTTGCTGTTGCAGAACTTGGTGCTGTGATGCCTGAGGAAGGCGGCGCATATGTATGGGTAAAAAAATCACTTGGTGAATTCTGGGGATTCATAAGTGCATTTCTGCTCGCGATTTCATTTTATGTGGCAAATGCAGTATATATAGTACTTTCGATAGGATATCTTTCATATTTTGTTGAGCTTACTGTTTTCCAGGCTTTCTGTCTGAAAATAATACTGGTTGCGGTTTTTACGATCATAAATCTGTTTGGGATACAGGAAGTAGGAAAACTGAGTACATTCCTTACGATAGTAGTTATAGCTGCATTCACACTTGTTACTATAGTGGGATTTGCTAACTGGAACCAGAATCCTGTAGAGCCTTTTATGCCTCAGGATTCGGGCATAGTGGAAAGTATAGGCGGATGTGCTGCTATATGCATATGGATGTATTTCGGGTATATAAGTCTTCCTAATATAGCCGGAGAAGTCGAAAATCCGCAGCTCATACCTAAAGCAGTCATAATCTCTCTGCCTCTGGTCACTATAACATACGTCCTTCCTACTATAGCAGGACTGGCATCAGTTGGACAATGGGAAAGCTGGACTACAGACGGCAGCAGCGGAGTAGGGTTTTCAACGGTGCTGACTGATTATATAGGGCCTTTTATGGGACTGGTATTCTGCCTTGTTGCGATAGCTTCACAGCTTGCTATTTTTAACAGCCAGCTTGCGACAGGGTCGAGGGGCTTCTTTGTTCTCGCAGATGACAACCTCTGTCCGAAATTCCTGCGAAAAGTTTCAAAGAAAAAAGGTGTGCCGTATGTAAGTGTGCTGCTTTATACGGCAGTGACTCTGGTACTTATGGAATTTGAATTTACGGCACTTGTGCTCCTGGAAGTAACGTTCGGACTGGTTACATATATACTGGTATGTATCGCGCTCGTAAAGATGAGAAAGCTGTATCCTGTGGAGAAGCGTGCCGGAATGTTCGTGATACCCGGAGGGAAAGCAGGGCTTTACTATTGTGCACTGCTGCCCATAATAGTTTGCGCTGTAGTGCTGCTCATCAACGGCACAGATTATTTTACAGGCGGGATACTGATGATACCTGCAGCTGCAGTGTTTTACATAATATTCAAATGGATATACGGAGGGCTGTACAAGACTGATCCGGATATGTATCCGGTAAACAGAAAAACAAGGCTTGCAAAAGGCGATACCGGCAGGCTTGGAGCGTTCTGCCTGATAGTCGGTATTTATTCGCTTATAAGTGTTCCGTTTCTTAACTGGTATGAAGGAGACTGGGGGCATGAATATTATCTTGAAACATACGGAAGCGGTATGCTGAGTGATTTTGAAGGCATGCTGAACATACTTCTGTGGTACGGGGCAGCAATGGCAGTTTTAGGAATAGTGCTGCTGATATTATGGAGAAAGTTCGATCCTTCTGATAAAATCAAAGAGCTGTATGTGAAGTAAAAAATCAGATCGCATATTCAAATTCTGATGTTTATTTTTCTGAAAGCCTGTCAATATAGACAGAAAGCATTTCTTTCGTTTTTTCTTTCAGGTCATAGCTTCCATCGTGAAGGGCCCAGTCAAAGATCACGCCGCGAGCTATCAGAAAAAGGTCATTTGCAGTATCTCCGGGACTCTTGCTGACAGAGCAGAGTCCTTCTTTTTGTGCATCACTTATGGCATTTTTCAGGATCGTATGCATCGCACGATCTTCCGAAATGAACAGGGTATTTTCAGGGATATACATTTTCTGTGTCAGCTGCACTCCGTTTTTCTCTGCCATTTCAGCGTAATCCCGGAAAAAAGCATGTATTTTTTCATCAAAAGGCAGCTCGCTGATCTGCACTGCGAGTTCATTTTCATAACGGGCGTCTGCCGAGCGGTAAAGATCCATGAACAGATCCAGTTTTGATTTATAGTAATGATAAAAAGTTCCCACGGATATACCGGCAGCTTTTGCTATCTGGCTGACATTGATACCGTCGAGACCGTGCTTCTGTATCAGCTTGATGCCTACTTTGTATATTTTGTTTTTGGTAGCCTGTGCCTGTTTATCGCGGCTGGTCATTTGCTTTTTCATAAAAGTATTCCTTTCTTCAGATATTTTAACTGAGATAAATTTATATTGCAATGAACAATTTCATATGATAGAATCAATTCATCGAATAGGTTCAACTAATTGATCTGGTGATACGAGGAGGTGTCGTATGAGTTTTAAATATGAAAAGTTATATACGCCTGTGATGATCGGCAAGTGCAGGATAAAAAACCGTTTTGCCATGGCGCCGATGGGACCTTTAGGCCTTGCGGATGCGGAAGGCGGTTTTAATCAGCGCGGTATAGACTACTATACGGAACGTGCCAGGGGCGGAACAGGTCTTATAATAACAGGAGTGTCATTTGTTGATAATGAGATAGAAGAACACGGCATGCCTAACTGTCCATGTCCTACTTACAATCCTGTACAGTTTGTGAGAACAGGCAGGGAAATGACTGAGCGTATCCACGCATACGGTGCAAAGGTATTCCTCCAGATGTCAGGAGGTTTCGGAAGGGTGACTATCCCGACGAATCTGGGAGAATTCCCGCCGGTAGCACCGTCGCCGATACCGCACCGATGGCTTGACAAGACATGCAGAGAACTCACGAAAGAGGAGATACGAACAATAGTAGAACAGTTTGGGAAAGGTGCATTCAATGCAAAGCGTGCAGGTTTTGACGGGGTGCAGATACACGCAGTGCATGAAGGATATCTCATAGATCAGTTTGCCATATCACTTTTCAATCACAGAACAGACGAATATGGCGGAAGCCTCGAAAACAGACTGCGATTTGCACGTGAAATAGTACAGGAAATAAAAAGAACATGCGGTGAGGATTTTCCTGTTACACTGAGATACAGCCCGAAAAGCTTTATAAAAGATTTTCGTGAAGGTGCTCTGCCGGGCGAGGAATTCGTGGAAAAGGGCAGAGATATAGAAGAAGGGATAGAGGCGGCAAAGCTTCTTGTTGAATATGGATATGACGCTCTTGATACCGATGTAGGTTCTTATGACTCATGGTGGTGGAGTCATCCGCCTATGTACCAGAAAAAAGGGCTTTACAGACCTTTTGCCGAACTGATGAAAAAAACAGTCGATGTTCCTGTGATATGTGCAGGAAGAATGGATGATCCGGATATGGCTCTGGAAGCTCTTGAAAACGGTGAAACTGATATGATAAGTCTTGGCAGACCGCTCCTGGCAGATCCTGATTATGTGAACAAGCTCAGAAGCGGCAGGGTATCGGAGATCAGGCCGTGCATTTCATGTCATGAAGGCTGTATGGGGCGTATCCAGGAATATTCTATGCTGAACTGTGCTGTCAACCCGCAGGCATGCAGAGAACGTGCAAATGCACTGAATCCTGTCAGGATACCTAAAAAAGTCATGATAATAGGCGGCGGCGTTGCAGGATGTGAAGCTGCAAGAGTGCTGGCGCTTCGCGGTCATATGCCGTCACTTTACGAAAAGGGAAGCAGGCTGGGCGGAAATCTGCTGCCTGGAGGTGCACCGGATTTCAAGGAAGATGATATCGCTCTGGCGGACTGGTTCACTACGATGCTGGAAAAGCTCAGAGTTCCTGTATATCTCAATACTGAGGCAAGCGCAGATGATATCAGAAAATCGGGAGCAGATGCTGTGATCCTGGCTACAGGTTCTGTTCCTAAAGTATTCTCGCTTGGCGCGGATGAACATGTATATACAGCAGCGCAGGTGCTTATGAAAGAAAAAGATGCCGGAGATACGGCAGTTGTAATAGGCGGAGGGCTTGTAGGCTGTGAGACTGCATTATGGCTGGCACAGCAGGGAAAAAATGTAAAGATCGTTGAAGCTCTGGACAGCATACTGGCAGTGAACGGACCACTGTGCCATGCCAACAGTGAGATGCTTGAAAAGCTGATACCTTTTAACGGTATAGAGGTGATAACATCAGCAAAGGCTTCCGGATATGACGGCAGAGTGCTTACTGTGAGCACGGCAGAAGGAGAGAAGAAACTTGAATGTGATTCAGTGATATTATCAGTGGGATACAGCGAAAACAACAGCCTGTATCACGAGATCGAGTTTGATATCCCTGAGCTGTATGTTCTCGGAGATGCGAAAAAGGTATCGAACATAATGTATGGTATATGGGATGCATTTGAAGTGGCAAATCATATATGATTTGTGATTTTATAAAAAACAGGACAGTCCTCATAAAATCGAGGCTGTCCTGTTTTTTTATTATTCAGGAAATATCGTTTTCGATATTTCCTGAATATCAACAAAAGTTTCATATGAAAATATGTGGCGAAGCCGCTTTTGTTAAAATTTACGCACGTTTATACATGAATGAAATGTTATTTTGTATATTCATTGCTGTATATCTCGGTGCCTGCCGCATCCTTATATATGACTTTTACAGTCACGCCTGTTATGCCCGAACCTTCTTCAAGGTCTGAAGCTACACCTGTGAATGTCGATTCCATGCTGTTCATTGCGCTTTCCATCTCAGGCTTCATAGCTGCGATAGTGTCTTCATCGAAAGTCTGATCGTATGTGTAAGTGAATGTTACCACATTTCCCTTGACGTCTACGTTCATTCCGTCGCTTGACAGTGAGTCGATAGTTTCCTGAGCCTCAGAGTCGCTGTTGATGTACTCCTCGAGAGTTTCAGGGCTGCTGCCGCATCCTGCGAATAACATAGCCATTGCCATGATCAGTGAGAGGATGATTCCTGAAGTGATGATTTTTTTAGTTGCTTTCATTTTTGCCTCCTTTAATGAGATGATAAATTATTTTATATGAACAGCCTTTCAGCTGTCATTGACCATCAGCCATCAGATTTCAGCTGATTCCTGAAGCTTCTGCAGTTCCTTTACGCCGTCGACTATGATCTTCTCGACGCGGTCGTTGAGCTCCTTTTCTTCTTCTCTGCTCAGACCTTTCGTTTCAATAGGCTCATGAACGATTATGTCGATCCTTGCACCTTTGAGATAGCCTTCTTCCTCGAACATCTTGTAGCTGCCGTTCAGCGAGATCGGCACGATAGGGACTCCCGGCTTCGTAGCCAGCTTGAGAGAGCCTTTATGGAATCTGCCGGGTACAGGTCCCTTGCTCCTTGTTCCCTCAGGAAAGATCACGAGC
The DNA here is from genome assembly GCF_025567305.1 of Brotomerdimonas butyrica. Lineage (NCBI taxonomy): Bacteria > Bacillati > Bacillota > Clostridia > Eubacteriales > Brotomerdimonas > Brotomerdimonas butyrica. Next base: position 90,190 of record NZ_JAOQJP010000006.1, read on the forward strand.
GAAAATCCCTGCCTGATATATTCGATGCCTTCGCTTATCGCCTTGAGCGAAGCACGCGGATCATCACGCTTTATAAAGACGCTGCGTATCTTTCTTATCCATTTGCCGTAAAACGGTATTTTAGCGAGATCCTCTTTTGCGACGAATGCGAACTGGAAATTCCTGAACGCTGCGCAGTATGCGAATATATCAGCATATCCCTGGTGGTTTCCGACGAGTACAACAGGCCCGTGCTCCGGAAGATTTTCGATGTTGTGCACATTGACTGTGCTCCCGAACATTTCCATGACTTTAGGACCCCAGTATGAAGTCGATTTGAGTATATATTCTCTTTCTTTCTCAAAGTCGCCGGCTTCGCGCGCAGCATCGATCTCCCTTTTATTGGGCTTGAGATATTTGAGACAGTGCAGGAGCTTGTAGGCTCCCGGTATATTTGCAAAAATTTTCATTTGGACCCCCTGTATATTATATATTTGAGCCGCCGGGCACACATGTAACTATAATACCATAACGAGAGGTATTATGGTACAATGAACATGAAATCATACAAAAATCGGATAACAAATTGATTTGATATAAAAAACAGGGAGATGTGAGAAATGAACAGTGATATCGGTAAAAACGGATTTGTGATAAGAGCGTGCGTATTCACCGTGAGCATCGCGGTGTTTTTCATGATGCTATTTCTTGTGCAGTCGGGAAAAGCCGCGGCGTTCGACGATGCTGTCAGATTCTTTTTTTATGACATGAGAAGCGGTGCATTGACGTCTGCAGCAAAAGTGATGACTTATCTGGGAAACTGGCAGTCTGTAACGGCGCTGTGCATCATACTGCTGATAATAAAGCCGACGAGGATCAGATACGGGATCCCTGTTTCGGCAGGTGCGATCTCTGTAACGGTGATCAACAAGATAATAAAAAATCTGGTCCAGCGAGACAGGCCGGATCAGATTTATCATCTCATAAAGCAGGGCGGATATTCATTCCCGAGCGGTCATTCGATAACGAGCATGTTTGTGTTCGGCATTCTGATATATCTCGTCAGGGTGAATGTGCAGGACCGCACAGCGGCGAACATCCTGACCGTGGTACTTGCGATACCTATGGTGTGCATAGGCCTGAGCCGCATTTATCTCGGTGTCCATTATCCTACTGACGTGCTGGCGGGCTGGGCGCTGGGGATCGCTGTCATGATGGTCGTTATTGAGATCGCAGACAGGCTCCGCAGGCGCTCTCATGAGCCGTCTCCGCAGGAGAGGTCATGATCATATATCCGGCTGCAGTGTATAGTGCATGATATGCTGCCGGATCGGTCACATCCCGATCGAATCGTAAAGCGCACGCTGTCTCGTGTAAAGATCTTCGAACGCTTTTTTTCGGGATCCTTCACTGCCGAAATGCATGAAGGCATGTGCGGGATCCTTTGTTTTTTTTGCATTTTCCCACAGCTCGTCGACTGACATGTTTGCTCCGGCGATCACGAGCCGGTGTTTCAGTATGATATCTCTCGACATTTCGTCGTTGAGCACGCCGTCTCCGCAGTATACGACCAGATCGTCCTCCGGGAGCTTTGACAGGATCTCATATTCCTTGTTCCTGTACTCGTGCTCGCCCATCAGCATGCAGATGCGCAGGATCGAGCGGCCGTCTGCCCTTTCTATCTCCTCATCCAGCGACAAAAGTGCACAGCCTTCGCGCTCTGCAGTCTTTTCCGCGATCTCCCGTATGGGAGCCCCGAAATACCCCGTTACAAAAATAATATTCTTACTCATAGTTATCACCTTTCAGATCAATGCCGCCGCAGGCCTCATGAGAGTATGCCGCCGGACGGCTGAAGCTTTGCATAAATGCCTGATGTACTCCGCACATTATACCACACGCGCGGCCTTTGAATAATAAATTTGTAAAATCTGCAGTATTTGGTATAATTGATAAAAACGAAACAGAGCAACATCACATAAAGAAAGAGAAGAAAGCTATGAAAAATAACGAAAAACCAACACTGATAATAATGGCGGCCGGCATGGGGTCGCGATACGGCGGGCTGAAACAGGTCGATAAAATAACGGATTCAGGAGAGATCATCCTCGATTTTTCGCTCTATGACGCGATGATGGCGGGTTTTGAGCGCGCGGTGTTCGTGATAAAGGAGGAGCACAGGGAGCTTTTCAGAGAGGTGGTCGACGAGCGCGCCGGAAGGTTCATGGAGATAGAGTACGCGTACCAGAAACTTGATGATGTACCGGACGGCGTGAAGATCCCGGAGGGCAGAGAAAAGCCGTGGGGCACGGGGCATGCGGTGCTTTCGTGCAGGGATCTCGTAAAGGGCCCTTTCGCGGTGATAAATGCTGACGATTATTACGGCCCGAGCGGTTTCACGGCTATCTATGATTATCTGACTGAGCATCAGGACGGAGAAAAATACTCGTACTGCATGGTCGGATATCAGCTGGCGAATACTGTTACGGAGAACGGTCACGTGTCGAGGGGAGTCTGCGACATAGATGAGAACGGGTACCTCGAGAAGGTTACTGAGCGAACGAAGATCATGAAAAGGGATCAGGGTATCGCGTATACCGAGGACGACGGCGAGACATGGGTGAGCCTGCCTGAAGATACTGTGGTCTCGATGAACTTCTGGGGATTTTCGAGGAGCATGATGGATGAGCTCGGCAAGGGATTCCCTGAGTTTTTTGAAAATGTCGTGGCAGAGAACCCGCTCAAAGGTGAATATTATCTTCCTGCGGCTGCCGACAGGCTCGTGCATGATGGAAAGGCGCAGGTCAAGGTGCTGAATTCCGCTGACAGGTGGTACGGGGTGACCTACAAGGAGGACAAAGAGGACGTAAAAAATGCCCTCGAGTCTATGAAAGACAAGGGCATGTATCCTGACAAGCTTTGGAAATAGGTGGTATAACTGTAATGCAATATCAGCTCGCGGGCATTTGCAGGTTGCCGAGCACGGTCTTCATCAGGTCGTCGGTCATGATGATGTTCCAGCCGTAGTATCCGTCGTCGATCATCGGGATGTACACCACAGTTTCAAGTACAGTACCGCTGTCTGCGGCTGCTTCGACCTGCTGCACGTATATCTCAAGGCACTTCGCGTTCAGGTAGTCCTTGTCCGCGATCTCGTCTGACTGCAGATTATCCGTGATGTATTCATATGATGCGGCTTCATATCCGGACAGCACATTGCTGAAATCGCCGCTCGTGATGCTGACCTTTGCGACTGCGACATCATCTTTTGTCTTGATCTTTTCTATCTTGTACGAGAAGTTCCTGAACAGCGCCTCGTTCATCCTCTCGACTACGGCATCATCACCCTGGACGTTAGTGATGAAGTTGACATAGCTGTCATCCATGTATTTTTCCATAACACTGCTGTCGCGGTTTTTCAGACCGTCCATAAAATCGCTGACCGCATCGTGTGGAGTCGTCGATATCAGGTTCACGACACCGGACTGCATCAGCAGAGAAATGAGCAGTGTTATTACGGTTTTGAGTATATGCTGCATATTTTCACACCTCTGGCTTCACTGTCTGTCTAAGCATGATAGCTGTTGTTTTTTCCTGACATATTAACTATAATATATTAGAATCCTTTGATTTTCAAGTATACGAGGTATTTATGGACGATAGAGAAAAAACAGTTTATGTGATAAACAGGAAATACGGCCGTCATTTTGCAAAGATCGCCGTGCTGACCGTTTTTATACTTGCGCTGTGCGCGGGGCTTTTTTTCGCCGGCATATATGCGACAGCTGAGGATATCCGGAGCGATGCTGCAAAGGCCAGCAAGCTGCTGACAGAAGAAGGAGCCGCGTCTGCCAGGGATGTGGATCTTGCAGATGCGCTGAGAACGTCGACGGTCGATCGTGTGATAAATGACAGGCAGATACCGGCCTATACGACTGCACAGGTAATGGCGATGGATGTCAGCAGACCGAGCGGAGTCACAGTGGCCGATCTGAAGCTCGTGACGACAGGCGGTCTTGTCGGCCTTGAAGAAGCATTTTATCAGGCCGAGCAGGACTACGGTATCAACTGTCTGTTCGTGATGGCGATCGCAGCGCATGAGAGCGCCAACGGCACCATGTGCTTCGCGACAAATAATATGTTCGGATACGGGACAAGCGGTTTTTCTTCAAAAGCCGAGGGCATCGACGTGGTTTCCGGGGCTCTGGCGAACAGCTATCTGTCACCGGGCGGCAGCCTTTATTCGGGAAAGACTATATCTGATGTAAATAAAAAATATGCGGCCAGCACTGCGTGGGATGACAAGGTCGCAAGTAACATGGTCAGCTACTATGCGACGATAAGCAAAAGCCGCAGCGCGGCGCTGGATAGGCTGAAATAGGCTGAAATAGCAAGAAAAGCTGAGATTTCTCAGCTTTTTTGCTTGCAATAACCTGCAGATAATGTATAATATAAAGGCATGTGATTTCGTGTGCGATTTTGCATGCAGTCCTTGCAGCAGGAAAAGCCTGCTGCCATTTAGTCCATAAGGAGGTGAAAAGAATGATCAATTATGAAGTTATGTTCGTTATTGACCCTGCGATCGAAGATGATAAGAAAGAAGCAACTATCGAAGCTGTTAAAGGTATCATCGCTGCTGAAGGTGAAGTAGGCAACGCAGATGTATGGGGTATGAAAAAACTCGCATATCCTATCCAGAAGAAGACTGAAGGATATTATGTTGTTATCGAATTCAAGGCACAGCCGACTCTGCCGGCAGAGCTCGACAGAAGACTCAAGATCTCAGACAACGTAATCAGACACATCATAATAAACAAAGATGAAAAATAGGAAGAGGGGTGCAGTATGAATAGTGTAGTACTGATTGGAAGATTAACCAGAGACCCTGAAATCAGGTATATACCGGAAAGCCAGATGGCTGTAGCAACATTTACTGTAGCAATAGACAGGCCGGTAAGATCCGGACAGGAAAAGAAAACTGATTTTCCGCGAGTAACAGTATTCGGCCGTCAGGCTGAGAACTGCGAAAGATTTCTGGCAAAAGGCAGACTTGTCGGCGTCCAGGGAAGGATACAGACAGGCAGTTATACCAATAAAGACGGCATTACAGTCTATACGACAGACGTAGTGGCCGACAGAGTAGAATTTTTGGAATGGGGCGACAGAAACGAAAGATCAGGCGGCGGCAGCAGATATCAGAGCTCGCAGCCATCTAATCAGGGCTCTGCCGACAAAGACATGGGCGTACCTGAAGGATTTCAGGCACTCCAGGATGATGATATCCCGTTCTAAAAGAAAGGAGATAATATCATGGATAATAAAAGACGTGGCGGCATGAGAAGAAAAAAAGTATGCCAGTTCTGCGCTGATAAAGCTGAAACTATAGATTACAAAGACGTTGAAAAGCTCAAGAAGTATGTGACAGAAAGAGGAAAGATCCTTCCTAAGAGAATCACAGGAACTTGCGCTGTTCACCAGAGAGAGGTAACAAGAGCTATCAAGAGAGCAAGAATCGTTGCTCTGCTGCCTTACACAGCTGAATAATCAGTGACGGGACAAGTCATAAATATTAAAAACAAAAACCGGGCATCACACCCGGTTTTTTGTATAAGAAAATACATGTGTTTATGGTATAATAATTTGTTAAGTAATAGATATCACTATCAGGGTAAGGGACAGGAGGTATGATGAAGCAAAGGAATCTAACACGCATAACGGTTTTTTTGTGCATGCTGCTTCTGATATTTGCGACTGCATCGGGCGCATATGCGGAAACTTATTATTTTGAATGCAGAGACGGCGGTATCAGCATTTACAAAGAATCAGGCTGGGACAGCTGGCAGATCGCAGAGGTCGATAAAACGGAAAGCTCAGGCAAGCCTTTTGAACATATCATGACGGCTGCAGAAAATGGCATTAGTGATCCGCTGATGTTCGATATATATTTTTCTGCAGACGCAGTGACGGACGGCGATTACGTTTATTTTTACAGCGATGAAAACGATGCGCGGGATTATTATGATAAATACGGGAAAAATGCTCTTGTGCAGCTTTACACGGAACAGATCGCATCGGCAGATCCCGGTGCTCAGATAACGTACGGCACGCCGGTATTCACAGAATATCAGTGGAACAGCTTCCTGAAGACAGATATCGTGATGACAGCCGATCTTGACGGAGACGGACAGCAGGAAAGCAGGACCGATACGGTGTTTCTCACTGCCTCGATGACGTCAAACACCAACTTTGTGATAAATGAGGTGCTGGTATTCCATAACGGATACGGATTGCAGCTCACACAGGATCAGCAGGACACAGCTGCTGAGATCGTCGATGAATTCTCCGAATACGGATACGGTGACGATATGACAGGTGACCATTCCGATGATGCGGTGTATTATGCGGACGGCATAAGCGATGGAGCGATAGGAGCAATGGCGATCTTCACTGTGGCGATAGTTCTGATAATAGCAGCTGCCGTCGTGGCGGTGATACTCAGGCGCAGAAAAATGAACGGCGGATCGGCCGGCACGCAGTTCAGGATGCCGGGGAGTTCCGGCACGTCAGGCATGCATGCGGCGCAGAGCAGTGCAAAACGCAGGGATCGTAAACTGCGCGATCTGCACGATGCGCACAGAGATCACATTGATCGCAGCGGCAGGGCCGCCGGTGCCGCAGGGGAACGCCGGGCACGTCAGAGCAGCAGCGCGGGAGCTGTGATGCAGCAGGCTGTATCAAGTGACGAACAGCGTTACCTCGACAGTCTGAAGACGCTTTACAAGTCAGGGCTGCTGACCAGAGCGGAAATGAATGAGATGATAGAACGTCATCAGGTGCAGAACATGAGGAGAAGAGGAGGAAGGCCATGACGATATTCGGGATAACATTCAGTGAAGCTGTGATGTGGCTGATGATCGCCGGGATAATGGCGATACTCGAAGCGATCACGATGGGACTCACGTGCATATGGTTCGTGGGCGGCGCGGTGTGCGCAGCGATCGCAGCAGCAGTCGGAGCTCCTGTGATCGTTCAGGTCATAATATTTCTTGTAGTTTCCGCGATACTCGTCGCATGCACCAGGCCGCTGGCGAAGAAAAAGCTCAATGACAGAGTGCAGAAGACGAATATCGAGTCAGTCGTCGGCCAGACAGGCATAGTCGAGGAAGACCTCCCTTCTTATGGAAAAGGGCAGGTGCGCGTCGACGGCAAGGTGTGGACGGCAGTCTCGGAGGGAAGGCCGATCGATAAAGGCAGACTGGTAACGATAAAAAGCATCAGAGGAGTCACGCTGACAGTCGAGGAAGTCAAGGAAACGGCGCAGAACAGATAAAAGAGACAGCAGAGCCGGCTCAGCCGGTTTGAGTATAAAAGGAGAAAAAAGGAGGATTAAGATGTATCACACAGGAATTTCAGCGGGGGCGATAATAGTGGTGCTGATACTGATCGCACTGATCATCGCGCTTGTTGTCACAAACATCAGGATAGTGCCGCAGGCAAACGCATACGTACTGGAAAGGCTCGGGGCATACTACACCACATGGCAGGTGGGTCTGCACTTTAAAATACCTTTGATCGACAAGGTGGCAAGAAAAGTGTCGCTCAAGGAACACGTCATAGATTTCCCGCCGCAGCCGGTGATAACGAAGGACAACGTAACGATAGAGATCGACACCGTAGTGTATTTCCAGATCACAGACCCTAAGCTTTACGCATACGGCGTAGAGAACCCTATGGCTGCGATAGAGAATCTGACGGCGACAACGCTCAGAAACATCATAGGCGAGCTCGAGCTCGACGGAACTCTGACGAGCAGAGAACACATCAACAGCAAAATAAGGATAGTGCTCGACGAGGCAACGGATGCATGGGGCATCAAGATCAACAGAGTCGAAGTGAAGAATATCAACCCGCCGGCAGACATACAGATGGCTATGGAGAAGCAGATGCGTGCGGAGCGTGAACGAAGAGAAGCGATCCTGCGTGCGGAAGGTGAGAAAAAATCGGCAGTTCTCATAGCTGAAGGTAACAAGGAAGCGGTGATCCTCGGAGCAGAGGCTGCAAAGCAGGCAGCTATAAAGGCTGCAGAGGGTGAAGCGGAGGCCATACTCATGGTGCAGCGTGCTACTGCTGACGGTATCAGACTGCTGAGCGAGGCAGGCGCGACTAAGGAAGTGCTGACGCTCAAGAGTCTCGAGGCGTTTGAAAAGGCGGCAGACGGCAAAGCCACGAAGATCATAATCCCTGCGGAGATACAGGGGATGGCGGGGCTCGCCAGTGCGCTCACAGGCATAGTAGAAGGTACAGGTACACCGGAAAAGGCGAAGACCGGAAATCGCGCGATACCTGCGGGAGCTGCTGCTCAGAACACCGCAGACTATAGCACACAGCCGGCTGCAGGGACAGCTGCGCCTTTGCATACACAGCTGTGATGATGCGGCTGTAAAGCCGGTGAACAACCGGCAAAGTTATACACAAACAACAAAAAAAAGACAAAATGTCGCAGTTGTGATATAATAACCATTACTTATAAATAATTTTAGGAGAAACAGAATGTACCTATTGCTGATTTACTTTCTTATATTAGTCGTGCCGATAGCAGTAATGCCGGGGTATATCAGAACAGGCAGAATGTCACCGTACAGGACGGTCATGCAGGCAACGCTGATCGTAACAGTTATGACAGTGATCGTGTTCATGGTCGCATCGATGACAGGCGAGGGCATATTTGCTCAGCTGCAGGAGCTTATCGACGACATGGCTAAGGAACTGGCAAATAATCCTATGGTCGAGGATTCGCTGAATCTCGCATCAGTCAGCAAGGCTGACAGGATCGAATTCATCAGCGGGCTTTACAAAAGCGCATTCGCAGTGATGCCTGCAACTATCATGGCGATGAGTGCAGTAGTATCATATATAGAATATATCATAATCTCAAAGATCATGAGCAGACGTGTCGCGACGGTCAGGAGAATGCCTAAATTCAGGGAATTCACGTGGCCGGGCAGCGCTCTGATGGGGATAATGGGAATGTATCTGCTGTCGTGGCTGCTGACAAAGACAGGCGTGTTCGTAGACAGCATGGTTTACATGAATATAGATTTCCTGTTCAACTTCATGTTTTCACTGCAGGGAGTTTCAGTCGTCTTTATGTTCTGCCACATGAAACGCATACCTAAAGTCATAGGCGTCATAGCGGCAGTGATACTGTGGATGACATATTTCGGCAGGATGGCGCTGCTGCTGATCGGAATGATAGATCTTGTATTCGGAATAAAGAAAAGGATACAGGGCAGGAGCAGTTAAGCGGCGCGGATCAGTAATGAAAATCAATTTCAGGAGAGGAATATGTACGTAGGAAGAATAGAAAAACTGCTGGCATATTACACACTGGTGCCGATGTGCATAATCAATTCCATCGGAAAAGTCACCAGGGCAAATAAAAGGATCGCAGATGTGTTCAAGTATGACGGGATCATAGATGGAGACATTTTCGCGCTTACGGGGATAAAGCTCCCGGAGATCGTCATAGCGGCAAAGGAAGGCACTGCGCTTTATCTGAAGAGAAACGACAAAGCGTTCAGGATACTGTGCGGATTCATCGGAGAAGGAGAGAACGCCTCTGTGATGATGTCGTTCATAGACATAACTTCCTTCGAGAACCTCAAGGATCTTTACAATGAAGAAAAACCGTGCATAGCACTGATAAACGTCGATAATCTGGAAGAACTCACGCCGAGCGGCAAAGAGGAGAACGAGCTGGAGATCTCCACGGAGATAGATAAGCTCATCAGAAACTGGAGCGCAGGCATGGGGGCAGCCGTTTCACGCTACAAGGATCACATGTATGAAATGCTGCTGACACAGAAAAATTACAAACAGCTGGTAGTCAAAAAGTTCTCGATACTGGATGATGTGCGTGCTGTGGAGACCAACATGGATTTCCCGGTAACGCTGAGTATCGGCATCGGCATCGGCGGCAAGACGATCGCCGAGAGCGAGGACTATGCACAGGATGCTCTGAATCTGGCGCTCGGGCGCGGCGGAGATCAGGTCGTGGTAAGGAATGTAAAGAATTTTGAATACTACGGCGGCAAGTCGCAGAGCGTCGAGAAGGGCTACAAAGGCAAATCCAGGATAATAGCGCATGCGCTCAAGCTCCTGATGACACAGTCAAACAGGATATTCATAATGGGACACAGCAATCCGGACATGGACAGCTTCGGAGCGGCGCTGGGGATATACAGAGTAGCAAAGTCTATAGGCAAGGAAGCCTATATAATACTCAACTCATACAACAACACGCTGGAAGATATCGTTCAGGATGCGAAATCGTTGGAGCAGTACGAGTTCCTGACTTCGGAAAAGGCGCTCGCGCTGGCTGACGGCAGTTCGCTCGGTGTCGTTGTAGACACGCATCGCCCGATACTGGTCGAGTCGCTGGAGCTGCTCGAAAAGATAAACAGGACTGTCGTGATAGACCACCACAGGCGTACGGAAGGCGATCTGCCGAACGTGCTCCTCTCGTACATGGAATCATATGCATCATCGGCATCCGAGCTGGTTTCGGAGATCGTGCAGTACGCGTGCGAAAAGAAAGCGCTCACAAAGCTGGAGGCCGACGCACTGCTCGCGGGCATAATGGTTGATACGAACAGGTTCGCTGTAAAGGCTGGGGTCCGCACATTCGAAGCGGCATCATGGCTCAGGCGTGCAGGGGCGGATCTGGAAAATGTCAGGAGATATTTCCAGGCAGACGTGGAGAGCTTCAGGCTCAGAGCCATGTGCATCGCAAATGCGCAGTTTTTCGATAACGGTGTGGCGATGGCGGTGTGCCCGGGCGAGAATCCGGACGCGCAGATAGTCAATTCGCAGGTCGCTGACGAGCTGCTGACGATAAAAGGTATCAAGGCAAGCTTTGTTGCGGGCAGGAACATGAAGGGCCAGACCGTAGTGAGTGCAAGGTCGCTCGGCGATATGAACGTCCAGCTCATCATGGAAGAGTTCGGCGGAGGCGGCCACTTCAATACAGCAGGAGCCCAGTCGGATCTCACCCCTGAGCAGCTGCTGATAAAAATAAGAGAAACATTAGAGAAGACATTTCGTGAGAACTTCACAATAGGAGGCTAAAATAATGATAGTTATACTGACAAAGGATGTTAAAGGAACAGGCAAGGCGGGCGAAGTCGTAAAGGTAAGCGACGGATATGCGAGAAACATGCTCCTTCCAAAGGGTCTTGCAAAAGAAGCTACAGAAGGAAATATAAGAAATCTCGAGAAGCAGAAGGCTATCGCTGCAGAGAAGCATGCTGAGCAGAAGGCTGCAGCCGAGGAACAGGCCAAGGTACTGGAGTCAAAGACTCTCGTGATAAAGTCAAAGGGCGGAGAAACAGGCAAGCTGTTCGGTTCGATAACATCAAAGGATATAGCTGACGCACTGCTCAAGCAGGAAAACATAAAAGTAGACAAGAAGAAGATAGAAATGGACGGTCCTATAAAGCAGGCAGGTGACACAGAAGTCACTATCAAGCTTTTCTCTGAAGTTACTGCTACTCTCAAAGTATCGGTTACAGTTTAACCGACAGGAGACAGAGTAATGGAAGGAAGGATACCTCCGCACAGTATAGAGGCGGAAAAGTCTGTTTTAGGTGCAGCCCTGCTTTCAAAGGATGCACTTTTTGACGTTGTGGAAGTGGTAAAGCCCGAGGACTTTTACGATGCGAACCACAAGGAGATATTCAAGGCAATGCTCGATCTTCACAGGAAAAACTCACCTGTGGACGCGCTGACCGTATCCGAAGAGCTGAAGAAAAAGAACAGCCTCAACATGGTCGGCGGCAGAGCATATATCGCATCGTTGTCATCAGGCACGCCTACGATAACGAATGCCGTGGAGTACGGCAAGATCGTTGCAGAGAAAGCGTCGATAAGAAGAATGATAGATATGGCCGACGACATAATGGCCAAGGGCTACGATGAATCCATGGAAGCCGGACAGATGCTCGACTATGCAGAGAGCGGCATCTTTGAGATTTCGCAGTCAAGACAGAAAGGTCAGTACACCCACATAAAGGATGTGCTCCTTGAAAACATAGAGATAATCGACAAGGCCTCGCAGATGGACGGGGGACTGACAGGCGTGACGACCGGGTTCAAATATCTGGACCAGATGACGTCAGGTCTGCAGAAATCCGATCTGATAATACTGGCAGCGAGACCGGCCATGGGAAAGACGGCGTTCGCGCTTTCACTGGCATTGAACGCTGCGGTAAAGGGCAAGGCCTCGGTCATGGTATTCAGTATGGAAATGGCCAAGGAACAGCTCGGACAGCGACTTCTTTCCATGGAGTCGAAGGTGCCGATGCAGAGCCTCAAGACAGGAAAGCTTGAAAGAAGAGACTGGGATGATATCAACATCGCGCTCGACATACTGTCAAAGGCGAACATACATATAGACGACACTGCAGGCATCAACATCATGGAGATGAAGAGCAAATGCAGGCGACTCAAGGCAGAAGAAGGACTCGATCTCATAGTCATAGACTATCTGCAGCTGATGAATCCGGAAGGAAAAGCCGATTCCAGGACGCAGGAGATCTCGGTGATATCGAGAAACCTGAAGCTGCTCGCAAAAGAGCTCAACTGCCCGGTACTGGTGCTGTCGCAGCTTTCCAGAGCGCCGGAAACGAGAACTGACCACAGACCGATGCTGTCGGACCTGAGAGAATCAGGTTCGATAGAGCAGGACGCAGATATAGTTATATTCCTGTACAGAGACGAATACTACAATGAGGATTCCGAGGCTCACGGCGAGTGCGAAGTCATAGTGGCCAAGCAGCGAAGCGGCCCGACCGGCACCGTCAAGATAACATGGCTCGACAAGCTGACGAAGTTCGTAGACAGCATGGGAAGCAGCGGTCCCGGATTCTGATACGGAGGATAGATGGGTTTCAGGAAAGAGAAGACAAGCGATTATTTTCTGCTGGATACCAGCGTTGAAAATATCTTTATAAATGAATACATGGCATCCGCGCCGGGTGATTTTGTAAAGGTCTACATGTTCGCGTACATGTATGCGGGACTGGGGATCGATCTTTCCAGTGAAGATATAGCAAAGCATCTGGCGATGGATATCGAAGATGTTCTGAAGGCATGGACGTACTGGGATCGTATGGGCGTGGTCAGGAAACTGAGAAACGACAAGGAAAACAGACTGGTATACGATATAGAGTTTGTTAGCCTGAAGGAGCAGCTTTACGGAGAAAAGACGAAGAAAAAGACTTATGCGGATGAAAGCCGTATGCAGTCGTTCATGTCCGACAAGGACATACAGAGTATGTTTTCTCAGATAGAGAAAGTAACAGCAAGGACCGTAGGCGGCACGGAGATGATGGAGGTGCTTTCACTGATAAACGACTTCAATGCAGCGCCTGAAGTGATCGTCTACGCGTACTCTTACTGTCTGAACAAAAATAAAAAGAACTTCAAGTACATTTCGGCTGTGATAAAAAAATGGACAGACGAAGGGCTGCATGATGTGATAGCTGTTGAAAAATACCTCAGCGAAAACGACAAGAAGCATCACCTTTACAAACGCGTCTTCCAGGCCCTGGGCTTTTCAAGAAATGCCACAGAGGAGGAGATGCGCATAATGGATACGTGGTTCGAGACCATGGGATTCACACTGGAAAAGGTCCTTACAGCATGCAGCAAGACGTCGGGGATCTCCAGCCCGAATATAAATTATGTCAACAAGATACTGGTGAACTGGTACGAGGAACAGCAGAACAGAGAGGCAAAGGGCAGCAGCGGAGAGCTTACGACCGGTGAGATAATGAAATACTACAGCGTCCTGCGCCTCAAGGAGGAGCAGGACGCCGAAGAGCGGCGCGCACAGGTTTATAAGAAAGTGCCGCGTATAAAGGAGATCGAGGACGAGCTCAACAGGAGCAACAGCGAGATCTCCAAGATGATAATTTCCGACAGGGTCGACAAGGAAAAGGCAATGGAGGAAATAAGAAACAGACTTGATTCACTGAATATGGAAAGAGCGTTCCTTCTCACCGACAACGGTTTTGAGATGGACTATATGGATATAAAATACAGGTGTCCGCAGTGCAAGGATACCGGAATGCTTGAAACAGGAGAAAGATGTCAATGTTTCCGAGAGATAACAAGGGAAAAGATAAACTTAATAAACCAGTAGATACCGGGCGGGAAAACGAGCCCGCGACGGTGCCGAGGGAGACGATGAGCAGAGAAGATCTCTTTGCGCAGGATAAAGATGCAAAGAAGATCTTTGATGAGATCCGAAGCCTTCGGGAAAGTGTCGAGACACTCAAGAAAGACGATATGGATGTGCTGTCAGGAGCGGGTAAAAACAGCGCGACACAGACGGGCAGCGGAGTGAACCTCGAGTATACGCAGGAGATCAAGGCGGCAGAGCAGGCGATCATCAAGCAGGCGATCAGAGATGCCGAGGCAAAGAAGCTCGAGGAAGAGCGTGCAAGACGCAGAGACCTTGAAAACCAGCAGGCCAAAAAAGAAGCTATGGATGCGCAGCGCCGTGCGGAGATGGTCAGAGAAGAGGCTGAGCGCAAGAGGATGCAGGCAGAGGAGGCCCGCCGCAGAGCCAACGCCATTTCGAGAAAGCAGGCTCTCGACGCTATGGAGGCAGAGCTGCAGAAAAAGAACAGACAGCTGGAGGAATATGAAGCCTGGACGAGATCGGGCAGATCAGATACGGCCAGGACAGCTTCATCGAACCCCGACGGAAAGCCAGCTGCAGCCTTTGCATCATCAGCTGAAAATACGGTGACACCGTCAGTATCGTCACAGGCACAGTCGACTGGATCATATACATCGGCGGAAGCCACACCTGAAGAAAAGTGTGCTTTTTTCGGAGAGGCGGAAGCTTCACAGGGATCGAAGCCTGAGCCTGAAAAAGACCCGATGAAGGGTCTGGAAGAAGCCAGACGTGAGCTTTTAGAAGCTCAGAAAAAGCAGGGCGATGCCCTCGGAGCGATCTCACAGATCACGGAAATGCATACCGAGAAGCTCGCAGAGGAACAGCAGAAAAAACTCAGCCAGCAGCAGATACTGCTCAAGGCAGAGCAGGAAAAACTGCAGGAGCTGCTCGATGAACACAAGAACGAGCGTCTCGCCAGAGAAGAGCGTGACAGGAGAGCCAGAGAGATAAAGGTGCAGAAAGCCAGAGTCGAAAAGCTCATCAAGGAAGAACGCGCGAAGGCAGCCAGAGAAGAAAAGATCGCCAGAGCGAAGAAAAAGCATGAAGAAAAGATCCATAGAGCTGAGGCTAAAGAACGCCTGAAGCGTGCGAAGCGCGAGGCGGCAGAGAGAGCGAGACTTGAGAAAGAACGCCTCAAGGAAAAGAGCATCGCGGATGCAGAGCTCGGCGGCGGCGTTGTAAACGTCAAAGGACTTCAGATAAATACTAAGATAAAGGACACGCTTTCCGTTTCATTCAGAGACCTGCTGGGTTTTGCAGGAAGAAAGGAAAGAAAAGAGGCTTCTGAGGAGAAGACTCAGGAAATGCGTGAGGAACGTGAGCGAAGAAGAGAAGAGGCGCGTGAAGCGGTCGAGATCTCGATGAAGCAGCGATATGCTGACTATGAGAAGAGTCCGTTCGGAAAGAAGATGAGGGCGTTCAAGAATTTCTGCGACGCTCACAAGAAGCCGCTGCTCGTGATGTTCTCAGTCTTCATCATGTTGATAGTCGGAGTGGCGGGCGTGTTCAACTACTGCACTGCGTATGAATACTCGTACAACGGCAGAACGCTCGGGCTCGTGAAGGAAAAGGACGATGTGCTGAGGATCACGGATCTGGTGCAGGGTGCGCTGACCAAAGACAAGAATGTAGACGTCGTGATAGACCCGGCGTCCGATATAACGTTCAAACGTGTGTCCGCGCTGGGCGATGTCGAGATCGACAGCTCCGAAGAGGTGCTCAAGCGTCTTTCGTACATGGGTAACCTCAATGTAAAGGCATACGGTATATACATCAACGGTGAAAAGGTCGGATCCGTTGAAAACAAGAAGACTGCGGCGAACGTGCTGCAGGATATAAAGGACAGATATACGAGCAAGCGCGAAGGCGCCAAGATCGAAGAAGCTGTCTTTATCGAAAATGTGGAAGCAAAACAGACCAATACCGAGCTGGAAGACGTGCTTTCGGAAAAGGAAATGGTCGAGAGACTCTGCACGAGCGGAGAAAAGGAAACGATGCACAAGGTCGTTGCCGGAGATACGCTTGCAGATATAGCGAAGAGATATTCCGTTGATGAAGATGATATACTTGCGGACAATCCGGGCGTCGACAAGAAGAAGCTCGAAGTCGGCAGCACTCTGCTGATAAAGCAGAATGCTCCGGTGCTCACAGTTCAGATCACTGAGCTGGTGACATATGAGAAAGAGATCGAGTACGAGGTGGATGAGCAGGAAGACGCTGACATGTACGAAGGCGATACGAAGACGAAGCAGGCCGGTGAAAACGGAGTTTCGGAGATCACTTCAAGGATAGTGCTGATCAACGGCGAAGAAAAAGAGGAGGATCCTCTTGTAACGACGGTCAAGAAGGAGCCTGTGACAGAGATAATAACCGTAGGTACCAAGGAGAGACCGCCTACAGTCGGATCAGGCAAATACATATGGCCGCTTTCCGGCGGATACACGATGACTTCGAACTTCGGAGGAAGATGGGGAACTACACATGAGGGTATCGATCTCGGAGTTCCGGTGGGGACTACTGTAATGGCTGCCGACGGAGGTACTGTAACATATGCAGGCTACAGCGGAGCATACGGATATCTTGTTACCATAGATCATCAGAATGGAATGGAGACGAGATACGCTCACAACAGCGAACTTCTCGTAAGTGTAGGCGACAAGGTCTACCAGGGACAGAGCATAGCCAAGTCAGGAAATACCGGACGAAGCACGGGACCGCATGTCCATTTTGAGATCAGAGTCGACGGAGTAGCGAAGGATCCGCTGAACTATCTGCCGTGATAAAGCAGTGGTTTAGAGACAGCCGGATCAGAAGGAGGCAGTCATGCCGAGATTGAGTGAAGAGCAGATGGCTCAGCTTGAAAAAAATCCATTTGTGATAAAAGTGACCTCAGAGAAGATATTTTATTCGGAGGAATTCAAACGTCATTTTGTGGCCGAATACGATTCCGGAAAAAAGCCGACGGAGATTTTCAGAGAGGCCGGCTTCGATCCAAGGATGCTCGGCGCCAAAAGGATAGAGCGTGCGAGCGCAAGATGGAAAAAGACTTTCGAGAATATGGAGTTTTCCAGGAAGCGGAGGGTCGCGCCCAGATCGAGGTAGCTGGCGGCAGATCGTGTAAAGATAAAGATACTGCTCCGCCGCAGCAGGCGGGTGTCAGGCGGATCTCTGAAAACAGCAGAACATAAAGAAAAGCGCTGCAGCAGTGCGCATCGAGTCATAGAATGACGATACGCCTGCAGCAGCGCTGTTATTTTTTTGTGCGTTACGTGTAAGCAGCTGGTTTTAGGCCGGCAGGCAGTTTGCCGCTTGGCAATTTGAGAGCGCCACTCAGCATGTGAACTGCCGCTTTGCACTTAAAAAGCCTTCAGACAGAACCTCCGGCGTGCCGGAAATCCGCGGTTTTACACCTCTGAAACCTTGACCTGATGACGATCCTTGATCCTGCGCGCCAGGTAGACCGCCGGCGTATCGGCAAGGCTTGTCACGATGAAAATGACATAGCTTGAGATGCATATGTGAATGAGCGTAGTGATATCATACATCCCCCAGAAAGCGCCGAAGCTGTAAAGCACGGTATTCAGCGCCTGCGAGATCATCGTCGATCCGTTGTTTCGCAGCCACAGGAACGCCCTGGCATCGCCGCAGCGTTTTTCCGTGAACGCCCACCATTTGTGGTAAGCCCAGACGTCGAAGCGCTGGCATACAGCGTATACCACCAGGCTGACGATCATGAGACGCGGTGTATTCGAAAAGATCACTTCAAAGCTCCCGCGCGCCCAGTCACTTTCGGCAGGCGTATAAAGCAGCCATGACTGTGATATCAGTATGAAGCTCAGAGACGTTGCGATTCCTATGTTCACGGCCTTTTGAGCAGCTGCTTTGCCATGATTTTCGCTGAGTATGTCGGTGATGAGGAAAGTCGCAGCGAACAGTATATTGCCGAGAGTCTGCTCCATGCCGTACGCATCGACCATGAGAAGCACATCGATGTTTGCCGTGATCGTTGCGATGACCGTCGCGCAGTAAAGTCCGGTGATACCGAAGATGCGGTACATGACGAGTACGCCCCCGAATATGAAAACAAGCGATAAAGCCAGTAAGATTTCGTTTTGCATTATTTACCTCCGTTTGTGTTCTGAAAATGTTGCCAGCTCTTAATGTGGTGATGCGGTGATCCGCTGATCTGTGCGAGCATTGTTGCCGATCTGCGACTGGCGGATCAGCCCTTGCGCCCGACACCGAAGTCGGTGTTTTCAAGCAGGATATCGACGCGCGGATCTCCCTCGTAGATCGGCAACAGCCGGCGCATGAATGTCTCGAGCACCTCACCGTCCGGTTTCACAGAAGTGCTGTTTTCCGTCATGAGATTTATGCAAACACGTTCGAAAAGCGCCAGTCCGGTCTCGACATCGTTTTTCATGGAAATCTCAGTCTGTCCGGTAAGTCCGAACAGCAGGCACACTTCGTCAGCGTACTCTGCGATCTCAGCAGGCGACACGTGTTCCATTCCTTTCATCAGCACATCGTCGCGGAAATCAGCATCGAAAGTTTCGACCCCGATCTTCACCTTGATCCGTATACCGGCCGCGGCGAATCGTTCTCTGATCGCGGGGAGCGTATGCCGGTCGCGCCAGTGGCATTCGATATGGACCTGCGCGATCTTCATGGCACCGCATGTCCTGATGATCTCGCTGACAGTATCATCATCGAGATCGCAGAAGCTGCCGGAATTGATGACTTCGAGCACACCATATCGGCCTGTGACGTGACTCAGCGCCTCCCGGCTGATTTCAAAGTTTGCCTTTTCATCGCGCGAGAAGTCCAGATGATAGTCGCAAAACCTGCAGCGCCGCCACTTGCAGCCGCTTCCTCGCAGGAGCACTATCTCTCTGGAATTTTTATTGTTTATCGTGTCATATCTCTGCATTTCCATGTAAAGTCGTCCTTTCTGCGGCGCGGTCCAGCTATGAGGCAATTCCGACGCGGATTCGATGCAGCAGCCTTGCGCCAGCTATTCGCTCACCTGCTGCCTATAGCCTTGCGGCATGGCAGCCTGAAATTTTGCATTAAAAAAGGTGCTCGTTCGAAGCACCATCCAAAAACACAGCAAGAAGCGCATTCTTGCCGGAGATCCATAGTTTTGTTTAAAGACAGGATGGTTTCGAACTGTCTGATCCAGTTGTTCGGTTATTTAGTATACTCCGTTTGATGCACATGTGCAAGCATAATTTGTATCACGTGCCGGCCAAATAACAATTCACTGTTTTTTTTACACGTAACTTCTGATATAATATAAAGTTAGAAAAGTATGTTTTCGCATAAAAAGCCGCAGGCGCCGGGAAATGATACCGCAGCCTGCCGAATCCATAAAATGCAGGAGTTAAATATGTTTGATAAATTAGATTTTATAACAGAAAAATACGATGAACTGGCTCAGAAGGTTTCTGACCCTGAAGTGATCAACAATCAGCCGGTGTGGCAGAAGCACGTCAAGGAAATGGGCGAGATGGAGCCTATCGTAAAGAAATACAAGGAATACAAAAAGGCGAAGGCTGATCTGGCCGATGCCAAAGAGATCCTTGAAGAGGGCGATGAGGAGATGCGCGAACTCGCGAAGATGGAGATCTCCGAGCTCGAAGAGCTGATCGGGCAGCAGGAGGATGAGCTCAAGGTGCTTCTTCTCCCGAAAGACCCTAACGATGAAAAGAACGTTATCCTTGAGATCAGAGCAGGAACAGGCGGCGAGGAAGCCGCGCTGTTCGGTGCGGATCTTTTGAGGATGTATACGAGATATGCGGAGCGTAACCGCTGGAAGACAGAGCTGATCGAGCTCAACGATACGGGACTTGGCGGCATCAAGGAGGCAGTCCTTCTCATAAAGGGAAAGGGCGCGTATTCAAGACTCAAGTACGAGAGCGGAGCGCACAGAGTGCAGCGAGTGCCTGAGACTGAGTCGAGCGGCAGGATCCATACCTCGGCGGCAACAGTTGCAGTGCTGCCTGAAGTAGACGACGTCGAAGTCGATCTCAATCCGAACGATGTGCGTGTCGATGTTTACAGAGCTTCCGGAAACGGCGGACAGTGCGTAAATACGACGGACTCGGCAGTAAGACTTACACATGAACCGACGGGACTCGTGGTGACGTGTCAGGATGAAAAGTCGCAGATCAAGAATAAGGAAAAAGCGTTCAAGGTCCTCAAGGCAAGACTTTACGACCTGAAGATGCAGGAGCAGAACAAGGAAATCGCAGACCAGCGAAAGAGCATGGTAGGTTCCGGAGACCGAAGTGAGCGAATCAGGACATACAACTTCCCGCAGGGAAGAGTTTCAGACCACAGGATAGGCGTGACACTCTACAAGCTCGACAACTTCCTCGACGGAGATCTCGACGAAATAATAGACGGCCTCATCACAAGCGACCAGGCCGAAAAAATGAAGAATTTCTAGACGGCGGAGAGACCTGCGGATTTTCCCCGGCTTTAGCCGGTGCGGAAAATGCGACAGCAGCGAGCGAAGCGAGATGGAGCGACGAAGGAGCGTTATCCCGACGAGCGGAGCGAGTCGTTGGAAGGTCCCCCGTCAGGATTGCCCGAAGCGGAGCGAGGAATGCAATCTACGGCGGAGAGACCTGCGGATTTTCCCCGGCTTCAGCCGGTGCGGAAAATGCGACAGCAGCGAGCGAAGCGAGATGGAGCGACGAAGGAGCGTTATCCCGACGAGCGGAGCGAGTCGTTGGAAGGTCCCCCGTCAGGATTGCCCGAAGCGGAGCGAGGCGTGCAATCTACGGCGAAAGGAAGCAGCAATGAAAACAAAAATACTGACTACAGATGAAAAAGATATAAGGATCGCGGCTGAGATAATCAGCAGCGGCGGGCTCGTCGCATTCCCGACAGAGACAGTGTATGGCCTCGGAGCCAATGCACTCGATGCCGACGCCGTGGCGAGAGTATACGAGGCAAAGGGCAGGCCGAGCGACAATCCGATGATCGTCCACATATCGAGAGCCAGCGACATCGGCCAGCTGACGCCGATGCTCAGCGCTGACATCGTGGCACTGATCGACAATTTCTGGCCGGGACCGCTCACGATGGTCCTCAAAAAGAAAGAAGGCGTGCCGGACAGGACGACAGGCGGACTCGACACAGTCGCAGTCAGGATGCCCGACAGTAAAGCAGCGCTCGATCTGATAAACCTTTCAGGATGCCCGATCGCGGCACCGAGCGCGAACCTCTCAGGCAGCCCGAGCCCTACGAGAGCATGCGACGTGATCGCAGACATGGACGGCAGGATCGACGCGATAATCTCAGGAGCAGACTGCCGCGTAGGGATCGAATCCACAGTAGTCGACATGACGGGCGAAGTCCCGACGATACTCAGACCGGGGATAATCACCGCCGAAAATATAGAGGCGGCCATCGGAAAACCGGTAAAATACGATGAAGCACTTTTCAAAGGCGCAGAGCTGGGCCTCGGAACACTGGATCCGGCAGACGGCAGTGCGCAGGGAGATTATAAACCCAGATCACCGGGGATGAAATATAAACATTATGCACCGAAAGCCCAGATGACCGTCATCGAGGGCAGACGTGAGAAAGTAAAGGGCGAGATAGAACGCCTCAAGGCGCTCAATGAACGCCTCGGACTCAAAGTTGGGGTGATATTGTTCGAGGAACAGGCATTCATAGAGGCAGCGCATGATTTCTTTTCCAGACTGAGGGACCTGGACAACGAAGGCGTTGATCTTATCCTGGCAGGAGCACTGAGCGACAAGGACGGCGTGGGATTCGCGGTGATGAACAGAATGCTGAAATCAGCGGGTTATAATATTGCGAGAGTTTAGTGCCGCGCGAGCGGAGAAAGGTCAGAAGAGGTTGAAATTATGAAGATTGCTATTGCCAGCGACCATGGCGGATACGAACTGAAGGAAAACATCAAGAAGTACCTGGAGTCCAGAGACATCGAGACCGTAGATCTCGGAACATATTCGGAAGAATCCGTGGACTACCCTGCTTTCGGAAAGGCCTGCGGAGATGCCGTGGCATCGGGCAAGGTGGACAGGGGCATCGTATGCTGTGGTACAGGCATAGGGATATCCATTGCTGCAAACAAGGTAAAAGGCATAAGATGTGCGCTTTGTACAGATACTTATATGGCGGAAATGTCAAGAAGGCACAATGATTCGAACATACTCGCGCTTGGCGGCAGGACGACAGGCGTCGACAAGGCTCTGAGGATCACTAAAGCATGGATCGACACAGAATTCGAGGGCGGCAGACATCAGCGCAGAGTCAATATGCTCAACGATATGTAAAGCGGCAGCCCGCCGGGATGCGGGTAGATTGCAGGAGCCCGGGGTATTGCATTTGCATCCGAAACCCCGAAAAACGCAGGACTGAGACTTTACATGAAAAAATGCACACAGCACGTGTGCGGCAGCTTTACATAAAACAAAGAAGACAGAAATCGGGAATTATCAAGATATATGAAAACGAAAGGCAGGTAGAATATATGGGCAATGTATATGTATTCGATCATCCGTTAATTCAGCACAAGACAGCGCTACTGAGAAAAGAAGAGACAAGCGTCAAGGATTTCAGAGAGCTCGTCAGGGAGATCTCGACTCTCATGGGATACGAAGCGACGAGAAAGCTTCCGCTCGAAGAAGTGCAGATCAAGACTCCGATGCAGGAGACTACAGTGAAGATGCTCAAGGGCGAGGACATCGCGATCGTACCTATCCTGAGAGCAGGTCTCGGCATGGTAGACGGCATGCTGGCGCTCGTTCCCAATGCAAAGGTGGGACATGTGGGCCTTTACAGGGATCCTGAGTCTCATGAGCCCGTTGAATACTACTGCAAACTGCCTAACGATATAGAAAAGAGAGAGATCTTTGTTGTCGATCCG
Organism: Brotomerdimonas butyrica; assembly: GCF_025567305.1. NCBI lineage: Bacteria > Bacillati > Bacillota > Clostridia > Eubacteriales > Brotomerdimonas > Brotomerdimonas butyrica. Next base: position 113,322 of record NZ_JAOQJP010000006.1, read on the forward strand.
ATGCTCGCTACAGGCGGCAGCGCATCTGCGGCTATCGATTTCATTAAGGCAAGAGGCGGCAAAAAGATAATCTTCATGTGCCTTATCGCAGCGCCTGAAGGTATCGAAGTGCTTCAGAAAGCGCATCCGGATGTAGACATCTTCATCGCTGCAAAGGATGAGCGCCTCAACGATCACGCATATATCCTGCCGGGTCTTGGAGATGCGGGCGACAGACTTTACGGTACAAAATAGTGAAGCGCAAAACGGATCCTGCCCTGTTCGTGAACCGACCTCGTGATGTCAGCCGTGTCGGCCGGGGGAGAAACGAACGATAGAGGCGAGATAAAACGAGTAAGTTGGAGGAAAAACAGAAAGATGAAATACGATTTTATACCTGACAGTGTAAGCGAACATGATAATGTTTACGACGTGCTCAAGGAGAGAGGCTTCATTGAGCAGTCGACGGACGAGGAAAAGGTCCGTGAACTTCTGCAGAACGAGAAAGTGAAGTTTTATATAGGCTTCGACCCGACTGCGGACTGCCTTCACGTAGGCCACTTCATGCAGGTCATCATCATGATGTACATGCAGAAATACGGACATACGCCGGTAGTACTGCTCGGCGGCGGTACAGGCTTTGTCGGCGATCCTTCCGGCAGAACTGACATGCGTCAGATGATGACGCCGGAAACGATCGAGAACAACTGCGCGGCTTTCAAAAAGCTGTTCGACAAGTTCCTCGATTTTGACGAGGACTGGAAATACGAAGGCAACAACGGCGTATTTTCACCGGGTCACGAAAACAAGACGCCTGAACCGGGCAAAGCGATCTCGGTAAACAACGCGAGATGGCTGCTGCCTCTGAATTATATAGAATTCATCAGAGAGATCGGTTCGTGCTTCAATGTCAACACGATGCTGAGGGCTGAATGCTTCAAGCAGAGAATGGATCGCGAGGGCGGTCTGACGATGTTCGAGCTCAACTACATGCTGATGCAGAGCTATGACTTCATGGTAATGGCAAGAGATTTCGATGTAAAGATCGAGTTCGGCGGCAACGACCAGTGGTCGAATATCATCGGCGGCGTCGATCTCACGAGGAAAAAGCTCGGCAAGGAGGTTTACGGTATGACTTTCTCCCTGCTGACGAACTCAGAGGGCAAGAAGATGGGCAAGACGCAGAAAGGTGCGCTCTGGCTCGATGCTGACAAGACTTCACCGTACGAATTCTACCAGTACTGGAGAAACGTCGGCGATGCCGATGTGGAAAAATGCCTCAGGATGCTGACATTCCTGCCGATGGATGAGGTAAAGAGACTTTCTTCGCTGCAGGACAAGGAGATCAACAAGGCTAAGGAAGTGCTGGCGTTCGAGGTCACCAAGCTCGTTCACGGTGAAGAGGAGGCGACAAAAGCGCAGGAAGCTGCAAGAGCGGCATTCGGCGGAAAAGCTGACCTGTCGACTATGCCGACGGTGCAGTTCGCAGCTGACAAGCTGGCCGGCGAAGGCATGGGTGTCGTGAACTTCATCAAGGAACTTGGACTCGTTCCGAGCAACAGAGAAGGATTCATGACGATCGAGCAGGGCGGTCTGAAGCTTGACGGTGAAAAGGTCACGGACAAGAAGACTATGATCACAGCGGATATTTTCACGGACGGCAAGGTGCTCGTTGAAAAAGGAAAGAAGAAGAAGATCGTGGTAGAGCTCGTGTAGTTGCAGCGGCGTTGCGGATTGCACTGAGTTGAATATGCTGAGTGCGCAGATCATGTGGATCGGTGCATTGGCAGGCTGGCGGTCAGGATGGGATCTGGGCGGATCGCAGTCTGGCGGCCGCGGTCGATAGGTGTAGTGGATACCAGGATATGATGGGGCCCGGCGCTTTGCGCCGGGCGTCTTTTATAATGGTGCTTTAGCAGGAACTTGTACAGGCTGGACGCAGCGAATACCAAGACCTGATCCCGGCAGGTGAGGTTTTGGTAAAAACGGCAGTTTTAGAGCCTGTCCGAGGAAGACAAATACCAAGAATCAATGATCGACAATCGATCTTTGGTAAAATGATATCGAGAAATCGCCGGAATCACAGGAAAAATTACCAAAGATAATCGAGCCGGATCGACATCTTGGTAAATGACGGTTTTTTTCGGTGGGATATTCGGGTAAAAATGCTAAAAATCATGATCTGGAATAATGTTTTTGGTAATCGCCTGTAACTGTAATGTAGCTGACAGTTGACAAACAGCTAATGCTATTATATAATGCAGAAATAGATTAATAAATGCATAAACAATATCAAATAATGCAAAATGTGATTACGACCCGGAACCGTGAAGCAAAATCACGGATAAGGCTCGCAGGCAGGAGCTGCAAATCACAGATCATGACCGCAGCTGCAACCCATAAGTCACAATCTGTAAACAGCAAACTGCCAGCTACAGCTTATGCAGCTCGTAATCTGCAATCTGCAAACCGCAACCTGCAGGCCGTAAACTGCGAACCACAGCTCATAACTGCGATTTTGCATAAGCGCACGAGAGCATAAGCGTACAGCTGCACAGTTGCATAACCACACAGCCGAATAAACGCAAAACAGAAAAGGAGTATTAAAATGACGAGAACATACGATGATAAAATGTTTATAGAAACCTTTGAGCGCGAATACACATGGCTCAACGGATTCATGAGAAACGTAGCCAGATACGGAGGCAGACAGGCACTCATCGATCCGCTCACAGAGAGGAGCTGGACTTACAGAGAACTCAATGCAGAAGCGAACAAGCTGGCGCATGCGCTGAAGATCGACGATGTCGGCAAAGACGATGTCGTGATGACAGTGCTCGTCAACTGCCCGGAATTCTGCTTTTCATATATCGGACCGAGAAAAATCGGAGCGATCGTTACGCTTGCGAACTTCAAGCTTTCTTCAGGAGAGCTGTCGCTGCTGATCAATCACAACAAGCCAAAGGTTGTGATCTATGCGGCAGAAGTAGCAGAAATGGTGACAGAAGCCATCGGCATGGCGGAGTATAAGCCGGTAAACGCAGTGATGGCCGACAATATGGAGAATATACCTGTTCCTGAAGGGCATATAGCATACGATGATTATGTGAGCGGCAAATCGGAGCAGGATCCGGTGAAGGATTTTACACCGCATATTTACGATGAAGTAGTGAGGATGTGCACCAGCGGTACATCGTCGCTTCCGAAGAGCGTTCCGCTCAACGATATAAACGAAGTGCTGTCGGCACACGATGCCATCATGCACTACCCGCTCAACAACCGCGACGTCTGCATGAATATGACGCCGCTTTTCCACAGAGGCGGCAGCCATTCCGGCGGCACATGCCCGACATTTTTTGTAGGCGCGACGCTGGTGCTGATGAGGACTTTCTCACCGAGAACGACTCTGCAGTATGTGGAAAAGTACGGGATCACGTACCTCACGGGTTCTCCGGCAACGCTTGAGATGCTCTCGCACGTACAGGAAAAGACACCGTTCGATCTTTCCAGACTCAGAGGTATCGTCACGATGGGAGCACCGCTCGAAAAATCAGCATGCAAGAGATACCTGGAAGTCCTTACACCGAATATCCTGAACGGATACGGCACGACGGAAACATTCTGGAATTCGTTCCTCAGACCTTACGATCTGCCGCAATACGCAGGTACTGTTGGCGGCAGCTGCATCGATGACGAAGTGAGGATCGTCAAAGTTTATGACGGACATAAGGCAGAACCGGATGAACTGGTACCGACCGATAATGAGACGGTAGGTGAGATCATCATTCGTTCACCTGGAAAGACGACATACAGCTACTACAACAACCCTGAGGAAGAGAAGGAAAAATTCTACAAAGGCTGGATGTATACCGCAGACCTCGGCTACTGGGACGAGCATCTTTACGTGACCGTGAATGGCAGAAAAGACGACATGATCGTAAGTTCCGCGGAGAATATCTATCCAACGCAGATAGAGGAGATAATCAACGAGTTTGACAAGGTCGCTGATTCCATCGTGACAGCCGTGCCGGACAAAGTGCGCGGGCAGGCTGCCGTGGCATATGTAGTTGCAAAGGATCCGTCGCTGACTATCGCTGAGCTTTCACAGTACTGCAGCGATCATCCGATGCTTTCCGCATACAAGAAGCCGAGATGGTTTGCTATCGTGGACGAGCTGCCGCATACCGCGACGGGCAAGAAGATCCACTACATCATGAGGGAAAGGGCAGAAGAAGATCTCAAGAACGGGCTTCTCAAGAGAAAGTAGACGGCTCGATGGCGGGCCGGCCGGATCAAACGCCGCGCAGCCGCCCGGCCACAAAACATTCCACGATCAGAAGGAGATGACGCAGAAAATGTGGGAATACAGAAGAAGAGTGCGATATTACGAAACCGACAGGATGGGAGTCGTGCATCATTCGAATTACCTGAGGTTTCTCGAAGATGCGCGGATGGACTGGATCCGCGACCATATCATAAACTACAGCGAAATGGAAAAAATGGGGATCATCATCCCTGTCGTGAGCGCGACCGGCAACTTCAAGTCCTTCCTCAGATACGACGACGAATTCGCAGTGCGCGTCTTTCCCGTAAAGTTCACGGGAGTCAGGATCCGCCTGCGATATGAAGTCTACAATACGGAGACGGGAGTGCTCTGCTACGACGGAGAGAGCGAGCACTACCTGGCCGAAGACGGCGACTACAGACCGATGTCGATAAAGCGAAAGTATCCCGAACTTTACGAGGCATTCCGCAGGGCGATGAACGATGATGCCGTGGATGCGGAGAAGGACTGAGCATTATATATAAGATCATGTAAAGGTGCAGCGCGCGTGCCTGCAGGGTACTATGGCGCGTCGCACCGTAGTGTGCCGGGCGGTCCGCATGCGACGTTTTGCCGCGTCAGGCTGGTGACGCATGCATTCCGGCGTGCGATGATGTCATACCGGCAGATATGCAAAAGTCGCATGCCTTCCTGTTCGCTGACTGCCTGGCGGGCCTGCCGCCCGCAGTCATTGATGTGCCAGTTGGCGTACCGAGGCAGATCAAAAAAGCAAAATACCGGGGATATCCGTAAAGGATATTCGCCGGTATTTTGCTTTGCAATTACTTATATTAAAATCTGATTTTCGTTGTTTGGGTCGATCAATACGATCGGGCTCGGCAGACCATTGATGCTGTATGCATCTTGGCCGGTCTTGCTGATTTTGCCGGTATGACCGGATTCACTGGTTTTAGTGGTCTCGCTGCGCTCTCAGTTTTCAGCAGTTTCATCGGCTTCAGCAGTTTGACCGCTTTCGTCGGACTTGCCGGTCTCATTCAGCATCGACATGAACTCTTCGCCGGTGATAGTTTCCTTTTCATACAGGAACTGCGCGAGCCTGTCCAGACTGCTGCGGTTTTCGAGCAGTATCTTCTTAGCCTTTTCATGCTGCTGCTTTACAAGCTGTACGACCTTTCTGTCGATTTCGTTTTGAGTGTCAGCGGAGCATGCGAGTGAAGCGTCGCCTCCGAGATACTGATTGTTCACGACCTCCATTGCGACCATATCGAATTCTTCGCTCATGCCGTATCTTGCGATCATTGCACGAGCCAGCTTGGTCGCCTGTTCGATATCGTTTGCGGCACCGGTCGTTATTTCATTGAACGCCACTTCTTCGGCAGCGCGTCCGCCTGTGAAAGTAGCGATCTTGTTTTCGATTTCCTGCTTGCTCATCAGATATTTGTCATCCTGCTCTACCTGCAGCGTATAGCCCAGCGCGCCGGAAGTTCTCGGTATGATGGTGATCTTCTGTACAGGTGCAGTGTGCGTCTGCATCGCTGCCACCAGAGCATGTCCGATCTCGTGATATGCCACGACCTTCTTTTCCTGATCGGAAAGTACTGCATTTTTCTTCTGATATCCTGCGATAACAGTCTCGATGCTCTCCTCGAGATCCTCCTGGCTTACGACGCTGCGGCCGTCGCGCACGGCGCGGAGCGCAGCTTCGTTGATGATATTTGCAAGCTCGGCGCCTGAGGCGCCTGCAGCCATCCTCGCGATCGTGTGATAATCCACATCGGGTTCAGCCTTGATCTTTCTTGCATGCACCTTGAGTATCGCTTCTCTTCCCAGCAGGTCAGGCAGCTCTACAGGCACGCGTCTGTCGAATCTTCCCGGTCTTGTCAGAGCCGGGTCCAGCGATTCAGGTCTGTTAGTGGCCGAGAGGATTATTACGCCGGTGTTTTCCTCGAATCCGTCCATTTCCGTGAGCAGCTGGTTCAGCGTCTGTTCGCGCTCGTCATTTCCTGCAACACGGTCGTCACGCTTCTTTCCTATCGCGTCGATCTCGTCGATGAAAACTATGCACGGCGCCTTTTCCTTGGCCTGTTTGAACAGGTCGCGGACCTTTGAAGCACCCATGCCTACGAACATTTCCACGAACTCGGAACCCGAGATAGAGAAGAAAGGCACGTTCGACTCGCCCGCAACAGCCTTTGCCAGCATAGTCTTGCCGGTTCCCGGAGGACCTACCAGCAGGATACCCTTAGGCATCGACGCTCCGATCTCTGAATATTTCTTAGGGTTGTGCAGATAATCCACGATTTCCGAAAGGCTCTCCTTTGCTTCATCCTCGCCTGCGACGTCGCTGAAGCGGATACCTGCCGTGGACTGGACGTACACCTTGGCATTGCTCTTACCAAGGCCGAACGCCATCGAATCCTTGCCGCCGCCCATCATCTTGCGCCTCATGTACTCACCGATACCGATGAATATCACGAGAGGCAGGATCAGCGAAAGCAGCATCGACAGCATCGGTGATGTGGTCTGCTGTATATCTTTTGTGAATTTTGCGCCGGAATCATAGAGTCTCTCTGTTAGAGTCGGGTCATCCATCACGCCTGTCTTGTAGATCTTGGTTTCCTTCTTATCTGTGAATACGATCTCGGAATCTTTGATCTCGACATCACCTATGTTTTTCTTCTCGATCATGCTCATGAATGTGCCGTAATCGACTTCTTTTGCCTGCTTGCTTGCTATCGACGGCATCACGAACACGTTGAAAAGCAGTAATGCCGCAAGTATTATCAGATAGTAGAAAGCAAGCGGTTTCTTAGGGGATTTGACTTCTTTCATATTGTTTGCGTCTCCTTGGATCGTTCGGCCTGCATACTTTTGTCGATCGCTGATCGTGAGTATCTGCAGGTCAGTGATTAAGCTGTTGAAAAATTCTAAGAAATTTTCATTCCATTTGTATGTGGGTTTTATGGTGTTTCTGTGTGATTTTATGAATCGTTCATAAAACCTTTCTTTTTACTGATTATCTCTCAATTTTCTGATGATGTCCAGAAAAAGTGATGCTGCAGGGTTCAAAAGTGATTTTTTCCATGCCACCGCACATTCGATAGAGTAGCTGTCGTCGACCGGGCAGGTCTCCAGATCCATAAGCGGCAGGCCTTCCGGCAGTATTTCCGGCAGTATCGATATACCCAGGCCCGCACTTACAGAAAGCAGCACGGAGCGCATATCGCTGAACTGATTTGCGATGACCGGCGAAAATCTGTGTGTTCTGCAGAAATTCATGATCTGCATGTAAAGGAGCGGGTTTTCCGCCTCTGTCAGCAGTATGAACTTTTCCCTGCGCAGCGTGTCGGTATTGATCTTCTTTTTTTCCAGCCACCCCGCGGGGAGCACGAAATTGAGCTGATCCGTGTGGATGTCGAGCATCTCGAACTCGTCGCTGTCCGGCAGCATATCGGTATAAAGGAAATGGAAATCATAAGGATCGTCGTTTTCATCGATCAGCACCTCACCGCCTGAGATATATGTTATATCGACTATTATGTCTGGATATGCCTGTCCGAATTCCTTCAGACATTCGCGCAGGAAACTGTCGGAGGACGAGACCGTAGCTATGGAAAGGCGGCCCTTTGCGCCGTCATGCAGCTGTTTCACGGCATATGAACCCTTGCGTGCCGCATCGAGTATTTCCTGGGCATACGGGATGAACGTGCGGCCTTCTTCCGTCAGGCGCACATCGCGTTTTGTCCTGTAAAACAGCTTGACGCCGAGCTGCTGCTCGAGATCGCTGATCTGCCGGCTTATCGTTGACTGCGGCACGCCGTTCTGGCGCGCGGCATTTGTAAAATTGAGCATTTTGCTCACAGTCAGAAAACTTTTTATCTGGTTGAGATGCATTCTTGTTACCTCGTTTGTTGACACTGATTTTTGATGATGTTATCATCTTATCAGTATAAAAACAGCGGCTTCCGGGCACTGAACGGCTGACATCATGCAGCAGATCTGCCGGAAATCGTTACGGCTTGTTATTCAGCAAGCCTGAGTTTTGCGGATAATTATCCGATTTTGCTATCAATTATATAGCATGCAGATAGATATGTAAAGTTTGCATTGCAGGATGTACGGAGGAAGCATGGGCAGAGAGCGTGAAAAAATAGTAGTTACAGGCATGGGGGCGGTGACGCCTGTCGGATGCGGAGTCGAGAACTACTGGAACAATCTGATAAATGGAGAATGTGGTATCGACAGGATAATGCGCTTCGATGCGGAAAGCCTGGCGGTGAAGATCGCGGGCGAGGTAAAGGATTTTGATATCGAGGCGTACATGCCAAAGAAGATGATCCACGAGACCGATGCGTTCACGCAGTATGCATTCGCTGCTGCAAAGGAGGCACTCGGCGAGGAGCTTCCGGCTGATCCGGAGCGAACGGGCATCGTGATGGGTACTGCGATGGCAGGAGTTGCAACGACTGCGGCGACTCAGGAGATCCTGACGAATGCCGTCCACAAAAATGTAGGTCCGCGCTTTGTGCCAAGGATCCTCGGTAACATAGCGGCTGCGCAGATCGCGATATCGTACGGCATATACGGACCGAGCTCGACCTTGTCGACCGCCTGCGCATCGGGATGCGATGCAGTCTCTATGGCGGCGATGATACTGCTCGCAGATGAAGCGGATGCAGTGCTGGCTGTAGGCTCGGAAAGCGTCCTCTGCCCGCTCGTGATATATTCGCTCGCCAATGCCCACACGCTTTCCAGGATGAACGATGATCCTCTCCATGCATGCAGGCCGTTCGATGCCGCCAGAAATGGTTTCGTCATAGGAGAAGGCGGCGGTGCGCTCGTGCTGGAGCGCGAGTCTCATGCAAAGGCGCGGGGTGCGGAGATCTATGCGGAGCTCGCAGGCTGGGCGAACAACAACGATGCGTACCATGTCATGCAGCCGGATCCTGATGGAAAGATGGCAGCCAGGTGCATGCAGATGGCTATGGACTGTGCGGGTGTGGCTGCGCAGCAGATCGATCATATAAATGCGCACGGTACCGGCACGAAACAGGGTGACAGCGCAGAACTCGCAGCGATCTCGCAGGTTTTCGGCGATGCTCGGCCTGCGATAACCTCGACAAAAGGCGCGACCGGTCACCTCATGGGCGGCGGCGGGCTGACCGAGTCGATCGCCTGCATCCAGACGATCAGAACAGGTATCATACCGCCTACCCTCAACCTTGACGACCCAGAAGGCGACTTTGACTACGTCGCAGGCCAGATGCGCAGACAGCACGTGGAAACAGCGATGACAAATGCATTCGGTTTCGGCGGACAGAACGCAAGCCTGATATTCAGGAAATATGAGGGATAGATATGGGGCTGCTTGATATATTTAAACGTAAAAGCGAAGCAGATGAAAATACTGCCGTGAAGAAAACAGAAATGCCGGATCAGAAAAGGATCGCCAGGTGGAATCTGTTCATTGAAGATGTATGCAACAGAGAGCTGGTTGAACTGTCAGATCTTCAGAAAAAAGCAGTCTTGTGCTTTTGGTATGATGCGGAAGTCAATAGCGGAGGGCACTGCGGATATTTTGACTGTTATCCGGATACCGAGCCACAAGAGCTTGCGGATGCGATAAGGACAGTCGCAACGGAAGAGATGGCGCAGAATTATTTGTATGCTGTGAGCTGCGACGAAGAAGAGAGCGATTGCTGGGAGACAATGGACGATAATTTTTACGAATATGCCCCGTCATTGTGCGAGTATATAGAAGATTTTGTGGAAGAGCACAGAGGAAAGATGGTTGCCAGACAGCCCAATACTGTCCAGGCGACCTGGGGATGGTGTTATGACTGGTCCGATAACCATGAGAAAAACGCTGGAGCGCCTGAAATGAATGTATACAGCCACATCGCGATTTATTTCAGATGGATGACGGAGCATGATCTGCTAAGTGAAGAAGTAAAAAAACGATATCCTGATTTAAAGAAAAATATCGAAGACGGCAAAATCGATGTCAGGGAGTTCCTGAAAAAAACAGCTGATTTCAGAGGAATGATCTGCGTGAAGCATTTTAATAAACGCGGGCAGACCTTTTCAGAGCGTTTTTATGATTTTCAAAGTGATGGAGGCTACCCATCATATGTAAATAAGTATGCAATGGAATATTTCAAGCAGGATGAACGGCCAGGCTGTGCAGGATTTCAGGAAGAGGCATATCTTTTCGTTCCATATGATGAAAATTATTATACGCAAATGTCAAAATACATAAATGAAGCCTGGGATCGAATAATGAAAAAGCCCGGAAAAGATTCTTTTAAAGCAGAAGAATACAGGAAAGCAGCTATAGAAGTACTGAAAAATATCCTTACCGCGATGCATGAAAAACGATACGGCGATATCAGCAAATACGTAGATGAGTTCAGATATGACAATAACGAAGCTGTTTTTGAGTTTGTAGAAGAGAGAGCTTATGATGCTGTAGATGAATATGGGGCACCATGCGATTTCGACCCACCGTATGAATATTCTCAACTGAACATTTACATGTCGGATGATGGCAGCGGCTTTAAGCTCGACTACGATTTAACGACGGATTCCGAGCTTATGGATCTGTCACTTCAACTGGAATTCCTATATGTAGACAAAGGTCTGAAAAGCATATTCATAACAGTGGATCCACAGTAGTTCAGGCGCGG
>NZ_JAOQJP010000006.1:124482-157791 GCF_025567305.1 Brotomerdimonas butyrica
CTGTTAGGGGCCTTGCTCTTTATACCTGAAATATAAGATACGCAAATTTTTACTAAAAGCGACCCCAATAATATCATAGCATGACATCACATCGCTGCACAGACCGGCGATGACAGCAATATGTTACCGTGGCTCCTTATCCTGCTTGCCAGCGGCGGAGCAGCAGCAGTACTTGTGAGCAGAAAGAGAAGATACGGCAGATAATCGATCTAGGCTATTCCTGATCGGAAATCGCGGTTTTTAAGCTAAAATCACAGCTTTGATCGCAGCTTTAAAGTAAAAACCTTTGACAACGCTGTCGCAGGCGTGTAAAATGAATCTGTGTCGTGTGCACGGCACAGATTTTTTCGTGTGAGCAGGATGGTGATCGTCCGGGCCAGCACGGCTAAAAGAATTATAAGTTTTAGTTCGCCGAAAACGTTTGTCGCGTTCAGGCGCGGGCAGATCTTGCATGATCGATACGGCATGCATCATGAGGGACTCGACCCCCGGAGGGCGCGCGCTTTGCACATTTACACGACAAATCAAGTAGGCAGGGCCGAAAAAGTTTGCATCGCAAACCCAGTAGGTAGAAAGGAAGAAAAGATGAGTTCATTTATCGCAAAGCCTGCAGAAGTAGAACGTAAATGGTACGTTGTAGATGCTGAAGGCAAGAACCTGGGAAGAATGGCATCACAGATCGCAGCAATTCTCAGAGGAAAGAACAAACCGACTTACACACCTCACGTAGACTGCGGAGATTACGTTATCGTTATCAACGCTGAAAAGGTAGAGGTAACTGGCAAGAAGAGAAAAGAAAAGATCTATAAGAGACATACCGGATATCCTGGCGGTCTCAGAGAGCTGACTTTTGAAAAGATGATGGAAAAGCATCCTACAGAAGTCGTAAGACATGCTGTAAAGGGCATGATGCCTAACGGCAAGCTCGGCAGACAGATGTACAAGAAGTTAAAGGTATATGCAGGTCCTGAGCATGATCACGCAGCTCAGAAGCCGGAAGTTCTGGATATTTAAGGAAGGGAGGAATTAAACGATGGCAAAAACACAGTATTACGGAACAGGAAGAAGAAAATCTTCAGTTGCTAGAGTTAGATTAGTCCCTGGTAACGGAAATATCACAGTTAACAAGAAGCCTCTCGATGATTATCTCGCTATGGAGATCGTTAAGAGAGAAGTAAAGAGACCTTTTGAGATCGCAGGCTGCGAAGGCAAGTTCGATGTTATCGCAACAGTTCACGGCGGCGGATACACTGGTCAGGCAGGAGCTTTAAGACACGGTATTTCAAGAGCCCTCTGCGAAGCAGACAGAGAAGCATACAGACCGGCCCTCAAGGCAGCAGGCTTCCTGACAAGAGACTCAAGAATGAAGGAAAGAAAGAAATACGGTCTCAAAAAAGCAAGAAGAGCGAGCCAGTTCTCGAAGCGTTAATTGGGACGCGAGACCTATCCCAGCGAGGCGCGAGCCTCAAAACTCACATTCGTGTGGAAGACCCCCGAATTCCAACCCTTGGAATCGGGGGTTATTTATTTACAGATTTACAGACTGTTCTCTGCGCCAGGTAATTAGGTTTTAGAGATTATTTTTAAGTTTAGCTCTTAAGTTTACGGATATGGTCGACGGGAATAATTATAGCGACTAAAAGTAGGCCTGAAAGGACCTCTGTATACATAAAGTATGAAGGATATGCGCTGAACAGCGCACAGACTATGAGAGGTGGTATTTGATAAAAAATAGTAAGGTAGGATTGGCACAAGTAAAGAACACTTGTTCGTGACATATAAATGTGATATAATTTGTAAAGGCGAGTAGTGGTTAAATATAAAAATGGGGGAGTGAAAAATGAGAAATTATTATTTAAAAATTAGAGAAAAGTTTATTCCGGATATAGAAGCTGGCAATAAAACACATGAATATCGGTTAGCTTCTCCAGATAGAGCTAGTATTAAAGTTGGAGATACGTTAGTACTCATTTCAAATCAAAACAAAAGTGTTTTTATAAAAACAACAATAAAAAGCATTAAACATTTTCCTGGATGGCAAGAAGCATTGGAAGAAAATTGGCAGAAAGATTTTAAAAGTCTGTATAGTACAATGGATGAAGCATTAAAAGAATGTTATAGATTTTATCCTAAGAGGGAAGTAGATGCTTATGGAATAAATGTATATGAAATAGAACCGTTAAAAGAAAATTTATCGGATGCAAGTATATTGATTGACACTAATATTATAATCAAAAGAGAAAGCGTCAATAATGTTTCTTTTGAAGTTGTCAAGCTGTTTAATTGGTTTGCAAAAAAGAAAAATCGTATATTTGTGCACAAACTTTCTAAAGAGGAAATTGCCAATTATGGTAATGAAGAAGTAAAGCAGGCTGTTTTAACGAAACTTAATTCATACGATGAATTACCATCTTTTTCATATATTAAGGACTCTTTTTTTGAATATATAGTTTCGCAATTTTCTAAAGATAGAAATAGCGAAATTGATAATAAACTATTAAAGGAAGTATATGATGGTAATGTAGACCTGTTATTGACTGATGACAATCTTATGCTTAAAAAGGCGGAGCAGTTATATCTTAGAGATAAAGTGTTAACTTCTGCTGAATTATTATCTAGGTTTGAGCATTCAGATCCTAAGAATATTGAGTATAAAATGTTAGCGGTAAAATTAAAAGATATTGCAGAAGTGAATCTTTATTCGGAGTTTTTTGATACGCTCAGAGAGGATTACGGTGGAATAGTTTTTGATAATTGGTTTAAAAAGAAAGCGAGAGCTAAAGAAAAGGCATATGTTTTTGAAAATGAATTAGGGATTATTCAAGGGTTCTTGTACTTAAAAGACGAAGAGCCTAATGAAACTGGGTATTTACAGATGACTCCTGCGCTTTTACCGAAGCGTCGACTGAAAGTTGGAACTTTTAAGATTGATAGTACTGGATTTAGACTTGGTGAAAGATTTTTGAAAATAATATTTGATAATGCTTTAAAAAGAGGTGTTGATGAAATTTATGTAACTCTCTTTGAAAATAAACGCGATGATGTTAAACAACTGAAGGAATTGATGGAGCGTTGGGGTTTTTGTCGACACGGGTATAAAGATAATGGTGAAATTGTATTGGTTAAGAGTTTAGAAAAATATGATGACAGCAAAACACCGAAGTACAACTTCCCTGTAATTAAAGAAAATCCGAAAGTCTTTTGGTTGCCTATATATCCACAGTATCATACAGACTTGTTCCCTGATATGATCTTGAAGAATGAAGATATGCATTTATACGAAGAGAAAAAAGCACATCGTTATGCATTAGAAAAAATATATCTATCGGGATTATATAAAACAGATGCACAGCCTGGAGACATCATGATGATCTATAGAACTGGTGAATCATACCCCAAAAAATATTCATCGGTTATCACAGGTATAGCTGTAATAGAAAGCATAACGGATACAAAATCAGTTGATGAATGCTTGAAATTATGTAAGAATCGTTCTGTTTTTGAGGAAAAAGAAATAATAGAAATGCACAAGAAAAGGCCGAGAGTAATTAAGTTGATTGATTATAAACCTTTTGTTAACAAAGTTACTTTAGAGTATCTATGGCAACAAGGTATCCTTAATTTTCCAAGTGGACCGCAAACTTTTGATACGATTACAGAAGAACAATATGAGAATATTCTTAAATATGGAATGGAGAGATGATTATCATGAAACTAAAAATACTTATATCAATAAACCCAGAACATGTGAAAAATATTATTTCTGGAGAGAAAAAATATGAATACCGAAAAATTGTAGCGAAAAAGGATATCGCAGCCATTATTATTTATGAGACAGTACCAACTAAAAAAGTTGTAGCGGAAGCAGAAATATTAAATGTGATAGAACTTCCCCCGGAAGAATTGTGGCAACAAACAAAAGAGGCTTCTGGAATTACAAAAGATTTTTTTGACAAATATTTTGAAAACAGAGAAGTTGCGTATGCATACAAATTAGGAAGAGTAAAGGTTTACGAAGAGAAAAGAGAGCTAAAAGATTATGGGTTAAGAATGGCGCCACAATCTTTTGTGTATATTTAAACCTTGTAGTAATATGCAATCCGTGGTGAAAATTCCCAGCCCGATTGACAAGCTTTGTTCGTTGATATATAATTAGCGTTATATATAATCCGGGTTATATATGGAGGTGCGGATATGCCTGCGAAAGCAAAGGTCCCAAAAGAAATGATCATCGATGCAGCCTTTGCGGTTGCTCGTGAAACAGGTGCGGAAAACATCAATGCAAGGACAGTATCGGAAAGGCTGAATTGCTCTACACAGCCTGTCATGTATCATTTTGCAACGATCGAAGAATTGAAAAGGGCGGCCTATGCGAAGGCAGATCGTTATCATTCTGAATATCTGATGGATATGAAAAAAACGCCAAAGGGTGCTGCGCTCGGTATCGGGATGAATTATATCCGCTTTGCGATCGAAGAACCGCATTTGTTCCGGTTCCTTTTTCAGTCGGATTTTTTCAGTGGAAGTACTCTGCTTGAGCTGATAGACGCTGAAGAGCTTACCCCTGTTCTTTCGGCTATGCAGGGAGCCCTGGGAGTCGATATGGAACAGACCAAAAGTGTCTTTCTGACTGTTTTCCTGTTTGCTCACGGATATGCAAGCATCATCGCCAACAATTCATTGGAATACGACGAAGATATCATAAATTCCCATTTGCAGCAGGCATACAGAGGTGCGATATTAGTAGCACAGGAGAAAATGCCGTTATGAGATAGACGGGATACTCTTTGTGATCGCATGGATCGAGGTGGTGTGAATGGCTGAAGCCTTAAAATTAAAATTGAATTGGCTTTGCTGCCCCAGATGCGGCGGCAAAACGAGAACGAAGATACGGGCACATACGGTGCTGGAGGACTTTCCCCTATTTTGCCCAAAGTGCAGATATACCTGCGTGATCCGTTTCAAGGGCGGAAAAATTGAAGAAATCAAAATGCCAGACGCTTAGACGCAGTGCAGACCGGTGGATCGGTTTGTGCTGCGTTTGTTGTTTTAGAGGAGATTATGGAGGGATATAGTATGAAAAACACGAACACATTTATCGGCTGTTGCGGCCTGGACTGCGAAACGTGCGATGCCAGAATCGCAACGATCACGAACGATAACACCCTGCGCGAGAAAACCGCTGCACTGTGGACGAAGCTCAACGGCGTAACGATCACACCGGAGATGATCAACTGCACAGGCTGCCGCATAGAAGGTGCCAAAACACCTTTCTGCGACAAGCTCTGCCCCGTACATAACTGCGTCCAGGAAAAGGGGCTGGATACCTGCGCAGACTGCCCGCAGATGGAAGGATGCCCGACGCTGGGCTGCATCGCTGCAAACAGCCCGTTCGTTTTGGAAAATCTGAAGCAGCTTCGCGAGGCGAAGTAAATGAAACTGGAGCATAAGATCGAGCTTCGATGGCTGATCCTGTTTGCTCTGCCAACTATTTTTTCTAACGTCTTTGGAAATCTATATACTGCGGTAGATGGCATCTTTGTTGCCCGGTTTGTGGACACGGATGCACTGTCTGCTATAAACATTTCTATGCCGATGGCATACCTTACGTCGGCGCTGGGGATGATGTTCAGTACCGGTGGGAATGCGCTGATCGCGAAGAAAATCGCTTGTTCAGAAGCCTGTTTCGCGGATATATCAACGGCATTTCATCGGTAATCAGCTACGATCTGGGGCGAGGAGATGCTGGATAGGACAAAATAGCAAGGAACGTCGAGAGAAATTCTGTGCAGTACGGTAGAATGCATTTTGCAGGAGGTGGGAAGAATGAAGGAACAGATACTGGCCGTACAGAGGATGCAGGACTACATAGAAAAGAATCGAACAGAGGAAATCAGTCTGTCAGATCTTGCGGGTGTCTCACTGTTTTCTCCGTGGTATTCTTATCGCTTATTTCGGGATTCCCTTGGGCTGACACCGACGGAGTATATCCGCAAATACCGGCTGACACAAGCGGCATACCAGCTTCGCAGCGGTGAGGTAAAAGTCATCGATGCGGCCTACAATGCCGGATTTACCAATGTGGACACCTTTACGCGGGCATTTTACCGTGAATTCGGCATGAATCCGAGTGACTATATGCGAAATCCTGTTCCCGTTACATTCTTCATACCTTACGGCGCAAAATATCGTGAACTACGAAAGGAGAATATCGACGTGTCAAACATTCAACCGATTTTTATACAGGCCATCCGAAAACCTGAACGCCTGTGCATAATCAAACGCGGAGAGCAGGCAGAAGATTATTTCCAATACTGTGAAGAGGTCAGCTCTGACATCTGGGGCATTCTTATGAGCATGAAGTCGCTCTGCGGGGAGCCTGTTTCCATGTGGCTGCCCGAGAAATATAAAAAGCCGAATACTTCTACCTATGTACAGGGTGTGGAGGTCGAAACCGAATATATGGGTATCGTTCCCGAGGGTTTTGATACCATCCATCTGCCTGAAGCTGAATATCTGATGTTTCAGGGACCTGCTTTCTGTGAGGAGGATTACTGTGAGGCGATCCGTACCGTGCAGGCGGCAATGGACGGATATGATCCGTCGGCCATCGGATACCGCTGGGACGATGAAAATCCGCGCATCCAGCTGGAACCCCGTGGTCAGCGCGGCTATATCGAGCTGCGGGCAGTCGGGAGGATCGAGGAATGATAGAAGCGATCTTTGTAGAAGGACTGACAAAATCCTACAATGAGAAAACTGTAGTCGATGATTTGAGCCTCTCAGTGAAAAGCGGCACGGTTTTCGGATTGCTCGGCGCAAATGGCGCGGGAAAAAGCACTGCGATAGAGTGTATGCTCGGCACGAAACAGGCGGATACGGGAACGGTTCGTCTGCTGGGGCAAGATCCGAAAAAACATCGCCGTGCGCTTTTTCAGCGTATCGGCGTGCAGTTTCAGGAAGGTGACTATCAGAAAGAAATCAAGGTTTCAGAGCTTTGTGAGGAAACCGCGAGTCTTTACCGCAAGCCTGCCGATTGGAAGAGGCTGTGCGCTAGGTTCGGTATCGGTGATAAGACAAACGTGGCAGTCAAAGGTCTATCGGGTGGTGAACGGCAGCGGCTTTTTATTGTGCTGGCGCTGATCCCACGGCCGGAGCTTGTGTTTCTTGACGAGCTGACTACCGGGCTTGATGCAAAAGCGCGGCGCAGCGTGTGGAAAACGCTGGAATCGTTGAAAGAACAGGGTCTTACGATTTTTCTGACTTCTCATTTTATGGATGAAGTGGAGGCATTGTGTGATGAGATCTGCATTTTGAAAAAGGGTGCTCCCGTTTTTCGTGGAACCGTGGAGCAGGCAAAGAAACAGTGCAGCTGCGAACGCTTTGAGGACGCTTATCTGCAGCTTTCGGATGAGGAGGTGGACGCATGAAATGCTTTTTTACTTTTTTAAAAACGGAGCTGAAGCTAAGCCTGCGAGACATGAATATGGTGATATTTGCCGTTATCATGCCGCTTGTGATCTTCATTATCCTTGGCATCATTTATGGCACAAAGCCCGCTTATGACGGTGCAGACTATACATTCCTGGATCAGTCTTTCGGAGCTGTCAGTGCAGTTGCTGTTTGCGCAAGCGGATTGATGGGTCTGCCGCTGGCTGTATCCGGTCTGCGAGAGATGAAGATCCTGAAGCGGCTGCGCGTCACGCCGGTCAGTCCCGTGCTCATTCTTGGCGTTGAGCTGGCGATGTATGTTGTCTACTGTGCCGCTTCCATTGCGATGCTGGCGGTTGCAGCGCTTTTGTGGGGCGTACAGCTGCGCGGCTCGCTTCCGGCTTTCCTCGGGAGCTGGGCGCTTACCATGATTTCGACCCTTTCCATCGGTATGCTGGCAGGCGGCGTAGCAAAGGACACCAGGCAGGCCAGTGCCATTGCGTCGATTCTCTATTTCCCGATGTTGATATTTTCCGGCACGACGTTGCCGATCGAGGCCATGCCGCCCGTGATGCAGAAGGTCGTCAGCTTTTTTCCGCTGACGCAGGGACTTACGATGATGAAAAATGCTTTTTTAGGTATCGGCGCGGGAGGCATCCTGTTACCGATGTGTATAATGCTTGGAGTTACCGCGCTTTGTGCGATTCTCGCTGTTCGCTTTTTCCGCTGGGAATAGATATTCCTAGGGGAGACGCCATACGGGGAGAGTCGCTCGGTGGTTCTCTTTTATATTTTGGGAGAATATCCCCAATTATACCTTGTAAGGGCAATGAGGAGTGGTAAAAATATCATATACGAAACTGTGGATAACTCGGTTGATAAAAAAGCTATTGACAGCCATAATCGTTGAAATTTCAAGGTAAATCAAAAAAGTATTTATCCACAGGTGGTGTTGGATAAAATCGTATACAATCAAAGCCGCTTTTGTGGATAAGTCCTGAAAAAGCCTTATTTAGCGGCTTGCAGGGTTGTTCAAAAAACTTTACGGATTTTATCGATGAAGTTTACATAAAATCGAAAAATGAGCGTTATTTGATAGCAGTAAAAAATTTTAACGGGTTTTTAGTGGAGTTCAGATGGTTAAATGCTTTCTGAGATCTGATTAAAAACCTGTTTTTTGTAAAATTTCCATTAGTTCTATGTAATGGAAGCAATTTTTCAAAGTCATCAGTCAGTATCGAATTTTATGCCTGGGAAATATGGCATTATCAGAACTCTATTATGTAAATATATTACAGTCAATCAGGGGAAGGGTTTTTACAGTTATCAACAACGCGAACAGTGGAAATGTTGAAAAATACGCTTTTGGCGAGGTTGTGTGCAATTTCCGGAAGAACATGAATGAAACTGTGGATAACTATGTTCAAAAAAAGATACTTGACAGCTCTAAGCGTTGAAATTTAAACGATAGTAAAAAAATGGTTATCCACAGGTTGCGTTGGATAAAATCGTATACAATTTCAAAAAAATAGTGGATAACCCCTGAAATCCCTAAAAATCAACCTCTGAGGCCTTGTTGAAAAATGCATCCGCAAAAAAGAACACAGGTTGACATAATGCTAAAAATACAGCAAAACCCGTGCATAAAAAAAATTTTTGCCTGGATTTTTTCATGAACTTATGAACGACCGCGAACTGCAGCGCTTTACATGGATATCAAAATAATATTGAATTTTCGAAAAATTATTGAAACTATATCGACCCTGTTTTATGATATAACCGTAATGTGATCGATCGGGGCAGGATCCCGAGAGAGGAGGCAGCGTTGAAAAAGGAAATCAGACTGGAACCGGAGGATTATCAGGCTATACTCGACAGGATGGATGACGGTATTTTCATCGTGAGCAGGCAGGGAAGCATCATTGCTGTGAATAAAGCTGTTGAGAAAAACGGCGGCAAGAAAATGCATGAACTGATCGGGCGGAATATAGATGATCTTGTTAAGGAGGGCTACTGTTCTGAATTCGTGAGCCGGCGTGTCATCGAAAGCGGCAGGGAAGAGATCCTGGTGCAGCATACCAAGGATAATAAGGAGCTGCTTGTGACCGGAAGGCCCTATTACAAAAACGGGCAGCTTGAAATGGTGGTCGCCTGTGAAAGAGATGTGACGGAGCTGGCCAAAACAAAAGAGAAGCTTTCCAAGGTAAAGATAATGAATGAAGAATACCAGAAGGAGCTGGAGTACCTGAGAAAGGTTAACAGCCAGAGCAGCGAGGTAGTGAGTGTCTCCAGGAACATGAAGCAGACTATCGAGATGGCTAAAAAGGTCGCGCGACTTGACACGACGGTGCTCATACAGGGCGAGTCGGGAACAGGCAAGGAGGTCATGGCGAAGCTGATCTGCAGCGAGAGCCCGCGGAGCAGGAAGCCTTTTATAAAAGTAAACTGCGGGGCTATCCCGGAGAATCTGCTCGAATCGGAGATGTTCGGGTACGTAGAGGGCGCTTTTACCGGTGCGAAGAAAGCCGGAAAGGAAGGATATTTCGGCATGGCCAACGGCGGCACGATATTCCTGGATGAAGTGAATGAACTGCCTTTCAATCTTCAGGTGAAGCTGCTGAGAGTGATACAGGAGCGTGAAATGATGCCGGTGGGAAGCGACCGGCCGGTAAAGCTGGATATAAGGATCATCGCTTCGACGAACAAGGATCTGAAAAAACTGGTGGCAAGAGGAAAATTCAGGCAGGATCTTTACTACAGGATAAGCGTGGAGTCCATCAATATCCCTCCGCTCAGAGAGCGGCGCGAGGATATAGTGCAGCTCGTCAAGCATTTTATCGGGCAGTTCAACGTGAAATACGGGCTGAACAAGCGCATCAGCGCAAAAGCTCAGAAACTTTTTCTCAATTATGACTGGCCCGGCAATGTGAGGGAGCTGGAAAACATGGTCGAGTGTCTCATCGCTGTTACGGAGGACGACCTGATAACCGAGTCGGATGCCAGGCTTTATATAAACGGGGAAAGTGCACTGCGGCCGGGAAGCCGGTCAAAGGACATCGAGATCACGGGTTCTATGGAGGAAATGGTCGGCGAGTATGAGTCGCATCTTTTGAAAAGCATGTATGATAAATACGGAAGCACCGCAGAGATGGCAAAGCTGCTGAGGACGACGAGGAGCACAATTAACAGAAAACTTAAAAAATACGGAATACGAGAAAATGACGACGCGTAATTGCGTCGTCATTGCGCGAGTGTGCCAGGCATGGCATAAGTCTTACGGGTGAAAGTCCCGTCACGGGTATTTACCGCCAAGTGTAGCGAACCACAAGCCGAAGACAACAATGTTTAGGGGGAGGAAGTGGTGTAGCAAAACCGTTGAGCCTACGAACAGAAACTGGATATGAGGCTAAATGGCGGGCGAGATTGCTCGACAAATCGAAGCCCAAAAGGTAAACGTAATGCCAAGAGAGTAAATCCAGAGGTTGTGCGGTGAAAGACTTGTGTCTTACCCTGGGAGGCCTAGGTAGCGCACCGAAAGGGCGTGCGATAAAAAGCTCATACCTAGGAGTCAGCTGAGGCCATAGTATCCCTAAGAAGCAATGGGAAAAGGGTCTAATGTCAATATATTGCAAATCGCTGTAAGCAAGGCAAGAATAGTCCGAAATCGAGGATATGCTTAACAAGTGGAAACGTATGTCTGCGGAAGCAAAAGGTAGAGGGGATGATTTCTAGCATCTTTACAAGCAGAAGGAGAAGCAACAAATGGAATTAATCGAGTGGATCTTACAAGATGAAAATATTGATAAGGCTATCAAATCAGTCAAGAAGAACAAAGGTGCATACGGAATTGATAAGATGTCCGTAGAAGATCTTGATGAGTATTTTGCCGCACATAGGGAAGAAATTAAATCCCAAATACGTGACGGCAAATACAAGCCAACACCAGTAAGAAGAGTCTACATACCTAAGTCTAATGGTAAGAAGAGACCTCTAGGAATACCAACAGTTGTGGATAGAGTGGTACAACAAGCTACAGCGCAAGTTTTGTCGCTTGGATATGATAAGTACTTCTCAGAACATAGCTACGGATTCCGCCCAGGCAGAAGTTGTCAACAGGCAATAGAGGAAGCACTTGTATACCTCAACGAAGGATACGAATGGGTAATAGACTTGGATATTGAGAAATATTTTGATACTGTAAACCACGACAGATTAATTTCGATACTCAGAGAACGTGTCAATGATGCGAAAACACTACGACTAATTCGCCAGTTCCTGCAAGCGGGGGTGATGGAAAACGGACTGATTAGTCCAAGCGAAGAGGGGGTACCTCAAGGCGGTCCTCTTAGTCCAGTACTGTCCAATGTATATCTAGACAAATTAGATAAAGAACTGGAAGCAAGAGGACTCTGTTTTGTCAGATATGCTGATGACTGTAATATCTTTGTCAAAAGCGAAATGGCAGCAAACAGAGTAATGAAGTCTATCACAAGCTGGCTAGAACGTAAGCTTAGGTTAAAAGTAAGTGCAACTAAAACAAAAGTTGTCAGACCACCGAAAAGCAACTTTCTTGGATTCACATTCTGGAAATCCAAAGATGGATGGAAATGCAAGCCGGCAAATGACCGCAAGAAAAGACTGTATGACAAAACAAGAGCAATACTATGTAGAAGGAAGGCAGTCGCAAGACCTATGAAGTCCACATTTGAGCAACTTAACTGGTTAATTCGTGGATGGATAAACTACTACCGAATTGGCAGTATGAAGATGTTCTTAGAAGAATATGGGCAATGGTTCAGACACAAGGTGAGAGTGGTGATACTCAAGCAATGGAAGAAACCTAGGCGCATATACCTGAATCTTCATAAACTGAACCAAATCGTAGGATGTGGGTTCACACACGAGGAAATTTTTAAGGTCGCAAATAGTAGACTAGGATGGTACAAAAGAAGCGGAATGTATGTAGTGAATTTTGCAATCAGTCCAGAGATACTTGGACGAAAAACAAAGAGCCGACCAGGATTGGTCGACCCATTAGCGTATTATCTGAGCAATATTTGATTCTATATTGATGTAGCGCCGTATACGAGAACCGTACGTACGGTGCAATGGGAGGGTGAGTATACTCACTCTACCCTATTCTGCTTGCACTGGCAGCCGCAGCAGGTGCAGCCGGAACACTTTACAGAAGAAAGACGAACTAATAATCGGATAACAGTAAGGCGCGCTTTACAGTAGCGCATGATGTATAAAAGGGTGCATGGAAAACCGGTCCGCGGATAACTTGGGCCGGTTTTTCTATTGCATGCGTTCGGCAAGATAAGCGTAGTGAGCGGGGTCTGATACCAAAAAGAAATTCACAACGCAGTTCTTTTGGTAAAATACACCACCATAGAGGCATCAACAGAGAGGGATAATACCAAAAATAAAAGCCGGCAACTGTGTTTTTAGCATTTTTTCTTGCATAAATCCCTGTTTTTCATTAATATTTTACCAAAAGTAATCATTTAAAATTGGAGCCTTAGTAAACGGCATTGCAGATCAAAGCGATTTTTATGTAAAATTGCTAAAACCACGTGGCAGGGAAGAGGATTTTGGTAATCGTGCGCGACCCATCGCGACAGCCACGATCCGCCACGAACGACAGCAGCTCGCCGCACCCCACCGGCAAGGAGGACGCCATGAGTTTTGAAAATATAGTAAAAATAAAGAACACACCGCTGAGCATCAGCGTATATGCAGTCAAAGACAAGCCACTAAACATGCATGAAGCCGGGACGCTCGAGATCATATTCTGCCTGACGGGCACGATAAAGTTCGCATACGCATATGAAGAATTCACGCTGAATGCCGGAGAATACGTGTCCGTCGACAGAGACGCGTACTATCTTTACAGCGACGGATACAACATGTGCGTCTCATTTTATGTTGATTTAATGGCGTTTAAACAGAAATATCCCAATATAGAACATCAGCTGTTCGTATGTGAAGGCTGTTCCGAAACCACGACAAAGTATATGGCACCGTACCATGACCGCCTGCGCGGCAAGCTGATAACACTGCTGAAGATAGTCCTGGACGGGAATCCGGCGGACAGCGCAGAGAGGACAACCGCGATCACGGAGTCGATAGTAGACTTGTTCATATTCCATTTCAACATCGTCATCTATCACTACGGCAGGAATGAGATGCCGAAGGACGTGCTCGAAAGAGTGCAGCAGATATATGCGTATCTCGGGACCCACTTTGAAAACAAGATAACGCTTGAGGAACTGGCGGCACATCTCGGACTCAGCAGCAGTTATCTGTCTGAATTCATGCGAACCTTTTCCATAGGCTTCAGGCGCATGCTGGCGTATATCAGGGCGAACAAATCCGAGTGGTATCTGATAAACACAGATCATACTATCGTTGAGATTTCAGAGCTCTGCGGGTTTTCAGACCCGCAGTACTACTACCGCGCATTCAAGGAATGGTACAAGTCCACACCTAAACAGTTCAGGGAAAAATACGTGAAGCATCAGGCAGACAGTACGGTATACTACGAGCCCCATGTCGTCAGGAGCATAGTGGATGATCTTCTTGTAAAGCACTATATCACCATGTTCGAAAACTGATGCATGATGCAGGGGCTCAAATGGAAAATAAGCAGGCTTCCATATTGGAAACGTCATATCTGCCGCATTTTGCATGACATGCATAGCGAACAGGTGAGCAGTATTGTTGTTTTCGTCAAAAAAAGACGAAAAACAACAACAAAACAACATTGAAGAAAAAGAATTTTCTGAATATTATAAACGTGTAATGAGCACTGCGAAAAGAGTTCATTAGCGGAATCATTTTTATCAAATTATATTCAGGAGGTCTATCATGAGTGAAAGAAATCAGAATGGCGAAGCGCAGCTGAAACGAAGTCTGACTTTGCCGCTTATAATCATGTTCGGGCTGTCATATCTGGCGCCCACAGTAGTATTCAACTACTACGGACTGTTCACACCCAGCACGGGAGGCATGTATACACTGTCGATCTGTGCGACAGCAGTCGTAATGCTGTTCACGGCATACAGCTATACCCAGATGGTAAAAGCTTATCCGTCAGCAGGTTCGGCCTACACGTACATAAGCAAATCCGTTCAGCCGCACGTGGGGTTCCTGTCAGGCTGGGCTATGCTCGTCGACTATCTGCTGCTGCCGATGATCTGCTATCTGCTGCTGGGAGTTTACATCAATGAGTATTTCCCTATGATCCCTGTATGGGCGATCGTTATCGTCATCGCAGTGATCGGAATGATCATCAATATCGTCGGAATAAAGACCGCAAGCATCATAGAAACGATCTGCACATGTGCAGCGATCGGGTTCACGATCCTCTTCATCGCATGCATCGTGAGATACGTTACGAACGGAGGCGGATCCGGCACACTGTTCGATCCTACAGCATTCTACAATCCTGAGAATTTCCAGATAAAGGGCACGCTCGCCGCATCAGCAGTTCTCTGCGCATCATTCGTAGGTTTTGACGCTGTAACTACTCTTGCAGAAGAAGCAAAGGATCCGCAGAAGGTCATGGGCAAGGCTATCATGGGAGTAGTTATCGGTGCAGGCGTCATTTTCGCCATCGTTGCATACTTCTCACAGATCGCATGGCCTGAAGCTTATGCGAACATCGAGGACCCTGACACAGGAATA
Source organism: Brotomerdimonas butyrica (assembly GCF_025567305.1). Classification (NCBI taxonomy): domain Bacteria; kingdom Bacillati; phylum Bacillota; class Clostridia; order Eubacteriales; genus Brotomerdimonas; species Brotomerdimonas butyrica. The sequence goes on from NZ_JAOQJP010000006.1 coordinate 139,603, forward strand.
TTCGAGCTGTTCCCTCACATCGGAATGAGCTGGCTCGGAACTGTATTCTTCATCGTTGATAACTGCGGAAGCTTCGTATGCGCACTCGCGGGAATGGGCGCGGTTTCACGTATCCTCTACGGAATGGGACGCGACAACATCCTGCCTAAGAAATTCTTCGGAAAAGTTTCTCCTAAGTTCCAGACTCCTGTGAACAACATCGTGCTGACTACACTGATCGCTCTGACAGCACTGTTCTACCAGGAAAACGTAATGGGCGCAGCATCGCTCGTATCGTTCGGAGCAGTATGCGGATTCTTCATGGTAAACTTCTCCGTTATCGGACATTACATCATCAGAGGCAAAGAAAGAGGCGCAGGTGCGATGATCAGGCATCTCATCATCCCGGCACTGGGAATGCTGAGCCTGCTGGTAGTATTCTACTTCATCGAGACCCCTGCGAAGATCCTGGGAGGCATCTGGCTCGGAGTAGGAATAATCTACCTGGCTGTAAAGACAAAAGGCTTCAGAGAGCTGCCGCCTGAAATGAAGATCGACGAATAATGCGACATAGCGGAGGAAAACAGAAATGACTACGATAATAAAAAATGCCGATATATATACTTCCGATGAAAAAAATCCCAGAGCGAACTGCATAGTTTTCAGCGGGAAAAAAATAGATTTCGTCGGTGATGAGGCGGATCTGGATATGGAAAAATATGCAGATGCCGATATCCATGACATCGGCGGAAAATGCCTGATGCCTGGTTTCATAGACAGCCATGTGCATCCCGGCTGGATCACCAAGAGTCTGTGGCACGTGAGACTGCCGTGGACAGAGGACGTCGATGAACTGCTGGCATTTGTGAAGAAGTTCGGAGAAGAACACCCGAAATCAGAATATCCGTTCATATACTTCGAGTATTACCCTACATCCATGTTCGACGAGCACGGCCCGACAAAAGAGCTGCTGGACACAGCAATCAGCGACAGACCTGTGCTCTGCCAGGATTTCGGCGAGCATCTCTGCTGGATAAACACGAAGATGCTGGAACTCCTTGGAGTGGATAAAAACACGCCCGACCCGGGGCCTCTCGAGACATTCGCAAGAGACGAAGACGGCAATCCGACAGGCTGGGTAAGGGAAATGGCATGGATGAAGTTTGCCGACAACATGTTCAGCGCTCTCGACTGGGCACCGCCGGAAACGATAACGCCTGATACGATCAAAGAGTTCTTTGATTTCATGGAGGACAGCGGCATCACGGCGATGGCAGACGGATTCATAGAAAACGACGATCAGATCAGATCCATATACGAGCTCGATAAAGCAGGAAGGCTCAACGCATACTACGACGGCATGGTGAGGTTCTGGAGCTATGAGGATCTGCCTGAAAAGATCGCAAAACTGAGAGAATATCAGAAACTTTACACGACAGACCACATAAAAGTCAACACGATGAAGCTGTTCCTCGACGGGACCAACGAAAGCGGCAACTCCGCATCTTTGCATGAGCACATCAACGATCCCGGCAACTACGGCGAGATCATGATGGAGACCGACGAGCTGACGAAGTGCTTCCTGCTCTGCAACAGGGAAGGCCTGGATCTGCACATCCACATGGTGGGAGACAGAGCGTTCAGGGTAGGCTGCGATGCTGTCGAAGCTGCAAAGGCGCAGGCTGCGGCAGCCGGAGAGCCATGGGTCTGCCAGCCGGTATTCGCGCACTGCGAGGTTGTCGATCCGTCGGATATGGGACGCCCGGCAGAGCTCGGCATAGACATCAACTGGTCGTGTCACTGGTCGGGAGGATATTTCGGCGAAGAAGCGATGAACTACTACACTGAGGAAAAGTGGAGAAGGATGTATCAGTTCAATCCGATGATCGAAAGCGGTGCGATGCTTGCATTTTCAAGCGACGTTGTGACGGGCTACGAGATGCACAGAGCATATCCGTTCTTCGGTATCCAGGTCGCAGCGACAAGAGTCGATCCTGAGTTCCCGCTCGATCCTGACAAGTACCCTGGATCAGTCAGACCTGACGAATCGGCGAAGCTGAGCCTGCCGGTGCTGTTCAAAGGCTACACGATAAACAGCGCAAAGCAGATCCACTGGGAGAAGATCATGGGATCACTTGAAAAAGGCAAGCTCGCGAACATGATCATCACAGACAAAGACATGTTCAAGACACCGCCAGGCGAGATAAAGGACATCGTGACAGAAACCGTGATATTTGACGGAAAGGTCATCAAAGGTACGCTATGAATATGAAGAAGATATTCGATATAAAGATAGAGCAGTCGGATGACATAGAGCTCAAAGGTACCTCGGAGGGCGATCTGCTGGTGTCCGTCAACAGCGGAGGACAGTTTGCGGGAGAACGCCTGAGCGGCAGAGTAATGCCGGTCGGATGCAGCACATCATATTCGCCGGAAAGCGGCCTGAACAGGATATACGAATCCGTGCTGCTGGAGACGGACGACGGGGCGCACATCTTCATGAAGATAGACGCGTATCTGCAGCTGCCGCAGGAGCTCGAAGACAGATTCCTCGCGGGTGAAGCGGTGCCGGCAGAGGAGTATTATTACAAAGGCTCGGTCTGCTTCAATGCCGGAGACAGCCGCTGCAAATGGCTTGAGAACAGGGTCTTCATGTGCGACGGCATCATAGAAGACTGGAGCTCACTGCGTTTCGCGGTATATGAGGTGTAAAAGCCGGAGCCTGTGGAGGTCCGCAGGTCATGAAAAACAGAAACAGCACAACCAGTAATAAAAGCAGGAAGCTGCCGGAAAGATCATGAGAATGGTCAGCCGGCAGCTTTTTGTGTAAAATCCATGTAAAAAATATTAGATATAGAAAATTTTCTCAAAAACTACAAATATGAAAGCCGGTTTCATGGTACGATAGTAAATAAAAATGATGAAGTCAGTAAAGAGGAAAGATGGATAAATACGGCAAACTAGTTTCAAATACGATGCTTCTGAGCATAGGCTCGTTTGGTTCGAAGCTGCTGGTTTTCTTCATGGTGAGATTCTATACAGGATACCTCACTCCGGCAGATTACGGAACGGCGGATCTGATAACGCAGACGGCGACGCTGCTGATACCGCTAGTGACGCTGGGGATCACGGAAAGCGTGTTCAGATTCGCAGTCAACGTGTCCTCCGGAAGCAGGCGGAGAGTTTTCTCGGCAGGCCTTTACATCATCACAGGCGGATGCATGATAATGGTGATGTTCGCTCCGCTCATGGCTCATGTAAAGACGCTGGGTGCCTATACGGCGATGATATTCTGTTATGTGGCGGCTTCTTCGTATCACAGCCTCTGTGCACAGTACGTGCGCGCACTGCAGAAAGTAAGGCTTTACGCGGTTCAGGGACTCATCAACACGATGCTGGTGATCGTGCTGAACATACTGTTCCTTGCGGTTTTCGACATGGGGATACAGGGATACGTGATGTCAGTGATAATCGCAGACGTGGCGGTGACGGTCATACTGATATTCAGAGAAAAACTGTGGCGGCATCTGGTGGTCCGCACGGGAAACATCCTGGTCAAAAAGATGCTTCTGTACAGCGTGCCGCTGATCCCTACGACGATGTTCTGGTGGATCATGAGCGTTTCGGACAGATATATGATAAACTATTTCATAGGTGCGGCGGCGAACGGAATATATGCCGTGGCGTACAAGATACCGACGATACTGTCGATACTCTCCGGAGTGTTCATGGAGGCGTGGAACATATCGGCGATCTCAGAGACACAGAGCGGCGAGTATGCGCACGGGCGGTTCTTTACAAAAGTATGGGGCTCGTTCATCTCAGTGATGTTCATCTCAGCGTCGTTCATAACGGCGGCATCACCGGTGCTGATAAGCCTGCTGGCGGACGAGGAGTACTACATCGCATGGCAGTACATGCCTGAGCTCGCGCTGGCGATAGTCTTCACGGCATTCTCGTCGTTTATGGGGAGCGTTTATGTCGTAAAGAAAAAGAGTGTGCTGTCGTTTGCGACGTCTGTTGCAGGCGCAGCAGTCAACATCGTGCTCAACCTGGTGCTGATACCGTCTCCGATGGGAGTATGGGGTGCGGCAACGGCAACGCTGGTGAGCTGTGCAGTAGTATTTGCAATAAGGGCTGCAGATGTGAGAAAATATATATCTATGGATATGCATACGGGAAGCATAATACTCAGTCTGCTGGTGGCAGGCGTACAGATCGTGCTCACACTGATGATCGCGGAAAGCACGCCGGTATACTGGCTGGCGCAGACTGTATCATTTGCCCTGATGATATTTATAAACAGGAAAACGCTGAGACAGGGAATCGAAAAGTTCGCTGAATTATATGGAAAAAGAAAGTTAAGGTGTAAAAATAATGATAAATAATATGATAAACGGGTTCTGCATGGCCATTGCGGACAGTGTTCCGGGAGTATCCGGCGGAACTATAGCATATATAATGGGTTTTTATCAGAAACTGGTGGATTCGGTCCACGATCTGTTCGGAAAAGACAGGGAAAAGCGAAATGTTGCAGCCAGATATCTGATAAAGCTCGGCATCGGATGGGCTGTCGGATTTCTGTCTGCTATGCTGGTGCTGGCAGCCATGTTCGCAAAAAACATATATTTCATGAGCTCTCTGTTCCTGGGACTCAGCATCGCGGCGCTGCCGTTCATAATCCATTCAGAGCGAAAAGTAATAGCAGGAAAATATCTCAATATCGTGTATACGTTCCTGGGCTTTGCGATCGTTGCAGGACTCACACTGCTTAAAAACAGCGGGCATATCGGACTGTCGGTGAATTTTCATGATGCCGGCGCCGTGGATCTGATATATGTGTTCATCGCCGGTGTGATCGCTGTAACGGCGATGATACTTCCGGGGATCTCAGGGTCTACTATGCTGCTGATAATGGGAGTTTATCTGCAGGCTGTGGAGGGCATACATGAAGTGCTGACGCTGGATTTCTCTTCCCTGCCTTCGATGATATGCCTGGCGGCCGGTATACTTTTCGGTATCATCTTCTCGATGAACCTGATAAGCAGAGCGTTCAAAAGGTTCAGATGCCAGATGGTATACCTGATAATCGGGCTGCTGATCGGATCGTTTGTTGCCATCGTATACGGACCTACGACGCTTCCGGAACCGCTTCCGGTCCTCGATATGTCGAACTTCAGTATCGCAGGGCTTGTGCTGGGAGCAGCCATACTGCTTGCATTTGAGATACTCACGGGTATGAAAAAGAAAAAAATGGAGCAGGGCGAGCAGCCTGTGCAGGAAGTGCAGAATACACAGAACGCCGGCGCAGAACAGTATGAGCAGAATGGGTATACAGGGAGTGGCCCTCAGAGCAGACGCGTCGAAAACGGTGAAAACGGTGTGCGCCGTGAACCGTTCGGGCGTGCCGGCTGCCCGGGACATACAGGTAAAGGCGCAGCGCGGGAGGAAGAACGATGAACGGGCTGAGGATCTATTCGCTGAGGAATGCGGGAGTATATGTCGAGGCCGGCGGCAAGGGAGCGATGGTCGACGGACTGAACAGGCCGACTTCACATTTTGACGGAGTCACTGATGATGATTTTGCATCCATGATGACAAAGAACAGTTTTATCGAGAACTGTTCTTTTCTGCTGTACACGCATGCTCACCTGGATCACTTCGATGTGGAGAAAAATATAAAGTACATATCAGAGAAAAAGCCCGAAGCTGTTTTCCTGCCGTTTTCGGAAGATGCCAGTTACAGGAGACTGAGCGAGTGCGCTGTGCAAAACGGCACAGAGCTGGTTTCTCCGGTGTTCGGTCGTGATTCCGGCGGTATGGTAAAGTCTGGAGACGTCGCACTGAGATTTTTTGCGGCGGGACATACGGGAAGGCAGTTCGCGGATACGCCGCATTACTGTCTGCTGCTTGAGATCGGCGGATACAGTATATTCGTAAGCGGCGATGTGGATCATATGAGCAGTGGATGGCATCCTCCGGTACTTCGGAATCAGGTGGATATCGCATTCGTCAGTCCGTTTTTCATAAATCAGGAGATCGGCAGGGAATTCATAGCTGAGATGTCGCCTGAAAAACTGTTTGTATATCATCTTCCTCCGGAAGAGCTTGATGAATTCAGGATGCGAAAGCAGGCGGAGACAGATTTTATAAAATACCGCAGGCAGCTGGAAAAATACGGCGCAGAGCTTGTGAGCAGCCCCATGGAGCTGATATTTGAAGCGGAGAAGAGAAGTTAGATAAAAAGTGCAATGTGTGATTTTATGCAGAGCTTATATCTTATGCAAAACTGCAGGCTTTCGGCCCTTGATCGTTTATGGGTGCCAGCCTGTGTTTTTTTGCATTTTTGACGGAACATACGTTTGCAATGTTGAACTTGTGTTCGTGCGGTGATAAAATAAAAAGACCTAAAAAATATGTCATGGAGGCGTGGAATGCAGGAAATAATGGAAAAGCTGAAAATACTGGCGGACAGTGCCAAATACGATGTGTCGTGTTCCAGCAGCGGAGCAGGGCGAAGAAATGACGGCAGGATAGGCAGTGCGCATGCTGCCGGCATATGTCACACGTGGGGCGCAGACGGCAGGTGCATATCGCTGCTGAAAGTGCTGTTTACAAATAAATGTGTTTACGATTGTGAATATTGTATCAACCGCAGGACGAATGACTTGCCCAGAGCCTCTTTCGAGCCGGACGAGCTGGCGCGTCTGACGATCGAATTCTACAGACGTAATTATATAGAAGGCCTTTTTCTCAGTTCAGCGGTGGAGGTGTCCCCGGACCATACGGCGGAGCGTATACTGGAGTCGCTGGAGATACTGAGATACAGATATGGCTTTGCCGGATATATACATGCGAAGATAATACCGGGGGTCTCGTCTGACATACTGCACAGGATAGGTCTTGTAGCGGACAGGCTGAGCGTTAATATAGAGATGCCGACATCGAGAAGCCTGGAGATGTTTGCTCCGCAGAAAAAGGCGAAGCAGATATTCGCGCCGATGCGTCAGATAACGAACTCCCTGATAGAACGGAACGCCCTGGTCGGGCCAGGGACGATGTTCAAGGGGCAGCAGCTTAACACAGCAGAAAATTATCTGGGGGATCCGGCCGGCAGGAGTACCGAGGTGCCGGATCTAAGTGCAGTGAAGGTGCTCGGCAGCAGCACCGGGAAGGCTTCGCACGGCAGTACGGTGAAGACGGCAGGAAATCGCTCTGGAAAAAACGGCAGTCGTGGCGGCAGCTTTGATATGCCTGCACAGGCTGCGGACGGAAGATATGCCGTGCCGTCGGAGCGGCGCGGTAAATCGGATCATACTTTTGCGCCGGCAGGGCAGACCACGCAGATGATAATCGGAGCAGGAGGGGAGACTGACCAGAGCATACTGACCACGAGTGAAAATCTGTACCGTACATTCAAGATGAAGAGAGTCTATTATTCGGCGTATATACCTGTCATGGATTCTCCGATCCTTCCTGACAGAAATACTGCCCCGCCTCTTGCCAGGGAGCATCGTATATACCAGGCAGACTGGCTGCTGAGATTTTATGGATTTACGGTGAGCGAACTGTTCAATGAAGAGAATGCGAACCTCGATCCGGATCTCGATCCCAAAGTCACATGGGCTCTCAGGAATCTGGAGGAGTTTCCTGTCGAGATCAACAGGGCTTCATACGAGATGCTGATGCGCATACCGGGGATCGGCTCGGTCTCGGCGCGCCGTATAATCAGGCAGCGGAAGCTGTCGCCTGTAAAATTCGATGATCTCAAAAAGATGGGAGTCGTGCTGAAACGGGCGAAATATTTTCTCACATGTTCGGGCCGATATTACGGAGAGAGGCGATTCGAGCAGGAGACTATAAGAAATTCGATTCTTCAGATGGAAAACGGCCTCCAGCTTTCCATGTTCGACAACAGCTGGAACAGGCTGGAAGAGGGAGCGCGTCAGGAAAAGCTTGCGTCAGCAGGGGTGATATGAGTATGATAGATTATCTTTATGACGGGACCTTTGAAGGACTGCTCACGTGTATATATGAGAATTACTATACGGAAAAGGCGTCGGGTATATTCAGGGAAGAAGCATATCAGTCGAATCTGCTTGGCGGATGCATGGAAGTAAAAACAGACCCGCAGAAAGCGATAACTGTTTATGAGGCGATCGAAAAGAAGATTTCTTCATATGATCTCAGGCGTATCTACAAGGTTTTCCTTTCTAGTGACGAATACAAGGAGACCAAGATACTGCGTTATATAATACTGGGGTTCAGGACGGGCGGCAGGATCTCGCTGATGCACAGTGATCCGGTCGTATTTGACATACAGTCGATAGAAAAAAAGGTGAATGTGGAGCGCGAAAGGATGATGCAATTCGTGCGTTTTTCCGTAATGGAAAACGATGTGCTGTATGCGGAGGTGGAGCCGGATAATGACGTGCTGGAGCTCATCGCAGGTCATTTCTGCGACAGGTATAAAAACGATCCGTTCATCATACATGATGTCAGACGAAGCAAGGCGCTTATCTCATATCAGCGAAGGTGGTACATTTCGAATTTTGACGGTTCCGATATCCCGGGCATTTCAGCTGATGAAGAGAAAATACGCGCGCTGTGGCGTGACTATTTCAGGAATATAGCGATAAAGGAGCGCACCAATCCGAGATGCCAGAAGAATTTCATGCCTGAAAGGTACTGGAAGCACCTGACTGAGCTGACAGGCATTTAATTTTCCGGGAGATTTCGATGTATGTATTGAAATGTACGGCATAAAACTATATACTTTACTTGATTAAATGTCGAAAGCGATAATGAGATGAGAAAGGAATGGTGCTGATATGAGATATGAAATAAAAGGAGAAACTCTTCCGGTGGTTATATGTCATCTTGATCCGGGCGAACAGATGCTTACAGAAGGCGGCGGGATGTCATGGATGTCACCGAACATGCAGATGCAGACGACGAGCAGCGGAGGAGTAGGCAAGGCGCTGGGAAGGATGTTCGCAGGTGAAAAACTTTTCCAGAATATATATACGGCGCAGGGCGGTCCGGGAATGATCGCATTCGCTTCGAGTTTTCCGGGATCGATAAAAGCATTCCAGGTGTCACCGGGAAATGAGATGATATGCCAGAAGGGTGTATTCCTTGCAGGTGAAATGGGAGTGCAGCTTTCTGTATTCCTCAATAAGAAGCTCGGTACCGGATTCTTCGGCGGAGAAGGATTTGTGATGCAGCGTCTGAGCGGTAACGGTATTTTCTTTGGTGAATTTGACGGTCATATAGTCGAGTATGCTCTGGCGGCAGGGCAGCAGATCATTGTGGACACAGGGCATCTGGCAGCCATGTCGGCGACATGCAGGATGGAGATACAGTCGGTGCCGGGCATGAAGAACAAGTTCCTCGGAGGCGAAGGACTTTTCAATACTGTAATAACCGGTCCGGGACATGTATGGCTTCAGACCATGCCACTTGCAAATGTGGCAGGTGTGCTCAGACCGTATATGCCTTCAGGAAACTAAAACTATACAAAGATAACGGAGGCAGTGATGGACAGCAGGGTAAAAGAAATAATCGACAGAAGCAGAAGTGTTGTGTTTTTCGGCGGGGCAGGCGTTTCGACTGAGAGCAATATACCGGATTTCAGATCCGAGTCGGGTCTGTACAAGGCTATGAACGAGTACGGATACTCCCCGGAGCATATGCTGTCGCATACTTTTTTCATGCGGCATACTGAGATGTTCTTTGACTATTACAAGAAAAATCTGATATACCCCGACGCAGAACCGAACAAAGCGCACAGGGCTCTTGCAGAGCTGGAACAGGCCGGCAAGCTGACGGGAATAGTGACGCAGAATATCGATGGACTGCATCAGAAAGCCGGAAGCCGCAAAGTGTATGAGCTGCATGGCTCAGTGATGCGCAACAGCTGCATGGACTGCGGCGAACATTACGATCTCGATTATATAATGAATGAAGACAACTGTGAGAATGGCGTTCCGATATGCAGCAAATGTCACGGGATAGTCAAACCCGATGTCGTGCTGTATGAAGAGCAGCTGGACGAGGCTGTGATCACAGGTGCGGTGAATGCGATAAGCAGCGCAGATACACTGATAGTAGGAGGCACGTCACTGGTAGTGTATCCTGCGGCAGGACTGATAAATTATTTCAGAGGGAAAGATATCGTGCTTATAAACAAATCGCAGACGGGATATGATGACAGAGCGACGCTTGTTATAAATGATTCGATCGGAAAAGTTCTTGGGGACTGACATGCGTGAAGCATTGAAGTTTAAAGGAATTTGTCAGATGTGAAAAAATAGAAAAAGATTGAGAAAAAATTAACAATATTCGGGTTTCCATTCTGTTTTTTTTGTGATATAATCAACAGCAAGCAAGAAACGGAGATGTTTTTAAGAGAATGAATTTATTACTTGTAAATGATGATGGCATAAAGGCGCAGGGCATACACGAGCTCGCAGAAGCACTGTCTTCGGAAGCATCGATATATGTCTGCGCGCCGGACGGACAGCGCAGTGCCAGCGGGCACGGTATAACTGTTTCAACTTATATAGCCGTGCAGGAGGAAAAGTTCAACTGTGCAGAATATGCATTCAGCACTTCGGGAACTCCTGCGGACTGTGTGAAGCTTGGAATGAAGCTGTTTGAACGGCAGGGTGTGAAGATAGACATGGTGTTTTCCGGCATAAATCACGGAGGCAATCTGGGTACGGATACTCTGTATTCGGGAACTGTTTCTGCAGCGATCGAAGGCAGTCTTTGCGGAGTTCCGTCGGTAGCGGTTTCGGTAAACAGCCATGAAGCGAAACACTTCGAATATGCATGTTATCTTGCCAAAGGAGCGTTGAACAAGGCTTACGGCAAGCTTCCACCGGAAGTGGTGTTCAATATAAACACACCTGACCTTCCGCGCGAGGAGATAAAAGGTCTGAGGTATACGACTCTGGGTAGAAGAGAGTACAGGGAAGTCTTTGAGCCTGTGGAGATAGGCGGGGGAAAAACAGGGTACAGATATACTGGAGACCCTGTTGTATACGAAGGCCTTCCGGAAACTATAGACGTGATAGCGATGCAGGATGGATTTGCTAGCATCACACCTATTCACCGGGATCTTACATCGTACGGAATGGTAGATGAAGTGAAGAAATGGAGGATAGACCAATGGGATTACTGACAAGGGACGACACGGCATTTGTTGCGATCGACTTTCAGGAACGTCTCGTTCCTGCGATGAGCGGCAAGGAAAAACTGACAGAGAAGACTGAAAGACTGGCAAAGGGAATGCAGGCGCTCGGGATACCGACTGTAGTGACACAGCAGTATACGAAAGGGCTAGGATCAACGATCCCTTCTATTGCAGAGGCTCTTGGGGAGTTTGAACCGATAGACAAGTTCACTTTCGGCTGCATGGAAAATGAAGAATTTGCAGCAAGGATAAAAGAACTCGGCAGGAAGAATATCGTTATATGTGGTATAGAAGCTCACATATGCGTGCAGCAGACAGCATTGCAGCTCATGGAAGCCGGATATAATGTATATCTTGTGGTGGACTGCATATCATCCAGATCAGAAGAGGATAAGCTCTGGGCAGTTACCAGAATGGGAGAAGCAGGCGCTGTGATAACCACTTATGAAGCAGTATTGTATGAGATACTCAGAAATTCAAAGGCGGACGGCTTCAAAGCTGTTTCGGCCATTGTAAAATAATGGAAATATTTATATTTTAATCAATAATAAATGATTCAAGGAGGAAATTCATTATGAGAGATGTTGTAATTGCAAGTGCAGTAAGAACTCCGATCGGCAGTTTTGGCGGCAGTCTTAAAAATACTGCTGCAAGAACTTTAGGAGCTATCACGATCAAAGAAGCTATCAAGAGAGCAGGAATCGATCCGGCAACTATCGATGAAGTTGTATACGGATGTGTTCTCCAGGGCGGACTTGGACAGAACGTTGCAAGACAGGCAGCTTTAGACGCAGGAATTCCAAAGGAAGTTCCGGCTATGACTATCAACAAGGTTTGCGGTTCCGGATTAAGAACGGTTTCAATGGCAGCGCAGATGATCAAGGCAGGCGATGCTGATATCATTGTCGCTGGTGGTACAGAAAACATGTCGGCAACAGCATATGCTATCCCTACAGCAAGATGGGGAGCAAGAATGAACGACAATAAGATCATCGACATGATGACAAACGATGGTCTGACTTGTGCATTCAACAACTATCACATGGGTATCACTGCTGAAAACGTTGCAGAGCAGTGGGGTCTCACAAGAGAAGAACTCGATGCATTCGCAGCGAAATCACAGCAGAAAGCAGTTGCAGCAGTAAAAGCAGGCAAATTCAAGGATGAAATCGTTCCTGTTGAGATCCCTCAGAGAAAGGGCGATCCTGTTGTCTTCGATACAGATGAATATCCAAAAGACGGCGTAACTCCTGAAAGTATCGCTAAGCTCAGACCTGCATTCAAGAAGGATGGAATGGTTACAGCAGCTAACGCATCAGGAATCAACGATGCAGCAGCAGCTCTGGTTATCATGTCAAAGGAAAAGGCTGACGAACTCGGAATCAAGCCTCTCTGCACGATCAAGTCATATGCGTCAGCAGGTGTTGATCCTGCTATCATGGGCGTTGGTCCTGTACCTGCATGCCGCAAGGCACTTGACAAGGCTGGACTTACTATCGACCAGATCGATCTGATCGAAGCGAATGAAGCTTTCGCAGCACAGTCAGTAGCAGTAGGCAAAGACCTCGGATTCGATCCTGAAAAGCTCAACGTAAACGGCGGAGCTATCGCACTCGGACACCCTATCGGAGCATCCGGCGCAAGAATCCTTATCACTCTGATCTATGAGATGATCAAGAGAGACGCAAAGACTGGTCTTGCTACACTTTGCATCGGTGGTGGACAGGGAACTACAGTTATCGTAGAAAGATAAGATCCCGGGCATACCGAAATAACAGAATCTTAATAAAGACAAGCAGAGCGCGGCAGTATTGCCGCGCTCTTGTTGTATCGTCAACTGCTGTATTATCAGAGGCTTTCAGGTTTACAGAGGAAATTATCGTCTGCGACCATTGCATTTACAAGTGCAGTTAGGATATAATAAAAAAGCGTGCAGGAACGGAACGGTGCGCGCACTGTTTCTGCAGCAAGAGCGAAATCGGTGAAAACAGATATTTCTGTAATATAAAATATTAAATTCAGGAGGAACGATATGGCTGAAAAAGCGGATGTTAACAATTTTATCCATAATATAATTGACAAGGATCTGGAAGCACAGAAATACGGAGACAAGGTGCATACCAGATTTCCTCCGGAGCCTAACGGCTATCTCCATATAGGACATGCAAAATCGATATGCCTCAATTTTTCAACAGCTGAAAAATACGGCGGCAAATGCAATCTCAGATATGACGATACCAATCCGGTCAAAGAAGACGTGGAATATGTAGATTCCATAGAAGAAGATGTAAGATGGCTCGGTTTCCAGTGGGACAAAAGGCTGTGGGCATCCGACTATTTCGACGAAATGTACGATTGTGCAGTTACTCTGATAAAAAAGGGAAAAGCATATGTATGCGATCTGAATGCCGACCAGATCAGAGAATACAGAGGAACGCTCAAGGAGCCGGGAAAAGAAAGTCCGTACAGGAACCGAAGCGTTGAAGAAAATCTCAGCCTTTTCGAAGAAATGAAGCAGGGAAAATATGCTGACGGTGAAAAGGTCCTCAGAGCAAAGATAGACATGGCGTCACCGAATATGAATATGAGAGACCCTGTCATATACAGGATAGCTCACGTGGAACACCACAATACAGGAGACAAGTGGTGCATATATCCTATGTATGACTTTGCACACCCGATCGAAGATGCGATCGAAGGCATAACGCACTCGATATGTACTCTTGAATTCGAGGATCACAGACCCCTTTACGACTGGGTGCTCCAGGAAATCGGCAAGTGGCCGACGCCGCCGCAGCAGATAGAATTCGCAAGACTCAACCTCACTAATACAGTCATGAGCAAGAGATATCTCAAGGCGATGGTGGACGACGGCACAGTTGACGGATGGGACGATCCTAGAATGCCGACCATTGCAGGCATAAGAAGAAGAGGTTACACGCCGGAGGCCGTACGTGATTTCTGCGAGAGGATAGGTGTGTCCAAAGCAAACAGTACAGTGGATATCAGCCTGCTCGAACACTGCGTGAGAGAAGATCTCAAGCAGCAGGTCGAAAACAGGAATGTAGTCGAAAATCCGATAAAAGTAGTGATAACGAACTATCCTGAAGATCAGACCGAAGAAATGGAAATCGAAAACAACAGGGAAGTCCCTGAAATGGGCAACAGAACTGTTCCGTTCAGCAGAGAACTCTACGTTGACGGGGACGATTTCATGGAAGTCCCTGTAAAGAAATATTTCAGACTGTTCCCTGGCAATGAGGTGAGATTCAAGGGCGCATACTTTATAACATGCAATGAAGTCGTAAAAAATGAAGACGGAAGCATAAAGGAGCTGCTCTGCACATACGATCCTGAAACGAAGAGCGGAAGCGGTTTCGAAGGCCGTAAGGTGAAGGGTACGATCCATTGGGTGGATGCTAAAACAGCTGTGCAGATAAAGATCAGGAATTATGACTATCTGATGATCGAGGATGAAAACGGTGAAAATGTGCTGAATCCGGATTCTCTGACGGAGTCGGTCGCATATGCGGAGCCGTCGGTTGCAGAGGCAAAACCGGGCGAAAGATTCCAGTTCTTCAGAAAGGGATATTACATCGCAGATTCGAAGCTTACGGCAGATACGGAAAAAGTGTTCAACAAGATCGTAGGCCTCAAGAGTTCATGGAAGAAATAAACAGCAGCAGGGTATTACAGTAAAGAGGAGATTTATAAATGGATTACTACAAGGCATCCCTGAAGATGCATGAGGAACATAAAGGGAAAATGGCGGTGGCCAGCAAGGTAAAGGTCGAAAACAAGGACGACCTTTCCACTGCATACACACCGGGAGTCGCAGAGCCGTGCAGGAAAATACACGAAAACCCGGAAGATGTCTATAAATACACGAACAAGTCCAATATAGTAGCAGTCGTTTCAGACGGCTCAGCTGTGCTTGGGTTGGGAAATATCGGCGGACTGGCATCTATACCCGTAATGGACGGAAAATCGCTCCTGTTCAAAGAATTTGCGGGCATAGACGCATTTCCTATCTGTCTTGAGACTCAGGACGTCGATGAGATCGTTAATATAGTGAAAAACATCGCGCCGACTCTCGGCGGAATCAACCTCGAGGACATTTCGGCGCCGAGGTGCTTTGAGATAGAGGAAAAACTGCAGGCGCAGGTCGATATACCTGTATTTCATGACGACCAGCACGGCACGGCCGTGGTTGTATCAGCTGCAGTGATAAATTCTGCAAAGTTCACAGGCAGGAGCCTCGAGTCTATCAAAGCTGTTATCAACGGCGCAGGAGCTGCCGGAACGGCGATAGCCAAGATGCTTATGAATCTGGGCATCAAGGATATCGTGGCATGTGACAGCAAAGGTATACTTACGAATGACAGAGATGATCTGAACGAGGCGAAGAGAAGACTCGCGGCAGTTACGAACAGGGATCAGATAAAGGGATCTCTTGCAGATGCAGTAAAGGGCAGAGACCTGTTTATCGGTGTGTCTGCTGCAAAAGTGCTCACACAGGACATGGTGAAAACGATGAACGATGACGCTATCATCTTTGCTATGGCAAACCCAGAACCTGAGATACAGCCTGATCTTGCAAAAGAAGCGGGTGCTGCGGTAGTGGGAACAGGCAGATCCGATCACCCTAATCAGATAAACAACGTGCTGATATTCCCGGGATTGTTCAAAGGTGCGCTTGCAGCCCGTGCAAAGCGAATAACCGAAGAAATGAAGACGGCGGCAGCCTTTGCACTTGCAGGGATCATCAAAGATGATGAGCTTTCCGCCGACTATATAATCCCGAGCGCATTTTACCCCGGCGCAGCTGATATAGTTGCTGCCGCAGTAGAAAAAGCCTGGAAAGAATAAGCCTGGCCGACGTGCCTGGGCGGTATACGGATATATGAGAAGATGAAAAACAACAAAGACCTCTGAAAAACAGAAACGATCTGTGAGACAGAGGTCTTTTGTATTACATATCGCGCGGCGGTTCTGTTTCGGTGCGTTTTGCACGGGATTCCTTGCCGGAAGCCCACTTCACCACGAAAACCTGTATGATACCGGCAAGCGGAACGGCCAGGATCATGCCGAGTATGCCGCCGAAGTACCCGAAAACGCTGACTGCCAGAAGCACCATGAGCGGATGGAGACCAGTCGAGGAGCCGACGACTTTCGGATAGATGAAGTTGGCGTCGATCTGCTGTATGGCAAAAAGTATCGCGATCGCCAGGACGCCGTGCCAGAATCCTCCGGTGCAGAGCCCCATAAGAAAAGCGGGGATCATACCGATCACCGGTCCGAAATACGGTATCACATTCGAGATGCCGGCAAATATACCTATAAATACCGCAGCTTCCAGCCCCATGATAGAAAGCCCGATCGATGACAGCACTGCGACGATCAGAGCGTCTAGCAGCGCGCCTCTGATGAATCTTGACAGTACGGCATTCATTTCACTCAGAGTTTCGATAAGGACTGCGTGCCCTTTCTGCGGCATCACCAGATGCATGAACTTTCTCCACAGACCGAGGAAAAACTGCTTGTCCTTCATCAGGTATATGCTTATGATGATCCCGACCAGGATATCGAGCAGGCTGCCGCTGATGCTTGTGAAAAATGAAATGACGGATGAGGCACTGACATTGTTGCCGATCCATTTCATTACGGCGTCGGTCACCTCGGTCATTTTGTCAGAGAGGATACCGGCAGGGATATTGGTGGTTATCCATCTCTGGAAAATACTTTCGTATTTCATTATCCCGGCAAGCAGATCAGATACGGTCGTAGGTATATCAGCCACGGAAACTTTGCCAAGTATCATGGCGGCGAAGCCGTATATCAGCGCAATGACAGCTGCGATCACAAGCAGGTAAGTGAGGATCACACTCAGAAGATGACGCGTATTGTGACGTTTATCCGCCTTGACAGGGTCGGATGGCAGCTGCATTACACGGCTCATCAGTCTGGAATCGATAAGTTCGGCGAGCGGATTCAGCAGATAAGCCAGTATGAGACCTAGAATAAGCGGCCAGAACGCATCAAGCAGTGTGCAGATGATTTTGTACAGGATCGAGGATATATTCCCCAGGTTTTTGATTATAAAATACATGAGACACAAAAGCGCAGCATTGAATACTATAAAAAAGCTGCCCTTCATGAAATTGCGGTCTTTAAGTAATTCTTTCAGTTTATCCATATATATTCCTCCGATATCAGATAATTATATAATAAGGAGCCTGCTGCATCAATACATTATATATGCAAAACTGCACATATAGGGAGGTTGGACATAATGGCGGGTTTTAATACACGAAGAAGTATGCATATTATAGAAGCGTGTATCCTATATGTCGAAAGCCTGTAAAATCAATGCACAGAGCCTGTGAGTGACAAAAATACACTATAAAACAATAAAAAAATGAGAAAAGCGGTTGACAGCAGAGTATAACTTTGGTAATATAAACAAGCTGTCGCACAGATGCGGTAACGCAAAACGAGGTCAGCGAAAATTCATCGAAAAAAGATGAAAAAAAGTAGTTGACAAACGAAGCGACATGCGATATACTGAAAAAGCTCGCCAAGAGCGAGCGAGATCGAAAGATCGAGAACATTGAAAACTTCATAGTGTAGAAATTTAAGTCGAAAAAACAGCAATAAGCTGAAAGATTTAAAAGAGAAACTATACACAACCAGAGAATGGTAAAAGTAAAGTTTCCGGCAATTTCTAAAAAAGACAATGATTCGGATAAGAAAGAATCGAGTAGCGAAAAACAAAAGCTAAGCGTTAAAGAGTTAGAAATTCAAACGATTTAAACTCTTCTGCAGAGGAAGAGATTAGATACCATTTAATTAAGAGTTTGATCCTGGCTCAGGATGAACGCTGGCGGCGTGCCTAACACATGCAAGTCGAGCGAGAAGCTCATCACAGAAGCTTCGGTTGAAGTGATGAGTGGAAAGCGGCGGACGGGTGAGTAACGCGTAGGCAACCTGCCCTTTGCAGAGGGATAGCC
>NZ_JAOQJP010000007.1:0-148871 GCF_025567305.1 Brotomerdimonas butyrica
GAAGCCCCCCACAAGAAGAGATCTCCTCCAGAGATGGTAAGACCCGTGAGAGACTATCACGTAGATAGGCCTTGGGTGTAAGTGCAGTAATGCATTGAGCTGAAAGGTACTAATAGGTCGAAGACTTGACCAAGGTTTCAAGGAAGGAAAGAAGCTTGACACAAAGGTTATTCAGTTTTGAGTGTGCGAAGCACGCTTGATGCGGTGATGATAGCGAGGAGGATACACCTGTACCCATACCGAACACAGAAGTTAAGCTCCTTAGCGCTGATGATACTTGGCGGGAGACCGCCTGGGAAAGTAGGACGTTGCCGTTTTGGTTAAAAAAGAAGTTCACGAAAGTGAGCTTCTTTTTTTAGCGCAGCGTACCAAAAGGGACAGCGGAGCCGAAGGCGGAGGAGAGAGCGAAGCGAACGTTGCCGCTTTGATTAAAAACACAGCTTACGAAAGTAGGCTGTGTTTTTTCACGTACCAAATTGATGAATCTTATCGGGACATATGTTATACTGGATATAAATTTATAAAAGAGGTATGAGTTATCCATTATATTGCAATGGGAAAGGAACATTGGATGAGATTAAAGGAAACAGTAAGAAAGCCGATGCAGGAAGTGAACTATCTGAACGTTGAAAATTCAGATCGATATCGTTCTATTATGCGGCTTTTTTATTTATATTACGAGAGTTTGAAGTACTGGATGTTTCCGGAGGAAATTCATGCAGAATTGCAGAAGGATCCATATTTTAGAGAATATACATTAGAGCAGTGTAAGCAGGATTTGACGGTTTTAGCAGAATGGGGAAATTTGACCCCAACGCAGGATACACGAAGAGTCTCAACTATTGAGGAATTTAAAAATAAAAAGTTTCGATATCAGATGACGGAAACTTCTGTTGAAATTGAACGAATGGTGATGCGAGTCGAGAATCTGTTTTTAGAAAACTCATCGTTGGAACCAACATTACTGGAACGAATTCGTGTCACGATAAAACGTATGGAGGATATGGCAGAAGAATCTGATGAAAAACTTTATTCCTGGTGGAATGATCTGAATACTGATTTTAAACGATTAAATCAAAACTATCAGGATTATATGCGGGAATTGAACAGTGCAAAAGCTGAGGAGTTAATGCAGACAAAAGATTTTCTGCTGTTCAAAGATCGACTTATCGAATATTTAAGGGGATTTGTTAAGAGCTTGCAGAATAATGCAAATATTATTGAACAGTATTTGCGCAGGCTGGATCCATATCTTAAAGAGAAGGTTCTGAAACGAATCACAGAGTATACCTTTGCCATTCCTCGTGTAGGTACTGAAATTGAGTATGAAGATATTTCCCGGACAGTACAAGGTAGATGGAACAGCCTGGAAGAATGGTTTGCAGCGGGAGATGGTAAGGAGTCAGAAGCATTCAGAGTGTTTGATGCGACAAACGAGATCATTCGTAAAATCACGCGGTATGCAATGCGGATCGGAGAGCAGAGCAGCAGTAGTTCTAACCGGCGGGAAGAGTACCGTAAAATGGCAGAGATGTTCTGGAAATGTGATGATATCGGAGATGCACATCGGCTGTCTGCCTGCGTTTTTGGAATAGAAAAGCCATTTCATTTCAAAGGGATTCCGGAACGAAAAACCGAGAGTATCAACAGTGGCGTTTTTGAGGAGGAGCCGTATGAGATTATAATCAAGCCAAGAGTGCGGACTTATAGAGAAAAAGTTCAAAAAAGCAGTATTATAGATCGTTCGGCAGAAAAAGAAGCTATGAGAACGGCAACGATTAAACGTATACAGGAAGAACGAAAATTGCTTCAAAGCTACATTCGGGATGGGAAACTTGATTTTGCAGCCCTTCCTGAAATAAGTCCATATGTTCGTGATATGTTCCTTTTATGGTTGTCCAAGGCTCTGGAAAGTAAGACTTTAAAAGGGAAGACAGAAGATGGACAGGTATATTATGTAGAAAATGCAGATACGAAAGAATACTGCAGGATCGTTTCCGATGATGGGATCTTAGAATTACCAGCTTACCGGATTCGATTCGAATTAAATAAAGAAAATGAGGAGATATGAGCACACTGGAAATTTTGCTGGAACGACGCTGGATCTTGAAGCATCGTGAAAAAGAATTGTATTATAAGGTAAAAGATGAGATAGGCGGACTGCGCCCGTTTTTCATGGAAAAACTGGGGTATCAGATAGTTATGAATCCATATTTGATCAAAGTAGAAAAACTGCCGGCAAGACCAGAGCCATGGATGGGAATCACAGATTTTAAGGATAAAAGGGAGTATGTGTTTTTTTGTCTGGTGCTGATGTTTCTTGAGGATGCATCGGAACAGTTTATTCTGTCACAGCTTACAGAATACATTCAGGCGCAGTTTAGAGAAGAAGATATCGACTGGAAAGAGTATCTGTATCGGCGACAATTGATCAGGGTCTTGAAATACTGTGTAAAAATGGGGATCCTTACTGTAAATGATGGCAGTGAGGATGAATTTGCAAGTGATGGACAGGGAGAAGTCCTGTATGAAAACACCGGAGTGGCTCGTTATTTTATGAGAACATTTACGCAGGATATAATGAATTATACGGATCCGAAACAGTTTGGAAAAGAAGAGTGGATCGGCGTAGATGAGGATCGAGGTATCGTTAGAAGGCAGCGGGTGTACAGGGCATTACTTATGACACCGGGCTTGTATAAAGATAAGAGTTTGGAAGAAGACTTTGCCTATATCAGAAACCAGAGAAATTTTCTGGGAGGAGATCTGGCAAACTATCTGGATTGTGAACTGCAGGTGTATCGAAATAGTGTTTTTTTGATTTTAGGCGAAAATTGTTATATGGGAAGAACTTTTCCGGAAGAAAATATGCGATCGGATATCGTGCTGCTGTTCCATGGATTAGTGCTTGAAAAAGTGCATAGTGGTGAAATATCCGTGGGAACAGAAGAACTGGTTTTGATTTCGGAGGAGTATTTTCTGGAGCTGCTGGAGCTGTGCAGGGAACATTATAGAAATGGATTCATAAAAACGTTTCGAGATATGACTACACAGGAATTTTGTATGGAAATGACCACATATATGATGCAGATGGGGTTTATTCAATGGGAAAATGGGAACATACGGATCAGTACTGCAGCAGGGAAAATAACGGGTAAATATCCTGAAGCTTTTTTGGAACAGGGAGGACAAGATGAACAGTAAGTGGCAGCTTTCCAGAGTTGGGCTGGTAAACTTTTGGTATTATGATGAGGAAGAGTTTTCTTTTCAGGATGGAAGAATGCTGCTTCGCGGTGCAAATGGTTCAGGAAAATCAGTTACGATGCAAAGCTTTATTCCACTGTTGCTGGATGGAAATATGAGACCGGAACGATTAGACCCTTTTGGTTCCAATGCGCGAAAAATGGAGAATTATCTGCTGGAAGAGGGTGATGAACGGGAGGAACGTACCGGATACCTTTATATGGAGATGAAACGACAGAAAGCTGACGAGTATATAACGCTGGGAATCGGACTTAGAGCCAGAAAAAATAAAAAGATGGATTCATGGTATTTTGGCATTACTGATGGCCGCAGGATCGGGATCGACATTGATCTATATAAAGAGCAGCAGGAGAAAATCGTATATACGAAGCGTGAGCTGACCAATCGCATTGGTGAAGGTGGATGGGTGATAGAAAGTCAGCGGGAATATGCTGATCAAGTCAATCGCCTCTTGTTTGGTTTTGAAACCGGTGAAGAATATAAGGAACTTCTCGATCTGCTGATCCAGCTTCGGACACCGAAATTGTCGAAGGACTTTAAACCAACGGTGATCAATGAGATCTTAAGTGGATCGCTGCAGACGCTTTCTGAAGATGATCTGCGTCCGATGTCTGAGGCTATTGAGAACATGGACAGCATTAAAACAAATCTGGATGCATTACAGGCAGGGATCGAAGCGGCAGAGCAGATCAAAAAAGTATATGATCAGTATAATGAAATCGTACTGTGTGATAAGGCGTTATTGTATCAGAATGCCTGTGCAGAGCATCGCGATTTGAAGGAGCGAACAGATTACTTGAAGCAGGATATTGAGGACCATAAAAGAGAGGAAGAGCAGGAAATCCAGCATTTTGAAGCTTTGCAGCGAGAAATGGCCGTTTTGCAGGAAGAACGGGATTCTTTAGCGGAAAGTGATGCAGCAAAGCTGAAAGAGAATGAAGAAAAATTAAAATCACAGCAAGAAGAGATCGAGGAAAGAAATCGTCAGAAGACACAGCAGGAAGAAGATAAAAAGGATAAATTACGGGAAACCGAGATGCTGATCAATGAAAGTGAAGAACGCTGTGACAGATACTGGAGAGATGTGGAAAAATCCCTTGCTGCAATGGAAGAAGAACTGCAGGAAATCCCATATGATGATGCAGCGTTTCTAAGAAAAGAACTGATAGCGTCAAAGGGCACTTTATATCAGTTTTCCTCTCATGTTCAAATCTGGAAAGAATACTGCAGGCTTGTAGATCATGGAAAGGAAAAACTGAAAGAGGAGCGAGAATGCAGGAAACGATACAGCAAAACCGTAGAAGACTTGGATCGATATCGTGAGGATGTGGATCAGGCGGAACGGATTTTGCGACAGCATGAGAATCAGTTGCATGAAATAAAACAGGAACTGATCGAGAAGATCTATTCATGGAGTAAGGAGAATCAGGAACTGCAGCAGGTGGATGACAGTGTATTACAGGATATGAATCGAAAGATCGATGGATACCGGTCGGGAGCAGATTATTGGGAAATCCGGAATCTCTGGAAACCAGTCTATGATGAAAAACAGCGTGAACTCGACAGACTGGTACTTGATCAGGGGTGGAAGATAAAAGTTGCAGAGGAAGCTTTACAGATGAAAGAGGAAGAGCTGCAGAGCTGGCGCGATAAAACAGATCCGGAGCCGGAATGTGATGAAGCGACAGCAGCCAGTCGAAAGGCGCTGGATGAAAAGAGAATCCCATATTTGCCGTTTTACAAAATCGTAGATTTTGATGACAGCCTTTCTGAAGAAGCAAAAGGTATGCTGGAAGAAGCTTTGCTGCGGATGGGAGTTCTGGATGCTTTGATCATTTCTGCCGAATATCGTGAACAGGTATTGCAGATGGGTAAAGGGATTTGTGATAAGTATCTGTTTACGGACATAACTGCGGTACAGGAAAATCTGATGAATGCTCTTCATATCGATGAAGAAAAAAACAGTATTTTGTTGTATCAAAAGGTAGCAAGAATTCTTTCGGCAATCGGATGGAATGAAGGCAAGGCTGGAACGTGGGTCGATGCACAGGGGAATTATAAACTGGGTATCATCGAAGGAACTGTTACAAAGCAGTATGAACCCAAGTATATAGGAACCCTTGCAAGAAAACGTCATCAGCAGGCTATGATCCGCGAGCTGGAGAAAGTATGCGAAGGACAAAGGGACGTGCTGGAATCACTGCGAGAGGGAAGAATGCAGCTGCAGGATCGCAGCGGTAAGCTGGAGAAAGAATGGCTTGCATTTCCGAAAGAAGATGATCTGAAGCTGGCTGCGAGAGAATATGAGCGCCAGGAGGAAATGCTGGAACATTTACAGGGCGTCGTTCAAAAGCAGCGTGAAGCGGTGGAAAAAGAGAGGGCGCAATTAGATACAGTCAGCATACAGGTGCAGGAAATCTGCAGAAAGTGTGAATTGAATGCTACTTTGTCCGTTTTTGAGGATGTACTGGAACGGCTGCAAAGTTATGGAGAACTGTTGACTGCGCTACAAATCTGTTATGCAAGATATGTTGGAGAGATAGAGCAAATCAATTCGCAGAAAAGCCATCTGGAGGATCTGGAGCATGATCTGGATGATATTCGTTATGAGCTGGGGCAGATCGAGAAAAGCAGGAGAAAGATCGCAGAAAGCCTGAATTCGGTTTCGGAGCAGTTGAAGCTGACAGATTACGATTCGATCAAAGTGCGTCTGGATCATTGTATAATGCGGCTGCAGCAAATCCCGGAAGAACAGAATACTTCTGCTGCAAATAAGTCGCGCCTGCAGACCGAATCGAAACAGCTGGAAGAAAAGTTAGAGCAGACAGAACAGAAAAAAGATGATATGCTGATCCGTAGAGACTGGCTGAAACTGGCCTTTGAGGAAGAATATCGTCTGGGATATGTGGAGTGTGAGATTCCAGAAGAGAGAGAGCAGGTAAGCCTGGAGAATATTGCAAATAAGATCTGCGGGATGCTGTCAGGGAAATTTGGTAACCAGAAACAGGCGGATCTTTTGAGACGGCTTCAGGAAGTTTATCACCGATGCCGGAGTGCGCTGCTTGAGTATCAGATCACACTGAAAACTCTTTTTGCCTCACGCGACGAGGCCACCGATTTTCAGGTCATGAGTATGAAGCGGATCGACATTTCCGGAAAATATCGGGGTGCGGCGGTTACTTTTGTACAGCTTATCCGGCAGATGAAAGAAGATGCAGAAGTTCAGAAAAAATTGCTGAGCGAGAAAGACAGGGAGCTGTTTGAGGATATTCTGAGCAATACTATCAGCAAAAAGATCAGGGCTAAGATACTGGACAGCAAGCGCTGGGTGGAGAAGATGAATGGACTGATGGAGTCTATGCAGACTTCCAGCGGCCTGACTTTGAGCCTGCGGTGGAAAAACAAGCGTGCGGAAAAGGATGATCAGCTGGATACAAAGGCTCTTGTGGAATTACTGCAGAAAGATGCAGATATTATGCGGCCGGAGGAGGCAGCACAGTTATCAAGGCATTTCCGATCGAAAATAGAGGAGGCTCGCAGAATCACCGGAGAGGGTTCCAACATTCAGTCTTTCCATGCGGTTATGCGTGAAATCCTGGATTATCGTCAATGGTTTGAATTTCAGCTGGAGTGTCAGAAAACCGGAGAGAAAAAGAAAGAATTGACAAATCGGGTATTCTTTACTTTCAGCGGTGGTGAAAAAGCCATGGCAATGTATGTGCCGCTGTTTTCTGCCGTTGTTGCGAAGTATGCAGGAGCCAGACCGGATGCACCGAGACTGATATCGCTGGATGAAGCCTTTGCAGGTGTAGACGAAACCAATATTCGTGATATGTTCCGACTGATGGTAGAATTTGATTTTAATTTTATGATAAATTCACAGATTTTGTGGGGTGATTATGATACAGTTCCGGGACTGGCTATTTATCAGCTGATCCGTCCGGAAAATGTAAAGTACGTTACGGTGATACGTTACCTCTGGAACGGAGAGGTGAAGCGAATGTTGACAGGAAAAGAAGAGAATCTGCTATGAATGGGGAAGAAAAAAAGTGTCTGTTGTTAAATGAATGTGTAACTTATTTTAAAAAATATCCTGTGTTTCAGAAACTGCTGGAAGGATTTTGGGAAAAGTATCGCAGTCTGGGACACTGGGGCGGTACTGTTACTTTAAAAGCATTGTCACGTGAAGAAAAAGCTGATCTTGGCGGATTTCTGGCAAAAGACTTTATTGGCAGACAGGTCGTTCGTATTACGGCGGCACAGATGGAGAATGCTTTAAAATCCACCAGGTTTGCAGAAGTGGAATGGACGGAGATCCTGGAACAGTATTTTGAAAGATCCCTGGTCAGCAAAAAAGATGATCTGGCTGCGAAGCAGACAGAAAAAGAAAAATTTTTTGAAACGATTTTAGCACTATATCATGAAACTTACATGGGAAAATGGCTGAAACGCGTTTTAGAACACCGGACGGATGGCTATGCAATGATCATGCAGCATTACCGGGAAAACTCTTTGCAGTTGGAAGAAGGGTTGCGAAATGTTTTGCGAGCAGAAAACGAGCTGCCGAACCTTGAGCGGGGCGAAAACAGGAAACTTTTAGCAGTGTTTGCAGCGGAAATAACAGGAAATCCTCATGCATTCGACGATGGTACATTTGAGGACAAACTGCTGCAGGCATTTTTGAAGGAAAAAACCGGGTTTCAGAAAAAGAGCGGAATGTCTGAAACGGAATATAAGAAGGAACTGTATTATCGTGCCGGAATCATAAAAGATAAGGTTTCCAATGACGTTTTAGTATACGGAATCCACGGATGGGACGATAGCGGTAAGAGTCATGAGGGGCTGGAAGGTTTCTGCAAAAGACAGGAGCCTGTCAGGCTGACTTTGCAGACAACAGGAAATTTGAAGCGGGCTGCCGGAAAAGAAAATAGTGTTTACATAGTAGAAAATCCGGCAGTTTTTTCTGTTTTACTTGACCATTATCCTGAAAAAGCTTTTGTCTGTGGAAATGGACAGTTAAATCTGGCGACGTACATTTTACTGGACAAACTGGCAGAGTCGACAAAACTGTATTATACGGGAGACTATGACCCGGAGGGGCTTTTGATTGCTCAAACTCTGAAGCAGAGATACGGAGAGATCCTGACTCTCTGGAACTATGATGTGGAATGGTATAAACGATACTGTACAGATCATATTTTAAAAGAGGCTCGTATAAAAAAGCTGGAAAAAATCGTGCTGCCGGAATTACAGGAACTGAAAAAAACAATGCAAATAGAGAAGAAAGCTGCTTATCAGGAAGCTATGCTGAAAACGTATGTTATACAATGAAAAGTTCTGAAAAGGGTTCATCTTTATATTGAAAATATTTTATATAAACGGTAGCTTTATGGTTTAAAACAGCATATAGTAATAGCATTACAAACGAAGGAGGGAGAATGATTTGTCTGACAGATTTATTACAGATCAGAATATAGCGGATTTTCATATGTTTCTTATTGATGAAGAACGCAGCAGCGGAACTATCAAGAAATATATCCACGATTCCAGGATGTTCAAGACATGGCTGGGAGAGTGTCCGGTAAATAAGGAAAAGGCAGGACAATGGAAGAGAGAGCTGATTGAAAGCGGCCGAGCACCGGCAACGGTGAATTCTATGCTGGCGGCAGTCAACACGTTTTTTCGATTCATGAGATGGGAGGATCTGCATTTGAAGTCGATCCGTCTTCAGAGACGGTTTTTCAGAGAAAATGAAAGAGAACTGACAAAAGATGAATACGAGCGACTCATGGAAACTGCGAGGAAGCGCGGCGATGAAAGACTGGCTCTTCTGATGGAGACCATTTGCTCCACGGGTATACGGGTCAGTGAAGTGCAGTATATAACAGTAGAATCAGTAAAAAAAAGACGGGCACAGATTTCTATGAAAGGAAAGTTGCGTACTATTCTGATACCGGCTCAGCTTTGCAGGAAATTGCGCAGATATGCAGTGAAACATGACATTCGGCATGGTGAGATTTTCCTTACAAAGTATGGTACGCGGCTTAGCCGAAAGCAGATCTGGGCTCAGATGAAAGCTTTATGCAAATATGCAGGTATCGAGAAGGAGAAGGTTTTTCCACATAATCTGCGGCATTTGTTTGCAAGGTGCTTTTACAAAATTTCACGTGATATTTCAAGTCTGGCAGACGTGCTTGGGCACAGCAGCATTGAAACTACACGTATTTATCTGATTTCGACGGAAAATGAGCACATTAAAAAAATAGCCCGGCTGGGGCTTGTGCAATAGACAAAATAAGTATTTTGTCTATTAAAATCCATGTATGGCTTAGCACTAATTTTCAGATTTTATTATATCATTATAGAACGAATTCTACAATATATTATTTTTGATATTCGAATCAGTATCATATTGCATATTTATGGCATAACAAAAAAGCGTTCATAAAATCTGAAGAACGATGTGTTTATCCTCTATTTTCTTCATTTCTATTTTTTAACAACCCCCCCCTCTAAATCCATTCATAAAAAAAGCGGTAACCTGTTACCGGGAGATATTCGTTGAAAAATTATATTTATTGCAGTTTTTACAGCTGCTTTTTTATTACTTTCAATGCTGACAAAGACAAAATACTTATTTTGTCTTATATCCGCCGAAGTTGTTTGGTGCGGGTTTTCAAAACGTGAAATCAGTTATCATTTGGGGCTTTGATTCTTAAAACCCGGAAAAGGAGAGAAACATGAGGAAACACAGATTTTTAGGTGTACTGCTCTCACTTGTGTTATTGGCAGGGCTGATACCGGCAATGGCATTTGCGGCAGACACTGGAGAAAGTGGAGAACCGGCGGCAGCGACATTTGATATTTCGAAATCAAAGGAAGCGACCGAACTTAAAAAGGCAGGCGATAAATATGAGTCTACAGTTACGTTATCACTGCCAAGTGCAGAGAAAGAGTTAGTAACGGATGTAGTGTTCGTTCTGGACAAGTCGACGAGTGCCGAGCTGGAAGAACAGGCGTTAAATATGCTCAGCGATTTAAAAACTGAAATAGCAGAGTCGGGAGCCAAGGTAAAAGTCGGCGTTGTTATTTTTAATAAAAAGGCAAATGTGACAGATTTCATGGATCTGGAAACGCAGTATGGCGATATCGAAGAGGCTATCCAACAGAAGATAAGCTCAGGAACAAATACTCATGCAGGGCTGATCGCAGGCAGGAAGATGCTCGACGATGACACAGCTGTATCAGCAGACAGGAAGTATCTCGTATTTGTCAGCGACGGCATAACTTATATGTTCAATGAAGATCCGACAGCTGTTGCGTGGAGTTTCATGGCAGATGCAGAAAAGCATTTTGCGGGTCCCGACAACTGGGCGTCGCAGTATGGAAATAATGATGCACCTAAAGACTGGTCAGACACACTTGCAAAGATCGGTGCGAAATCAGATGCTCAGGACGATGCGCATGATTATCAATATGGCACAGAGCCGGATCCTGAAAAGCTTACAGATGTAAGCAGGCAGGATGCTTATGCAAATTCTGTCGAAAAAGCTCTTTATCTTACAGAACAAGAATATAAAAATATATGTTCAAAGTATCACTGCTATGCTATGAATGCTACAAAGAACATAGGACAGCAGTATGCATGGGGTCCGTCATTCATGGAGTATCTGGCAGATGGAAAAACGGTGGATTTCAGCGATATCCAGAATGATATCTTATATCTTGTAGATCATGGAAGCAGCATAGAAGACTATATGGGCTATGTCGAGGGCGACTACAACTTCGATCTTAAGGATCTGGAAAGCGTGACGCTGACAGTAAACGGTAAAAAGCTGGATGCGGCAGTTGACAAAGAAAACAATATGATCGTGTTTGGAGACAAACAGTTCAAGCTTGAGTATTTCCCTGCAGATAATGAGAAAGAACACTTTGTTCTGCACATTAATCAGAAAATCATGATCACTGAACCTGTACAGCTCACTTACAAGGTAGTGCTGCAGGATCCTAAGACGAAAGCAGGTACTTACGGTAAGTATGACCAGTATGGAGCAAACGGATACGACGGTCTGTTCACAAACAACAGCGCAGTTATCAACCCGGTAGATTCCGCTGGTACAGAATATGCTGCACAGGCATTCAACAAGCCGACTGTTTCATATACAGTAGCTGCACCGGCACCGGCTCCTGCTCCGGCAGACAAGCCTGCAGCAAGTGAAACTAACACGGGTGATAACAGCAATATGATGCTGTGGATCGCAGCAGCAGTTGTATCAGCACTGGCACTTGCCGGCATCGCATTTGTATCAAGAAGAAAACGTGCATGATTTTCCGATCGTATTTTGCATATTTGAAGCCATATCTATATACTGATAAACATATTCATTAAAAAACGGGGCTCGCAGGTCACATTATTGCGGGCCCTGTTTTTTTGTTTCTTTAAGGCGCAAGATTCCTGTTGCCGTTTAGTTCCTCAGAGGATAATATATAGTAGGCAGTATGGAAGGGGCTTGAATAAAACATGAAACAGAAGATTAAAAATAAAGAAATGGATATGATAAATGGCGGCATTGCAGGAAATCTGATAATTTTCGCATTGCCGGTGGCTTTCAGCAGTATCATGCAGCAGCTATTCAACTCGGCAGACGTGGCTGTAGTCGGTAGATTTGCGGGAGACAATGCACTGGCGGCGGTAGGAAGCTGCGTGGCGCTGGTCGGGATATTCGTGAATCTGATCGTAGGACTTTCTGTCGGGCCGAATGCGGTACTGGCAAACCTGATCGGACAGAACAAGCGGGAACGTATCAGCGGGATGATGCACACTATCCTGGCGTTTGGACTTATACTCGGAGTCGGCCTTATGGCAGTCGGGATGCTGACAGCTCGAACGATCCTGGAGCTTTCCGGCACACCGGAAAGCGTGATGGGGCAGGCGCTGCTTTACATATGGATATATTTCACGGGCATACCATTTATCGTAATATGCAACTTCGGGTCAGCGATACTTAGGAGTTTCGGCGACACGAGGCATCCGATGTATTATCTGATAATTTCAGGTATCGTGAATGTGGCGCTTAATCTGTTCCTGGTGATATGCTTTCACATGGGAGTCGCGGGTGTTGCGATAGCTACAGTGATCTCGAATATACTGAGCGCTGCGCTGGTGCTTATATGCCTGTATCGCAGAGACGATGAGTTTCAGTTCCGTTTTCGAAGGCTCAGGCTGGAAAAGGACGGGCTGTCGAAGGTGCTTGTGATAGGCATACCGTCAGGAATACAGGGAGCGATCTTTTCGATCTCAAATGTATTCATACAGAGCGGCATCAATTCTTTCGGAGAAAATGCCATAGCGGGATCTTCACTGGCGCTGAATTTCGAATACTTCACATATTATATAGCAAATGCGTTCGCGCAGGCGGCAGTGACATTTACGAGCCAGAATTTCGGTGCAGGCAAGCTGAAGCGATGCAGGAAGATATTCAGGCTCTGCATGATTTTCGGTGTAGTGTTCACGGAACTCCTGGCAGTTGTTTTCATGGTGTGGGATGATTTTTTCGTGAGTATTTACACGATAAGCGATGCTGTCGCGGCTTACGGACTGATCAGGATGCATCATGTATGTTCTCTCGAAGGGCTGACAGCAACTTATGAAGTCGAAAGCGCTGCACTCAGAGGCATGGGCAAGTCAGTGGAGCCGTCGATCGTAACGATCCTGGGAACGGTGGTATTCCGTATGATCTGGATGGTAACGGTGTTCAGGTGGGTGCCTACTTACGAAATGCTGATGGATGTGTATGTCGCTTCGTGGATCTTTACGGGCGGAGTGATATTCTTCATATATCTTTATCACATGAAAAAGGCGGAAAAGCGTTATCAGCTTCAGGAGAATGAGAGGTAAAGCATGGTTCTATATTTTACAGGTACAGGCAACAGCCGTTATATCGCAGAGCGTATCGCAAAGGCGCTGGATGACGAGCTGTTCAGCATCAATGACCGTATAAAGGCGGACAGCAGAGAGGCGGTAGATACGGGCAGCCGGGTCGTGATAGTTGCACCGACGTATGCATGGCGTCTGCCTGTGATAGTATCGGAATGGATTTCTGAGACTGACTTTGCAGGAGCGGAAAAAATATGGTTCGTGATGGACTGCGGATCCCAGATCGGCAATGCTGCAAAGTATAACAGAGCTTTGAGCGACAGGAAAAATCTGCAGTACATGGGAACAGCGCAGATCATCATGCCGGAGAACTATATCGCGATGTTTCCTGTACCGGACAGTGAGGAAGCTGCTGAGATCATCGCGAATGCGGACCCCGACATAGATGACGTGATCGCCGGGATATCCGCATCGCAGAAATTTGCAAAACCTCGAAATAATCTTCTCGATCGCATGATGAGCGGACCTGTGAACAGGATGTTTTATCCGTTCTGTGTAAAGGCGCGCGCTTTTGCAGCGGGAGACGGGTGTACAGGCTGCGGCAGATGCGTGGAGCTTTGTCCGCTGAACAATGTCAGTCAGAAAGACGGCAGGCCTGTATGGGGAAAAGATTGCACGCACTGCATGGCGTGCATCGCGTACTGTCCGACGGAATGCATTGAGTACGGGAAAAAGAGCATCGGAAAACCGCGCTATCATTTTGAAGAAAGATGAGGATATTGAACGGTTTTGTTTTATTTGATATTATGGATAAATGAAATACAGAGAGATAAAAGAAGGCAGGTTCATAGACCGGCCTAACCGTTTCATTGCTCATGTGGAGATCGGCGGGCGTGAGGAAACGGTACATGTAAAGAATACAGGTCGCTGCAGGGAGCTGCTGAAGGCAGGGGCGGCGGTGCGTCTCGAGGTGTCAGCTAATCCCAGGCGCAAGACGAAATACGATCTCGTATCGGTTTTCAAGGAAAATGTGGGATGGGTAAATATCGATAGTCAGGCTCCAAATAAAGTAGTCAGGGAGTGGCTGGAAAAGCAGGATTATGATCTCATAAAGCCGGAGTATACATACGGAAATTCACGGATCGATTTTTATATGGAAAAAGGCAGCAGGAGGTATCTGATGGAGGTCAAGGGCTGTACTCTTGAGAAAGACGGAATTGGATATTTTCCTGATG
This sequence comes from Brotomerdimonas butyrica, assembly GCF_025567305.1. Classification (NCBI taxonomy): domain Bacteria; kingdom Bacillati; phylum Bacillota; class Clostridia; order Eubacteriales; genus Brotomerdimonas; species Brotomerdimonas butyrica. Next base: position 14,377 of record NZ_JAOQJP010000007.1, read on the forward strand.
CACCTACGGAACGAGGCGTAAAGCATCTTAGAGAGCTTATACGTGCTTCCGGTGAGGGATATGAATGTATGGCTGCTTTTGTGATACAGATGGAGGGCGTCACGGAAATACGGCCAAATGTGGAAACCCATCCACAGTTCGGGCAGGTACTTGAAGAAGCTGAGGAGGCAGGAGTAAGGATACTGTGCCTGCAGTGCAGCGTAGGCGAGGACACTCTGGAGATAATCGCTGCAAAAGAGCAGTAAATGAACATAACAGAATATCTATGTGCAAATGAAGACAAAGATGATAGAGCTGGGGATGTGTTCATCTGTTCATCGCATTTCCGGATGGCGCATGTATTCTTGAGGAATATATGAAAAGTGTCGATAAGTGAGCATGCTGCGGCTGATTGATTTGATCACGGAATGAAGGTATAATAAAAAGAGAACAGAAACTTTGAAACTGAGAGGCCGCGCGCCAGGAAGTTTTACAGAATCATAAACAGCTGTATGTCAGCTGTGCAAAGGAGAAAAAATCATGAACGAGACAAGAGTAAAGGTAATGCCTGTGACAGATCTGCTTGAGTACAAGATACGTTCGGGCCAGATATCGAATGAAGGCGGACACAAGATCTTTGGCATCGCGCTGAAAAATCCGGATCTGGTAGATGCGATCATGAACATACTGGATCTTGATCTGTCGGAGGCAGATACGATCGCAAAGGTAGAAAGGCTGGTATAGGTAGGCTTTAACGATGTGGATATTTTTTGCGTTCGGATCGGCGTTTTTTGCGGGTATCACAGCGATCCTGGCAAAGTGCGGCATAAGAAAAACCGATTCCGACGTGGCGACTGCGGTCAGGACTATAGTCGTGCTGATCTTTGCATGGATAATGGTCTGGATAGCAGGCTCGGCGCACGACATAACAGCGCTCAGTGCAAAGACGTGGGTGTTTCTTGTGCTCTCGGGGCTTGCGACAGGGGCGTCATGGCTCTGCTATTTCAAAGCGCTGCAGGACGGACCTGCCAGCGCCGTAGTACCGATCGACAAGCTGAGCATACTTGTGTCGATCGCGTTTTCGTATTCAAAGAGCGGCTGTCAAAGAAAGCAGCTGCAGGCCTTGTGCTGATCGTCGCAGGAACGATGATGATGCTCGTTTAACTCGTATAACAGGATCATGCGGAGCGGCGCTGATTTGTCTAATTGAGCAGCCTGTCGTCGATGCGGGCTTTCCCGGCTACGATCATTATCACGAAGATGATGAAGTACACGAGTGCACCGGTGTTGCCTGCGATGATATCGGTAACTGTATCGACCATACCGCGCTGCATCTCACCTCCGGCGAGTCTGTCAGCCGTGAATTCGAATATTTCCCATATGCCTGCGAAGGCAGATGAAAAGAAAAATGCGAATGCTGCCTGCGCGAACAGGTAGCATTTAGTGCTTTTTACGGTATGTACAGCTTTTTTCAACAGTGTGGACATTATCATCGCGCCAAAGCTTGCCAGCAGCACACCGCTGAAAAAGTGTACGATCTTGTCATAAGGGCCGAAGCTGCGGTACATGTCGAGGACCGAACCGACCGGTGATGCGAAGTAAACGAAGATCATCCCGCAGAAAAACAGATCGTCGCACACTTTGAGCACATATGCGATGATCATAAGCACTGCGATCGATCCGAAAGATCCTGCTATCGTCGTTACTGCAGGATCGACGCCTGTTCGGCAAGCATAGACCGCTGTGAGAGCAGTTGCAAATATTAGAATGATGAGACCTGCCCATCTTTTTCCTGTCATGAATGGACGTTTTTTTGTTGTCATATTATTATGATACCTCCCCCTGTATATCTTATTTAAGTTTACTCAAAATATTATAGCTTTGCAAGAGCTAGCGAGGTACATCGATGATATATGATCGTAAAATGAAATAATGTACCGTCAGACGTGGCATGTGCGTTCGCCTTGGCGGTATTCTGCATTTTTGCATAAAATCTTATCTCTGGGATATCTTGACAAAAAATGAAATACAATTTAAAATAGTTAGGAAGCTAATTATTATCCGTGCAAGACGGATCCTATAAAAACAGAAAGAAAGAGGTAGTATGAAGAAAGAAGAAAATCAAATCAACACTGATGTTACAGCAGGCCGGAGAAGCAGCAATATCGTCGTAAGATGCATCATCTATTTTTTCGGACTTCTGATCATGACGCTGGGAGTAGCGGTTTCGGTCAAGTCGGATCTGGGAGTGTCGCCGGTAAGTTCCATACCGTACACGATGACGTGTGTATGGGGTATCGAGATGGGAAAGGCAACGATAGTTTTCCATGCGGCGCTGGTGCTCGTACAAGTGATATTGCTGAGACGAAAGTTCCAGCTCAAGAATCTGCTGCAGATACCTGTAGGGGTGCTGTTCGGGTATATGACGACGTTTTCAAATCATCTGATGACGTTCCTGCCTGATCCGGGCAATATATACATAAGACTGGGAATGGTCGTGATAAGTACTGTTCTTGTGGCTATCGGACTGTTTTTCTATGTTCCGGCTGATATCATACCGCTTGCAGGAGAAGGTGTCATGCTGGCGATCTCAAAGGTCGCAGACAAAGCATTCTCGACTGTCAAAATCGCATTCGATGTGACCATGGTGGTGATATCGCTGATAACATGTCTGATACTGATACATTCACTGGGAAGTGTCGGAATAGGTACTGTGATCGCTGCAGTGATGGTGGGAATGGTGCTGAAGCTGATAACAAAGCTGTTCGGAGAAGCGAGAGACAGACGATTCCGCATCGGCAGATATGCAGCAAAACCTGCTGCGGTGTCAGATGGTGCAAAGGCTGCAGGTCCGCTGATGGAGATAATGAAGACAGACGTCTACGCTATAGATATGGACGCAGAGCTTTTCGATGTGCTCAGGCTCATAACTGAAAAAGGAGTCAGCGGTGTACCTGTCGTAAACGGAGACGGCAAGCCTGTAGGATTCATCTCTGACGGAGATATAATCCGCTTCCTGGCGTCAGAACATCCGCTCGTTGTCAATCCGTCATCGTTCATCGAGATCGATTTTGACAGTAAACTCAGGGCACTGATGAAGCGAAAAGTAAAAGAGATCGCGAAAAAACGAGTCATCACAGTGGATTCTGATGACAGTCTCAGCAACATATGCGGTGTGATGGTCGAAAACCACATCAAAAAAGCACCTGTGATGTCAGATGGAAAGATGGTCGGGATAATAAACGTGAGCAATATCACGAAGTACGCTTTTAAGATGATGGAAGAAGAAAGTGCTTGAGCCATGTGTTTATACACAAATACATATGCATTCCTGTCATATATCAACGCAGGTAGTGTTGACAAACTTGTGGAGCCTGTTTATAATGTCAGATAATAATGGACAGAAAGGGGCACACAGCATGACAGCAAAAAAACGTATATTAACTGCAGTAACTATGTTCATGATCGTTTTTGTCGTGATTTATGCGTCCTTTTATATTGCATATGAAACAGAACATGAATGTACAGGAGATGACTGTCCGATATGCTGCCAGATCGAAATATATGAAAGCGCACTGAAAAATATCGCTTCGTCAGTTGTGGCGGCAGCAGCGGCAGTTGTGTTCGGGTACGGATCATGTGTTCAGGTGGTGAGGTGTGCAGAGATCATATCTGCACGAACTCTGGTATCATTGCGTGTAAAACTTTCGAATTGAGTAAGGATCGTATACAGGGGTGAAGTCTGTTTTTGCAGATGCACAGTAATTATTGCTGCACCCTTGTATTTTTGTACCTGTTTTTAAGTTCTTATGAAATACGGAGGTTATTTTATGAAAAAAATCATCATAGCAGTTCTGTGCATGCTGCTGACAGCAGGAGCGCTGGCAGGATGCGGAGAAAAAAACAAATCTGAAAAAAATGCAGATCTAAGCATCGTTGCGACTATTTTCCCGGGATATGACTGGGTGCGTGAGATCATGGGCGATGAAGCGGAAAATGCCGATATAACGATGCTGATGGATAACGGCACGGATCTGCACAGTTATCAGCCTACAGCTGATGATATCAGCAAGATTTCCAAATGTGATCTCTTCATATATGCAGGAGGTGAATCTGACGAATGGGTGAAAGATGCACTTAAGCAGGCAGAAAACAAAGATATGAAAGTAATAAACATGATGGAGATGCTGGGAGATTCGGTAAAAACTGAGGAAGTCGTGGAGGGAATGGAGTCGGAGCACGACCATGACCATGATGAAGACGGCGCTCATCATGACAGTGATCAGGAAGTCGAATACGATGAACATACATGGCTTTCGCTTAAAAATGCAGAGATGATATGTGAAGCCATAGAAAATGATCTTTCGTCGCTCGATCCTGAAAATAAAGATATTTACAAAAAGAATTCAGAAGAATATATAAGTAAACTTTCTGAGCTTGACAGCAAGTACCGGGAGACTGTGGATGATGCGGCACGAAAGACGGTGCTGTTCGGCGACAGATTCCCGTTCCGTTATCTTACGGATGATTACGGTCTGGATTATTATGCAGCTTTTGTCGGCTGTTCTGCTGAGACAGAAGCAAGCTTTAAGACTGTAAAATTTCTTGCAGAAAAGGTAGACGAACTGGATCTGCCTTGTGTCATGACTATAGAGGGATCGGATCACAAGATCGCAGAAACTATAATCAGGAATACTGCGGATAAGGATCAAAAGGTATTAACTATGGATTCTATGCAGTCGGTGACAGCATCTGATCTGAAAGATGGAAAGACATACCTTTCGGTGATGGAAAAGAATCTTGAGGCTCTTAAAGAGGCCCTGAATTAAGGAGGCAGATCATGGCACAGCTTGTTTGCCGGGATCTTGTAGTCGGATATGACGGTAAAAGTGTCCTGGAGGGAATCAGTTTTAAAGTGGAAAAAGGTGATTATCTGTTTATTACAGGTGCAAACGGCACAGGCAAATCTACTTTGATGAAAACGATACTGGGGCTTTTGTCACCAGTTGAAGGAAAGATAATGACGGGAGACGGCCTGAAAATCGGTGATGCAGGATATCTGCCGCAGCAGAAGGATTTTCAGAAGGATTTCCCCGCATCAGTAAATGAGATAGTGATTTCCGGCTGTCAGGGAAAATGCGGTCTGCGGCCGTTCTACAGCAGAGAAGAAAAACATCTTGCGCGTAAGGCAATAGAACGGATGGGGATATCACATCTGGCAAACAGGTGCTACAGGGAATTGTCCGGAGGTCAGCAGCAGCGTGTGCTGCTGGCTCGTGCCCTGTGTGCGGCACAGAAAATGCTTGTTCTTGACGAACCGGTTTCAGGGCTGGATCCTGGAGCTGCTGCCGGTATGTATGAATCGTTGTATGATTTGAATAAAAATGATCAGATAACGATCATAATGGTATCGCATGATCTTTCTGCAGCGGAGAAATATGCAAGCCATATACTGAATGTTGGGGAAAGGATATTTTTCGGAAAGAAGCGGAGGTAGATCATGACTGAGATTTTTGGTAAGATAGATCTTTATTTTCAGTATCCGTTCGTTAGATATGCTCTTATTGTAGGTGTGCTGATAGCATTGTGTTCATCTCTGCTGGGAGTGACACTGGTGCTGAGGCGGTTTTCATTTATAGGAGATGGTCTTTCGCATGTGGCGTTTGGCGCTCTGGCTATAGCTTCTGTACTTGATATGACAGTAAAGACACCGCTGGTAATGGTCGTGACTATCATATGTGCTGTGCTGCTTCTCAGGACAGGTGGAAATACGAAGATCAGGGGAGATGCAGCAGTGGCGATGATATCCGTAGGATCACTTGCAGCAGGGTATATGCTGATGAATATTTTTTCGTCGTCAGCAAATGTTTCGGGTGATGTATGCAGTACGTTGTTCGGCTCGACATCGATATTGACGCTTTCGGAAGCAGATGTATGGTTATGTGCAGTGATGTCAGTCATAGTCACGGTGTTTTTCGTGCTTTTCTATAATAAAATATTCGCAGTTACTTTTGATGAAGCTTTTGCAAGGACTGCAGGCACGCGAGCCGGTCTCTGCAATTTTCTGATAGCGGTTGTGACTGCGGTGATCATAGTTCTTGCGATGAATCTTGTCGGTTCGCTGCTAATATCGGCATTGGTGATTTTTCCGGCACTGTCGGCTATGCGTGTTTTCAGAAGTTTTAGATCTGTTACAGTGTGTTCAGCAGTTCTTTCAGTGATGTGCGCTTTTACAGGGATAGTTGCATCTGTTCTTGCGGGTACACCTGTGGGCTCTACGATAGTGATCGTTCAGATAATAGTGTTTTTTGTTTTCTGTTTTGCAGGTACTGTTGCAGGAGGTATCAGGAAATGAAAAAAGTTATATACATGATGGTGCTGATGATGGCGATGTCGTTTTGTGTATCATGCGGCACAGATAAAATAGAAACAGGCAGTACGGAAGCTTCAGAGACGACAGAAAAGCAGGCGGCCGAAAAAGGCAGTTCGAGCAGCAGTGCCGCAGGCGGCGTTGATCTTGATCTTACTGTCATGAGCAGTACTATGGTATATTCGGAAGTGTACAACATAACGGTTGCGCCGGAAGAATATATCGGAAATATCGTCAGGATGAAAGGCGAGTTCGCTACACAAGTCGATCCTGAAAGCGGCAAAAGATATTTCGCATGCATAATAAAAGATGCCACTGCATGCTGTGCGCAGGGAATCGAATTCGTGCCTTCAGAAAATTACAGTTATCCGGAGGATTTTCCGGAAGATGGTGCAGAAGTGACAGTAACAGGCGAGTTCAGGACATATGATGAAAACAGACGGACATACTGTCATCTTATAGACGCTGTATTTGAATAAGACAGCGGTGCTTTTCATATCTTGGATATATCAGCCATGGCATTTAAAAGGCAGGCATGTTTGATTTTTCCTTAAAAATATATTATTATAGATATGATCTGAAAACAGGAAATATCAGCTGAAGAGAGGGATAAACATGGATGTCGATATGAAAGAAAAATTTATGGAACTGCTGACTGGCAGCGGTGTCACTGCGGAGATGGGAGTGACTCCGGTAAAGTTCACATATGTGCTCAACTGTACCAGAGACGATGATGTGATAGATTTCTGGTTCCTGGAGACTGACGGGGCTGTGGACACAAAAGTTCCTAATTTTGTGAAGTGGAACATAGAAGACTACATATTCGCGTGCGTCAAAGATGGCGATTACGAAAACGGAAAATACATGATCGGAAAGACGCATGATCTGGAAGGATACGGAACGCCCGAAGGTGTGCATGCGGATGAGGCGCTCATGACGATGAGCTTCGCAGAGCTTGCAGACGCTTTGAAATAGTGCAGGATACGGAATTACAGACGGTCCATAAATGCTGGCAGGAAAGGCTGGTGTTTGTGGACTGTTTTTTGTATGACGGAAAATGCTATTGCATTGTAGCTATAAAATTTGTCAAATATCATCCTTTTTTAAGGCTGCGCGCCGGAACAATCTCCCCGGTGACGCAGTCTTTTTTAGTGGAAAGCGCCGGGCGTCTATGGTAAAATCAAAATAAAAACTACAGGGAGAAAATACATGTTATCAGGTAAACAGAGAAGTTATCTCAAGAAAATGGCTCATGAGCTGGATCCTACGGTATACATCGGAAAGTCCGGCCTTACAGAGAATATAAAGAAGGAAATGCTGACGGGTTTTGAAGCCAGAGAGCTCGTAAAGGTAAAGATACAGGAAGGCTGCACGCTCGAACCTAAAGAAGTGGCCAATCAGCTGGCAGATGAGCTTGACGCTGAGTTCGTACAGGCGATCGGAAGGAAGTTCGTGCTTTACAGAGAATCAAAGGATCATAAGAAGATAGAACTGCCGCGCGCATAGCGATGCGCGGCCGGGAACAGTTTTGAAAACGGCGGCAGATCAAAAGATACATGAGAAAAGGAGCGGGATAAGATGAAATACAGACTTGCGGTCTTCGATCTGGATGGAACTATACTGGATACGCTGGAGGATCTTGCCGACAGTACGAATCATGCGCTCGCAGTGAACGGTCTTCCTGAGAGGAGCATCGATGAGGTGAGGCGGTTTGTAGGCAACGGGATACGCAATCTCATAGAAAGGGCAGTGCCGGAGGGCACCGGCGATGAACTCACGGACAGGGTCTTCAGCGAGTTCAGGGAATATTACGCGATACACTGCTTTGACAAGACAAGGCCGTATGAAGGTATACTCGAGTGCATGGAAAATATACGCAGAGACGGCATGCAGGTGGCGGTCGTTTCGAACAAGGCGGACTTTGCGGTGCAGGAGCTGTATGAGCGGTTTTTTGCGGGGCTTTCGGATATCTCCGTAGGGGAGAGAGAAGGAGTGAGGAGAAAGCCTTATCCGGACAGCGTGCTGCACGTGCTCGATTCACTTGGAGTGGAAAAGGAAGACGCTGTATATATCGGTGATTCGGAGGTCGATATAAAGACTGCGGAGAATGCAGGACTGGATGAGATCGCAGTAGAGTGGGGATTCCGCGACAGCGAATATCTAAGGACTCAGGGGGCAAAAACCCTGGTGAAGACACCTGCAGATCTTTACATGAAGCTGACACAGGACGCATGAACAGGAGCATACGAACAGGTACTGCGATATAAAACAGGAGGAAATATGTTAACGAAAATAGCTGACAATATATATAAAAAGGTAGTGCCGCTGCCGAACAATCCGCTGAGAGAGATCAACGCATACATAATAACCGGCGAGAAGCCGGGAGACAAGAGTCTGCTGATCGATACGGGGTTCAACAGGCCGGAATGCGAAGAGGCGCTGCAGAGCGCTTTTGACGAGCTTAAGATAGACAAGGTGGATGTGTTCATCACGCATCTGCATTCGGATCACTGCGGTCTTGTACCTAAATTCGCAAAGAAAGACAGCATCATCTATTCGGGAGAAACAGACGGAGAACTGATGAATTTTGAAGCGGGCAATCTCTACTGGGCGATACTGGACGACATGTTCCTGAAGTTCGGGTTCCCGAAGGCTGAGTTCGGAAGGAACACCGACATACATCCGGGAAGAAAGTATGTGCACGATTCGAAGATTGACTTTACATATGTGAATGAAGGGGATGTGCTGGAGTATGGCGGCTACAGGCTGAAAGCGATACTCACACCGGGTCATACGCCGGGGCACATGTGCCTGTATGACGAAGAGAAAAAGATATTTTTCTGCGGAGACCATATCCTCGGTACGATCACACCGAACATCACTATTGAGCTTGGGGCGGACAATCCGCTGCAGTCTTATCTGGACAGCCTTGCCAAGGTGGAAAAGCTCGACGTGGACCTGCTGCTGACAGCTCACGGCACGCCTGTGGAGGATATGTATGCGAGGATAAAAGAGCTTTATAAACATCACGAAGACAGGCTCGCTGAAGCGGAATATATCCTGGGAGACGAATGGAAGACGCCGTACGAGGTGGCCAGAGACATGACGTGGGAGATCGACTGCAGGAACTGGGATGAATTTCCTGCACCTCAGAAATGGTTCGCGACAGGCGAGGCGATATCACATCTGCAGTACATGTATTATTCAGGCAGGATCCTTCGCGATGAAATAGACGATATCTATCATTATCATAAAAAGGCAGAATAGAGGAAATTATGACGGAAAGCACGACAGGCAGGATTTTTATTACAGGAGACAAGCACGGCTCGACACTTCCTTTTTTCGGGCTTCATGAAAAGGGCGAGATGTGTGAAAACGATGTGCTCATAATCGCGGGCGACGCAGGATATGTCTGGAATGAGGACTATATATACAAGCTCGAGACACTGCAGCAGCTTTTCCCGGGTATCATAGCGTTCATAGACGGAAACCATGAGAACCATGCGCTGCTCGGCAGCATGGAAGTCACAGAATGGAACGGCGGCAGAGTGCATAGGGCCGGCGAGCGTGTGTATCACCTGATGCGAGGTGAGATATATTCGATATACGGCAGCAGTATATTCACCTTCGGCGGGGCCAGATCGAACGATATCGACAGACGTACAGAGGGCGAGAGCTGGTGGAGAGAGGAAGAACCGACGGACGAGGAAACGGAGTATGGCAGAAGACAGCTGACGGACAGTCTCGACAAGATAGATTACGTCATCACTCACGAGACACCGGGCTTTGCACGGGACTCGATCTCGCGTTTCAAGGAGATAGAGCCGGATTATCATCTTCCGGGCATACTGGATGAATGGTATGAGGCTGTCTCAAAGGGAAAGCGCTTTAAGAAATGGTATTTCGGACATATGCATGTGGATCAGCAGATCACACCGGATCTGCGTGCGATACATAACGACATACTGGTGCTTGGCGAGGAAACGCGGATCAGATGGGCATAATATTAGATTTTTGTTACAAAATTCGTATTTTTGTATAATATGAAGGTTGAAACACAAAATCATTGCACATTAATTAGTATATATACCATATACTTCTCGCGAGGTGTATGGTATATTTAACATAGAGTTAACATGAATGACAATTTTGATAATTTTGGAAGGAGGCGTCTTTATGGCAGCTAAATCATGCTCATCTTTTATCATAGCAGGTTCAGAGACAAAGACGGGCGACATAATATTTGCCAAGAACAGCGACAGACCATTTAATGAATCACAGCCACTGATATATTATCCTGCACAGGACTATCCTGAAGGAACATTTACAGAGTGCTCCTTTATAAAGATCCCGCAGGTGAGACATACATATGCATGCATCGGCTCAAAGCCTCATTTCTTCTGGGGATTCGAGCACGGTATCAATGAGTTCGGTCTTATGATAGGCAATGAACAGGTATCAGGCCGTGAGATCCCAGAGAGAAGATGGGGACTGATCGGTATGGATATACTCAGACTCGCACTGGAAAGAGCGAAGACTGCAAGAGAAGCTATCGAAGTCATTGACGAGCTCCTTACTACTATAGGTACAGGCGGAGCACCGGGACACAGGATCACGCCGTTCAACAGCAACTTCATCGTTTCTGATCCTAATGAATCGTTTACATTCGAATCACATCAGAGAAAATGGGTAGCTAAGAAAGTGGATCGCTATGCATACATAGGCAACTGCTATTCTATCCAGGAAGATTACGACATGATCGCAGACGGAGCTATAGAAGAAGCTTGTGAAAAAGGCTGGTGGCATCCGGAAGTGCCGTTCAATCCTGCAAAGGCATGGACTGTTGACGAGCTTATGTATGATGAATCTGAAGGCTTCGTAAGATGGGCCAGAGTCGGAAGACTTATTTCAGATAAAGTGAATTCAGGTCACAAGATGGATATAAGAGATGCTATGAGCATTCTCAGAGACCACTATGACGGAGTACCTGAGCTCCAGTCGATATTCAGTAAAGCTGCGAACAAGACATGCTCGATCTGTACACATCCGGGTGGTGTAGGCTATGGATGCGCATCGGCAGCAAGTACAGTAACTGTACTGAGAAAAGACGTTCCGGACGAACTGAGATTCACATACTGGGGAAGCATGGCACCTCCGTGCTGCTCGATATTCAGACCTTACTACAATATCGGATTCCTTCCTGACGATCTGCAGCATGCACATGCGCTTTACAGACCTCAGGATCAGTGGTGGCAGTTCATCGAGCTCGAAAGATATATCGCACTGAACTACGAGAAGTTCGCGCCGAAAGTAAAAGAAGAATTCCACAAGATGGAAGAGGAATTCATACAGCAGGCAGAATATGTCGAAAGCTCATACAACGGAGATATCAGCAAACTGAGAGATTTCTCCGCCGAAGCTACGAAGAGAAGTTCGGATAAGGCTATAGAGCTCACCAACGAGATCAAGAGCAAGCTTGTGACCAAGGATATAGACAGAATGCTCCTGAAATACTTCACTGAAGCATCTGACGAATGCGGCATGGACTACGACAAGAGCATCATCAAATAGATGCCGCGCTCATTATCTGGTAAATAAATAGATGTATTTGGATGTCACACATTCGGATACCCCCAAATGAATATTATGCATACCGCAGTGCTGGTGTCGGGCAATATCTATGATATATGCCTGATATCAGTGCTGTGGTTTTTTGTAAAGAGATCAAATAAGCAAAATTGTATGCAAAATCTCTTCCCTTTTGTGGTATAATAGACAAAGTGTGTAAATTTGCTGAAAAATGTCAAGTTATAGTTTCATACTATTTAATATTTTAGGAGAAGTAATAATGTCTAAGGAAAAAAAGGAAAGAGAGATTATTGAGATCAATGAGAAGCCGCCTGTCGGCAAATGGATCCCGCTGAGTATCCAGCATACGTTTGCGATGTTCAGTGCATCCGTGCTGGTTCCGGTGCTGTTCGGGATACCGGCTTCGATCGTTCTGCTGATGAACGGTATAGGCACACTGCTGTTTATTCTTATCACAAAGGGCAGATCGCCGGCATACCTCGGTTCGAGCTTTGCATTCCTGTCACCGGGATTCATCGTTATCGGAAGCATGGGATATCAGTACTGTCTGGGTGGATTCATCTGTGCGGGGGCGATATTCTGTATCGTTGCGATAATCATAAAGTTCGCAGGTGTAAACTGGATAGACGCGGTGCTTCCGCCTGCTGCAATGGGTCCTATCGTTGCACTGATAGGTCTTGAACTGGCAGGCTCGGCAGCAAGCACAGGCGGCATCATCAGTTCAGAAGGATCGTCGATAGACCCTAAATTTGTATTCGTGTTCATTTTCACGCTGGCTCTGGCTATCGTGGGGCAGGTAGTGTTCAGAGGGTTCGCGGCAGCTATAGCTATCCTGATCGCGATCGTTTCAGGCTACGTGCTCGCTATGATAATGGGGCTTGTGGATTTCAGTGCGGTAACAGAAGCGAGTGTGTTCGCACTGCCGGCATTCATGGCGCCTAAGTTCAACCTTGGAGCTATCATCATAATCATACCAGCATCGCTTACAGTCATTTCGGAACACATTTCGCATCAGATCGTAACAAGCGAGATCGTAGGAAGAGATCTCCTCAGAGATCCGGGACTTCACCGTTCACTGCTTTCAGACGGAATCTCAACGATGCTGTCAGGTCTCTGCGGTTCAGTCCCTACGACTACATACGGTGAAAATATCGGCGTTATGGCAGTTACAAAAGTTTACAGCGTGTGGGTAATAGGCGGAGCAGCTGTATTCTCCATCCTGCTTTCTTTCTTCGGCCAGGTAAGTGCGCTGATCAGCACTATCCCGGGACCGGTAATGGGAGGCATCAGCTTCCTGCTGTATGGTATGATCGCTGCATCCGGTATCAGACTTCTCGTCGATAAGAAGGTGGATTACTCCAAGCCGAGAAACCTTGCGATGACAGCAGTAGTTTTCGTAGTCGGACTTTCTGGAGCATCCATCCAGATAGGTGAGGTACAGCTCACAGGTATGTGCCTTGCTACGATCGTAGGTATCGTGATGGGTCTTCTCATGTTCATCATAGACAAGTGCGGATGGGCAAACGATGCAGAATAACAGATAATACGCGTGCCTGTTCATGAAACTCGTAAAAAGCAGGTGTGCGGGATCTTTGCATAAAAACGATACGCCGCGGGGAACCGCGGAAACCAAAGACGTTGAAGCATGCAGCCAGTGTCATGTAAAGTATGGACTGGCGGCATGCTTTTTTAATATATCACAGGGTTACAATGTATGCTTTTTTGGTATATAATAGACAAAGCCGGGTCTGCCGGGGTGGCTGAATGATGATATATGCAGGCGGAGCCGGGAGTGATCAAAGATACAGGAGAGAAAAAATGAAGCAGATAAGACTGCTGTGGATGATAATAAAAAGATGTAATGCTGACAAGGTGCTTTATGCATTCGTGATAAGCTTCTTTGCATCAGCTTTCGTGGTGATGCTCGCAGAGCCGGGGATCAGCAGCTATGGTGAAGGAATGTGGTACTGCTTTGTAGCATGCACGACGATAGGGTTCGGTGATTTTGCGGCGGTGACGCTGATAGGACGCATAGCTACGGTATATATCGCACTGTGCCAGATAATGCTCGTCGCGATACTGCCGGGCATAATAGTGACATATTATATGGAAGTGATACACAGACGCGAACAGGAGTCGCTGACGATGTTCATGGACAAGCTGGAGAGGCTGCCTGAGCTTTCGAGGGAGGAGCTCGAGCAGATAGCTGAAAAGGTCAGGAAAATCAGGTGAGGAGAAGGAGATAATATGAGTAGGAACAGGACAGGGAAAATATTGATGTTCGGAGTCTTTTCGCTGGTGCTGGGTGCGGCGGCGGGAGCTGTGGTATGGATTGTGGTGAGCCTTGCGAATCTCGGCATCATGCTGTTGTGGGATCTGCTGCCGAAAGCTGTAGGTGTGACTGCGGAGCCGGGAAAACTCGGGTTTGTCATCTACAGCCTCTGCATATGTATCGCGGGCGGCATTATCATCGGTCTGTGGCAGAGAAAAAACGGGATACTGCCTGATGAGACCGAGCAGGTGATGGGCAGGATAAAGCGCAGCGGTTCATATCCGTACAACAGGATCCATATCCTCGTGATCTCTGCGCTGCTGCCGATAATATTTGGAGGGACGATCGGACCGGAAGCGGGTCTTATAGGCGTGATCGCAGCGATATGCTGTCTTGTGGGAGATATACTGAAATGCAAGGGCGATGAGGTGGCTGCGCTCGCAGAGGCCGGAATGGCAGCTGCTGTCGGCGCGATATTCAATGCTCCGCTTTTTGGTATCGCAGATAATCTTGAATCGGTCAGAGGAAAAGGAAAAAACAGAAAGAGACTGGTGAGCAAAAAGGCCAGAGTGTTCATTTATGTGATGGGAGTCATAGGCGGGATGGCCGTGATGATGCTTCTCAGCAAGGCTTTTGGCGGCGGCAGCGGTCTGCCGAGGTTCGACGCGCGTCATGCGATGGGACTGGCTCAGTGGAAATGGTTCGTTCCTATGCTCGTGCTCAGCGTGCTGTTCGGGCTGTATTATCTGCTGATGAGATATATGACTAGATCGATAGGAGGTCTCCTTGAAAAGTACAGGGTGACGAGCTGTGTGATCGCAGGTGTCGTGGTAGCGATCGTGACTTCACTGGCTCCGTTCACTTCTTTTTCCGGGGAAGAGGGGATCTCTCAGCTCATGGAAAACTGGCAGGCGGTATCGCCTGCGGTGCTCGTGGCAGCTGCAGTGCTGAAGCTGTTTACAGTGAATGTGTGCGTGGATCTAGGATGGAGAGGCGGCAGCATATTCCCGCTGATATTTTCCGGAGTTGCGGCAGGTTATGCCTTCGCATCTCTTGCAGGCATGGATGGCGCATTTGCCGTAGCTGTGTTCTGCGCGGGGATCTATTCGTACGTGAACAGGAAGCCTGTTTCGGTGATAATGATACTGCTGATGTGCTTCCCTGTGACGTACATACTGCCGATAGCTGCGGCGTCCTTTGCAGCATCGTTCATACCGGCGCCTAAAGTGCTGCTGAGAAGCGTGAAGACAGAGTAGACGCCGATGTACCGGATCGGTATATTAAATATGTATGATTTCTGTTCATGATATGTAAAAATCTTCAGATTTATGGTATATTATGTATATCAATAAGTTAGCGGAGGCGATTTGCAGATGAGTAGAAAATTCATACTCAACCTCGATTACGCCCTTATACAGGGCGCGTACTGGGGATTTTACATAGTGACAGGTATCTTTGTGTCGGTCTATATGCTGGGGAAGGGATATTCAAATACTTCCATCGGCATCGTGATCGCGCTGGGAAATATCCTGTCTGTTTTTGTGCAGACGATACTTGCCAATATAACGGACAGCGCGGAGAAAATAAATGATATCTCGGTCATAAAGATACTGCTGTTGGTGCTGTTCGTGCTGACCGGCGGTGTGCTGCTGATAGGAACGAAATCTTTGCTGCTGACTGTAGTGTATACGGTACTCATAGTTGTGCACACTGCGCTGCACCCGTTTGTAAACGCGCTGAGTTTCACGCTGAGTGAAGGCGGGGATCACGTTAGCTTCGGGATCGGCAGGAGTATGGGGTCGCTGGTGGCAGCGGTACTCGGGCTTGTCATGGGATATATGGTTTCGGATCATGGCGTAGATGTTATACTGATAACCGGGCTGGTGCTGCTCGCAGTGATGGAAGCGGTGATGTTCATAACCGGGAGGCATTACAGGAATCTGTGTGCCGAGGGGAGATCTTTCCCGGGAAATGTCAGTGGAGCAGGCGATGCAGCGGCGGCAGGCAGCAGTACCGGCTATGAGGATACTGATGGTATTGTGGACGGTGCTGGATGTGCGGACGACGCACAGATCGGGTTCGGTGAGTTCATTTCGGGAAACAAGGTGTTCATGCTGCTGAGCGCAGGCGTTGTGGCGCTGTTTTTCGGGAATGTGATACTTGAGAATTTCACGATACAGATCGTTGACAGCATTGGCGGTGATACTGAGCAGATGGGTATGGTCGTGTTCGTGATGGCTATACTGGAAATGCCTGCGATGCTGTTCTTTGACAAGCTCAGGAGCAGGTTTTCATATATACTGCTGCTTCGAGTATCCGCAGTGTTCTTCGCGATAAAGATAATAATGATATGGCTGGCGCCTTCGATGACGTTCATATATCTTGCACAGGTGAACCAGGTGCTGGGATACGGTCTGATGTTCCCTGCTATGGTCGGGTTTATCGATGATATCATGTCAAAAGGTGAGGCAGTCAGAGGGCAGGCTGTGTTCACGACTGCGATCACTGTCGGGAACGTGCTGGGCTGCGTGTTCGGGGGCAGGATACTGGATATCGCTTCAGTCAGGACGCTGCTCTTCATCAGTTCGCTTATCACTGTTGCAGGTACACTTGTGATCTGTGCGGCTGTAAATCATGTAAAACACAGGAACTGATGCGGAGCAGAAGCATGGAGCTTTTTCGTAGGGAGATATTGACAAAAGCCTGGTGCAGATGTATATTTTAAATATAAAAGAGAAGCCGATGAACGGCTGCTCAAAATTGTTTGGAAGTAAAAACTCCGTCACAATATGAGGGCATTGGACGGAGTTTTACTTTTATGTAAAACTATCGCCTGATTTCAATAACCAGGGCGATGAGGGATATAACGAACATACCAAAAGCTAAGAGCTCTGAAAGTGTTATATACATCCGCATCACCTCCTCTCAGTGAGGAGCAGCCGTCCACCGTGTCTCAGGCTTCTCTGTATCGCATTATAATATTAATATCAATTATTTACAATATTTCACATAAAGGAATTTGTAAAATATTGGATAATCATATATACCTTTCGATCAGGATGTAAGTCCTGTCTTTTCTGGTCTGTCCGCCGATTTCGCGCAGATATGCCTTTCCTTTTCCACGAAAAACAAGCTTATCGCCCTGTTCGACTTTAGCGTCGGGCTTTTCTGTCTGCATGCTGTTGACGAACACGAGTCCGGAACGGATGGCTTCGGCCGCCTTTGCACGTGAAAGACGGAACGCCGAGGATATCACGTTGTCCAGGCGCAGGGAAGCGACCGTATCTTTTATCATTTCAGTGTGTGCATCAGGAATGTGGAGCTGATCGATCGGCAGTGCTTCGGTCGTCAGTGCTGTGCGGCCGGCATTGGCGTAATTCGTGAGTATGAAATCGCGGATGTCGTCCATGATTATGATGTCGGCGCCGTTTTTGTGGACAAGTATGTCTCCGGTCATCTCGCGTCTGATGCCTAGCCCTGTGAGCGAACCGAGGTAATCGCGGTGTGTCAGTTTGCGGCCGCCTTCGCGTGCTGTGATACGGATGACCGATACCGGACAGTCGGACACATCTGCATAATCAGGGAGAAAGCATGCGATCGTGCGCTCTGCATCATCGTATCCTCCGTAAAATACGCATCGTACGTCACCGCCGCCCGTCAGTTCTCTGCAGAGCTTTTCCGCAAGTGATCTCTGACGCAGATCGAGAAAATTCGAGCATGTCAGTCGATACTGCGAAAGGCACTGGTCGAATTTATCTTCTATATTTGCAAGCATTATTTTATCTTCTTTGGTCATTTCCATAATGTTATGCCACTCTTTCTTTTTTCTGATGTGCCGGGGCATTACAGCACCCGGATGTGTTTTTCTTATTCTAATTATAGGAGAGCGGGAGGCGGAGCGCAACTTTTTCATTGTCGTTTTCTGCAGACTGCTGTGTGATCTTCATTCTGAGGTTTTATGCAAAAGCGCAGTGTGCAGACAGTAAGAGCAGGACGTCAGGATGCGGCGCGCTTTGCATATGGCAAGAATCGGCGCTCTGTGCTATCATGGATGAGACGGATCGCCTGCAGGAGGCAGGCGGCCAGGGGAGAAAACAAGTCAGGCTCTGCCGCTAAGTACGGCAGAGCCGTAAAGAAGATTGAAACGGAGGCTATGATGATAAATGGAGAACTGAAGTGCCCGGGAAGCTATGACGTGCCGTATTCCGCAGAGATAAAAGGCGGAGAAAAGACTGCGGTCATCGTTGTGCACGGATTTGCGAGCAGCAAGGAAAGCCCGACTGTGAAAATGCTGATGGAAAATCTGCCGAAGCACGGCATCGCTGTGATAGCGTTCGATTTCCCGGCACATGGTGTGAGTCCGGTGAACGGAGATTTTCTCACGGTGGAAAACTGCACCGCGGATCTCGCAGATATGGAAAAGCACGTCAGAGAGCTGCTGCCAGAGGCTGAGATCGGATATTTCGGGTCGAGTTTCGGCGCATACATCACGCTGATATATCTGATGGAGCGCGATGCAGAGGGGACGAAGGCATTCCTCAGAAGCGCGGCGGTGAACATGTCTGAGTATTTTCTGGAACTTACAGCGGAAGAGCGTGCTGCTCTTGACGAGCACGGATATTTCATGCTGGATGACAGCGTGAGACCGGTGAAGATCACGGCGGGATTCATAGAAGACCTCAAAGACCACGATATAATGGAAGGATTTGAGCGAAAGGGTCAGGAGCTGCTGATGATCCACGGAAGTGAGGATGAGGACATCGCCTACGACAGAGCGAAAGCATTCGCGGAAAAATACGATATAGATCTGGTGACGATCGACGGCGGCGACCACAGGCTGTCGATACCGGGAGCGCCGGAACGGGTACTGAGCGAAGCGGTCGGATTTTTCGGAGGAGACCAGGAGACAAGATGAAGATACTTCTAACAGCAGTAAATGCCAAGTATATACATTCAAATCTCGCCGTGTACAGCCTGGCGGCGTATGCGTCAGAGCGATTCGCATGTGATGGAGCGCGCCCCGAGATAGAGATCGCGGAATACACGATAAATCAGCCGGTCGGCAGGATCATCACGGACATTTATATGAAAAAACCGGATCTGATAATGTTCTCGTGCTACATATGGAACCGCAGAGAGATAGAGGAGATAGTTACGGATCTGGGAAAAGTCATGCCAGATGTGGATATATGGGCGGGCGGACCGGAAGTGTCCTTCGATGCTGCTGATGTGCTTGGAAGGGTGCCGTCATTGAAAGGTGTGATCTGCGGCGAAGGCGAGGAGATATTTTTTGAGCTCGCGAAAATATATCGGGATGCGGCGCTCCGTTCAGAGCGACCGGATGACAGTCAGCTGCAGGCGACAGCGGGTATCGTATTCAGAGACCGCAGCGGAGAGATGATAACGACGATGACGCATATGCCGATCGACCTGAGCTGTGCCCCTTTTCCATACGACAGTCTGAACGACTTCGAGAACAGGATAATATATTACGAGAGCAGCCGCGGGTGTCCGTTCAGGTGCAGCTACTGTCTGTCATCGGTGGAGAAATCACTGAGATTCAGAGATCTGAAACTGGTCGAAAAGGAACTCAGCTTTTTTCTGGAGCGGAATGTTCCGCAGGTGAAGTTCATCGACAGGACTTTCAACTGTGACCGTGAGCGCGCGCTGAAGATCTGGAGATTTCTTAGGGACAATGACAACGGTATAACGAATTTTCATTTTGAAATAGCCGGAGACATAATGGATGAAGCGCAGCTCGAACTGCTGTCGGAGCTGAGACCGGGCCAGGTGCAGCTCGAGATAGGCGTGCAGTCGACAAATGCGAAAACGCTGGAAGAGATAAACCGTCCGATGGATTTCGAAAAGCTCAGCGGAGTGGTGGATCGCATCAAGTCACCGGGAAATGTCCATCTGCATCTCGATCTGATAGCAGGGCTGCCGTTCGAAGACTATGAAAGCTTCAGGGCTTCGTTCGACGATGTGTTCGCACTGAGACCGGAGCAGCTGCAGCTTGGGTTCCTCAAGGTGCTGAAGGGATCGCCTATAGCGGGGAAATGCGAAGAATACGGTCTGAAATTCACGGAAGCGCCGCCGTATGAGGTGCTCGAAACGAAATGGATCTCGTTCGACGAGCTGATAAAGCTGAAAGGCGTGGAAGAGATGACGGAAGTGTACTACAACAGCGGACAGTTCGAAAACACTGTGGAAATGCTGCTGAAGCACTTTGACAGTTCGTTTGAATTCTTTGCGGAGCTCGCTTCGTGGTACGGCAGATCCGGCATGGAAATGTTCAGCTTTTCGAGGAATCAGAGATATGAGAACCTGCTGAGGTTCGGCATGGAGATCGTTTCTGCAGGCGATGTGGAAACGCTCAGGAATGCGATGATAATGGATTATTATCTCAGGGAAAATGTAAAGACACGTCCTGGCTTTCTCGGCGAGGATATGGTAGAAAAGAGATTTTCAAAGGAATTTTACAGCAGGGAGTCGAGAGAACACCGATACCTGAGCGGTGGGCGCTATGATACCGATGATCCGAGACTGCTGAGAAAGCTCACTCATATAGAAAAGATGGGCGATGACTACTATCTATTCGATTATACGCGCCGTGATCCGATGAACAACAATGCGCTGATGATAAAGCTGCATCCGGAGGACTGACAGTGAGTCTGCGGTCTGCATGTGTAGTATTATGACATGACGGGCGAAGTGCCGCTTAAAGCTATACAGGTCATCATTCGTCATGTCTGCGGTCTGCGGGGGATCAGTTTGCCGGTCCGCTGATCATGCCTGTGGCAGTCAGCATCTTGTTGTGGAATAAATAGTTGAATGCGGCTATGCATCTGCCGACACCTATCATCCCCATGATCGTGCATGTTTATAAAAAATTTATAATATGAGATGGTTTATGTTTAAAATTCAATATTATGATCATATCAGACAAGGGAAAAAGAGGAAAGTGCATACGGTGCAAAGGAGGAATTTACATGAGGACAGTGGATCACAGGATACTTGCAGGATCACTGATATATATTGCAGGCATCATCGATGGTAATGGCACAGTTTGCTGAGCACCATGCCGGCGCATACAGGCGTGGCGCTCTGGATCTGTGCAGAGAAGGAGGCAACAGATATGGGATTTGAATTCAGCATTCTGGATTTTATCCAGGGCATCAGGACACCGGCGCTGGATACGATAATGTGTTTTATAACTAAACTCGGCAACGCGGGGATACTGTGGATACTGCTGGCCGCAGTGCTGATCGCGATACCGAAGACGAGAAAGAGCGGCGTGATCGTGATGGTGGCGCTTGTCTTTGATGTGATACTTTGCAACGGCATACTTAAAAATCTCGTGGGAAGGATAAGGCCGTGCGATATAAATACAGCAGTACAGCTTCTCGTGCCGCGCCCGACCGATTTTTCGTTCCCGTCGGGGCATACCGCAGCGTCATTCACAGCAGTTACGGCCCTTTATTGTGCAGGTGAAAAGAAGCTGTGGAAGATCTCACTCGTACTTGCAGTGCTGATAGCTTTCTCAAGGCTGTATCTGTATGTGCATTATCCGACAGATATCCTAGGAGGCATCCTGGTAGGACTGCTCTGCGGATACATCGGCAGTGTGGCAGGAAAGTATCTGTATAAAACTGCAGAAAAAAAGCTTGCGAACAGATGACATATCACCTTGCTTATCGACTGATCTCCCTTTGTGTGATATGATAAGAAGCAGAAAAGCACAGATACAGAAGGGGGCATTTTCGATGGCGGGATCATTCGAAAAAAGACCGGAAAAACATATATGCGCAGCCCTGCTGGCACATGTCGATGCAGGCAAGACGACGCTGTCGGAGGCTCTGCTCTACAGGACGGGAGCGATAAGAAAGCTCGGCAGAGTAGATCACGGGGATGCGTTTTTAGATACAGACTCACAGGAGAGAGAACGCGGCATAACCATATTTTCAAAGCAGGCAGAGCTGGAATACGACGGTACGACATTCATGCTGCTGGACACACCGGGACATGTGGACTTTTCCGCGGAAATGGAAAGGACGCTGCAGGTGCTGGATATCGCGATACTGGTGATAAGCGGCAAGGACGGAGTCCAGGGGCATACGGCTACGCTGTGGAAGCTCATGGAAAAATACAGGCTGCCTGTTTTTATTTTTGTAAATAAAATGGATCTGGACGGTACGGACAGAGCGGCGATAATGGCTGAGCTGAGGCGAAGCCTTGGCAGCGGGTGCATGGAGTTTGATGTTCAGCGCGATGCAGCCTGGCAGGAGCAGGTCGCGATGTGTGACGAAGAGATGATAGAAGAGTTTCTTGAGAGCGGCAGTCTTGACGACGGCAGCATAGCGGCAGGTATCGCAAAGCGCAGGATATTCCCGTGCTGCTTCGGTTCTGCACTGAAGATGCAGGGGGTAGACGAGCTGCTTGAGATCGTATCGCAGTTCAGTCTGCAGAAAATATATCCTGCACAGTTCGGTGCGCGTGTGTTCAAGATCAGCAGAGACCGTCAGGGGATGCGGCTGACTCACATGAAAATCACCGGCGGTGCGCTGAACGTGAAGGATGCAGTCGTGACGGCGCACGCGGATGACGGTACGGACAGCGGCTCGGATGACAGCACCGAAAAGATCGAGCAGATCAGGATATATTCGGGAGAAAAATACAGGACGGCGGATACCATCCGAGCAGGCGATGTGTGTGCGGTGACAGGGCTGAAGAATACATATGCCGGACAGGGACTCGGATACGAGCAGGATACATCGGGCCCGCTGCTGGAATCGGTGCTCTCCTATCAGGTGATACTGCCGGATGACGTAGATGTCCATGACGCGCTAAGCAGACTGAGGATCCTCGAAGAAGAAGATCCCCAGCTCCATGTGGCATGGAACGAGCAGCTGCAGGAGATACAGATGCAGCTGATGGGAGAGGTCCAGACGGAGATACTGAAAAATATCATTTCTGAACGTTTCGGTTTCGATGTGGAGTTCGGGCAGGGTTCGATAGCATACAAAGAGACGATCGCAGAACCTGTGTACGGCGCAGGTCATTTCGAGCCGCTCAGGCATTATGCCGAGGTGCATCTGCTGATGGAGCCTGCAAAGCGCGGCAGTGGTCTGACTCTCGATACAGCGTGCAGCAGCGATGAGCTCGATACGAACTGGCAGCGTCTGATACTGACGCATCTTGCGGAAAAGGAGCACATCGGCGTGCTTACGGGGTCACCGCTGACGGATATGAAGATAACACTCACCGCAGGGCGTGCGCACCTCAAGCACACGGAAGGCGGAGATTTCAGGCAGGCGACGTACAGGGCGCTCAGACAGGGTCTGAGGAAAGCGCGGTCTGTGCTGCTGGAGCCGTGGTATGAATTCCGTCTCGAGGTGCCGCAGGAGGCTACAGGACGGGCGATATCGGATATCCAGAGGATGAGCGGCAGCATCAGCGAACCTGAGCATATGGGGGATACTGTGGTGCTTACAGGAAAGGCGCCGGTGTCCGAGATGAAGGACTATGCGGTGGACGTCGCGTCTTATACTAAGGGGCACGGACGTCTGAGCTGTTCACTTTCGGGGTATGATAAATGTCATGACCTGGAACGTGTGATCGAAGCGATCGGGTACGATCCGGATGCTGACCTGGAAAACACGGCTGATTCGGTATTCTGCAGTCACGGCGCAGGATTCAATGTGAAGTGGGATGAATCTGACGTGCTCATGCACATACAGCCGGAGCGAAAAGATACAAAAACCCTGAACGGAGCGGACAGCTGCGCCTTTACATATGAACGGGCAGGCGGCATGCCGGAAACTCCGCATGGCGGAAAAAATGCGGAAAAACGCGGCAGGAAGAAAGGCCTTACGGAAGAAGAGGAACTTGAGCGTATCTTCGAGATGACGTATGGCAAGCCGAAAAAGCGCACGGTAATACCTAAGCGGGAGATCCTTCCGGAGCATGAAAAGAAAAAGACGAAACCGGCTGTCGTGACTGAGGAGTATCTGCTTGTCGACGGCTACAATATAATTTTCGCGTGGGACGAGCTGAAGGCGCTGGCGAAGGTGAACATGGATTCCGCAAGGCAGGCGCTGATAGAGATACTGGCGAATTACCAGGGATATAAGAAGTGCCATGTGATAGCGGTCTTCGACGCGTACAGGGTCAAGGGCGGTGAGCGTCACTACGAGCAGCACGACGGCGTCGAGGTCATCTATACTCAGGAGGCGGAGACGGCGGATATGTACATAGAAAAGGCCGCGCACAGGAAAAGCCGTGAGTATCATGTCAGGGTGGCGACTTCGGACAGGCTCGAGCAGTTGATAATAACGGGCGGCGGGGCTTTCAAGGTGTCGGCCGACGAGTTCAGGCTGGAGATACAGCAGGCTGACTTTGAGATATCTAAGCTCATAGAGGAGCACAACAGGAAGAACAGAGAGGCAGGCAGCAACAGGATAGTGATACCGGAAATCTGATGCATGTGCGTGTCGAAAAAAGTCGAAATTTGTCGAGATAAAACACTTGTAAAAAAATTACAGGTGTTTTATTATATTGTTGAAAGGAAAATAATGTAATTTATGGCTAAAAATTCAATAGATGTGAGGCGTGTGACGCATGCGGAAAAGGTGAGCTATACGCAGGAGGAGATCAGGCGCTATATAGCTGAGATCAGGCTGATGATAACAGATTCGGAGGGCACTCTCAGCGACGAGGAGGCGATGGAGCGGATAGAGGAGTTCGTGTTTTCGCAGAAAAAGGCGGGCAGCTGCAGTCATCGCGAGAACCGTAAGGTGATAGAGCGCATATTCCTGTCGCTGAGAAAGGAAATGGACATACTGCAGCCGTATATAGATGATAAGAGTATTTCTGAGATAATGGTCAACGGGAAGGACTGCATTTTTATCGAGAGAAACGGTATACCGGAGAGGCTGCCGCTGCAGTTCGACACGACGGATGATCTCGAGGAGCTGATACGGCGGATCGCATCAAGGGTACACAGGGAGATAAACGAGCTGAATCCGATCGTGGATGCCCGGCTGTCGGACGGTTCCAGAGTGAATGCGATATACCGGAACATTGCGCTGAACGGGCCGATACTGACAATAAGAAAATTTCCGGAGAAGGTGATGGATATGGAAGATCTGCTGAGGAACGGTACGGTGACAGAGGAAGAGGCGGGATTTCTGAGGGTCGCGGTATCAGCGGGCTACAACTGTTTCGTATGCGGAGGGACGTCTTCGGGAAAGACGACGATGCTGAACGTGCTTTCCCAATCCATCCCGGAGCAGGAGAGAGTCGTGGTGATCGAGGATTCTGCGGAGCTGCAGATAGATCAGGTGGAGAATATAGTGCGTCTGGAATGCAGGAATGCTAACGTTCAGGGAAAAGGCGGCGTTGACATGTCGCAACTGGTAAAGGCGAGTCTGAGGCTCAGGCCGGACAGGATAATCATAGGGGAAGTCAGAGGAAAGGAGGTGATGGACATGATACAGGCGATGAACACGGGTCATGACGGCAGTCTCAGCACGGGACACGCCAACAGCATAGAAGGTATGCTGAAGCGGCTCGAGGCGATGTTCCTGCAGGCGGCCGATTTCCCTGTCGAAGCGATACGCAGTCAGATAACGGAAGGGATAGACATCATGATACACATGAGCAGGATGAAGGACGGGAGCCGAAGCGTGACGGAGATATCGGAGCTGAAAGGTATGGAAAACGGAGAGATAGCGGTAAATCCTCTGTTCAGGAAGGGCAGCAGAGTCGAGGGGAGCAGGCTTATCCATCGTGAAAAGCTGCAGCTCGCAGGTTATGAAGCTGCAGTAGAGAGTATGCCGGAGGTGGCTACATGATAAAGGATTATTCTGTCTACGAGCTGTCTGGAAAGGAGAAGCTGCTGTTTTATTCGGCGGGGTATGCGTGCATATTCATCATCACGTATCTGTTTTATCACAGTCTGTGGCTGTCCGTGCCGGCGGGCGCGGCGGTGCACTGGATCGAGCCGTATTTCAGCAGGCGCATGGCACAGCGCAGGATGAATGAACTGAATGTGCAGTTCAAGGATCTGCTATACTCTCTGTCTGCATCTGTCGCATCGGGAAGGCAGATGGATGAGGCGCTGATAGAGGCTGAGGATGAACTGTCGTCAATGTATGGAAGGGACGATCTGATAATGAAGGAGCTCAGACATATGAGGATCAGCATGGTGGAGAACAAGGAGAGTGACAAGGTGCTGCTCAGGGATCTCGCAGTGAGGAGCGGGAGCGAGGATATAAGCGATTTCGTGCAGGTATATATAACGTGCAGGAACATGGGCGGAAATCTCGAAAAGATAATAGGTCATACGACGG
The DNA here is from genome assembly GCF_025567305.1 of Brotomerdimonas butyrica. Lineage (NCBI taxonomy): Bacteria > Bacillati > Bacillota > Clostridia > Eubacteriales > Brotomerdimonas > Brotomerdimonas butyrica. The sequence goes on from NZ_JAOQJP010000007.1 coordinate 40,937, forward strand.
AGATCCTGACTGACAAGATGAATATAGACAGGGAAATACGCACGATAACTTCGCAGAAAAAGGTAGAGGGAAGGCTGATCTCTGCGATGCCGCTGATAATGCTGATGATGCTCAATATATTTTCATTTTCGTATATCGAGCCGCTGTATACGACTCTGCAGGGAAGGATCCTGATGACCGGTGCGCTGGCAGCATCAGTTTATGGCGTGTATCTGATGGAGAAGATATCGGATATAAAGGTTTAGATGCGCTTGCGGCAGTATTTGGTATGTGATGTTTGCAGCAGTGTATGGAATATGTGAATTATATGAAGGCGAGTGATTTGAAAGGAATTTTTGATAAGAGTAAAAAAGATAAAAGTATGCAAGGTCCGCAAAGCATGCAAAATCAGCAAAGTCCGCAGGGGGGATCGCGAAAAGTGGTTACTGCCGATGAAGCTGCGGCAAAAGCGAGAAAAAGCATCATTGCGGTACTTGCAGCAGGTGTGCTGCTGGCTGCCGCGGACATGGCGTTTTCGGTGCAGGGTCAGTCTGCGGGAATCGTTGAATCAGGCGGCAGCATTTATATAGTCAGGCCTGCAGAGGATCAGGATCCGGATCATCTTGTGCTGAGGGCAGAAGTTTCTGACGGAGATAAAGTCATTGAAAAGAAGATAGATCTGACGATGGATCCGTATGAGAAAGAAAGCAGTGAAGAAAAGCAGGATGACGGAGATGGAGAAGCTGCCGGCAAAAGGAACCGTGAGGCGGTGGAAATGGAACTGAGAGGAATAGCTTCGGAGCTGAACAGCGATAAAGCTGTGAAAAAAGTGAAGCTGCCGGATTCGCTGGCGTCAGGTGAAAAGATATCGTGGGAGGTGGAGGACAAATCCGGTTCGAACGGTATCGCGATCATGGCAGTGACGGTGCTGACCGCATTCTGCATATACAAAAAGCGATTTTCGGTGCTGGAACAGCAGCGCAGGCTGCAGCGTGAATCCGTGATGAGGCAGCTGCCGGAATTCGTGAACAGGCTCGTGCTTCTTTTGAACGCGGGACTTGTGCTTACGAGCGCATTTGAAAAATCGGTAGAAGAGAGTTTTGTGGAAGATAGCAAGGGGGATGACTATTTTTACGGAAAGCTGCGCGAGATCTATGTGCTCTGTACTACGACGAATGCATCGATGCATGTCGAATTCAGGAAAATGGCCAAAGAAAGCGGGATAAGAGAACTTATGAGGGTGTCGAATATAATAAGCGACAATATCAGGAAGGGAGTAGAGCTGACAGGGAAGCTGCAGGCTGAGAGCGAACTGCTGTGGATCAGCAGAAAGAAGAGCTGTGAGGAAAAGGGGCGGCTTGCAGAGACGAAGCTGACACTGCCGCTGATGATATTTCTGATGGTGCTGATAATCATAACGGTAGCGCCGGCGCTTATGGAACTGTGACACCCGGGTATCAGGGAAAAGGAGGATAATATGAGAACGAAAACGATAAGATTGAGAAGCAAAAAGGGGATGGAGCTTGTACAGGTCGCGATTTTAGTTGCCATCGCGGTGGCACTGGGTCTGATATTCAAGACGGAGATAACGGATTTTGTCAATAAGACTTTCGAAGGACTCAGTGATTTCAACTGATGCGGCAGAGGGCATGACAGATAAGGCAAAGCTCCGCAGCAGAAAGGGCAGTTACATAATGGAAGCGGCAGTAGTGCTCCCCGTGATCATTTTCGTGCTGATAACCATCGTCCTGATAGTGATGTTTTTCTACAGTCAGATGACGGAACGCAGCCGGCTCCACGTAGCCATGAGGTGTGAAGCCGGACTGGCGGCCGGGAGCACGGTGTATGCAGGCGATAGTGAGAGGAGCGCAGATACTGATGCGGAGATATACACCGAGAAAACAGTATCAGGAAGCGAAGCAAGCGGCAGAAAATACCTGATAATGAAGTACCGCGGCGTTTTGGAAAAAAGGGGGATATTCGTCGTGGAGGGAAAATGTTCAGGAACCGACGGGGCGCGATATGTACGCTACTATGATCTGATAAAGGGTATTGGGAATGAAGAATAATAAAAGAGGCAGCAGTGCGGTCTTTCTGATGGTGGTGCTTGCAGCGCTGATAGCAGTGACGCTGGCGCTTATATATGGAGCAAGGGCAGAGTGTGTCAAAAGCAGAGCAGACGGAATCATAAACCTTGCAGGAGATTCCGTTATGTCTGAATACGACCGCGATATCCAGAAAGAGTATGGCATTTTTCTGCTAAAAGGGGATGATGCTGCATTGAGTAAGAAGCTGCGCAGATATCTGGAGTATTCGTTTAAAAATATGAAAGACGTTGACATAGAAGCTGCAGAAGTATCAGGCAGCAGATTTTCGACATCCAATATCGATCCTGTAAAGGAGCAGATTTTGGAATATATGGAACTGGCAGTTGCTGAAGACGGGTTCGGTATGTGGAAAGGCGGTACAGAGCGGGACGAGGATGAAAGCATTACAGAAAGCAGGAGCCTGAGACACGGTCCCACAGCTGTATCGCTGCCTTCCGCATCGCTTCCGGACAAGAGCCTGACGGCGCTTGCCGAGTCTTTGGCATCGGATATAAAGGAGATAGACAAGGCGTTTGAAAAGGGAACGGATACATATCTGCTGAACAGGTATATACTGACTCATTTCAACAGCAGGACATATAAAGCGAAGGAAGAGCATTTTTTCAACAGTGAAGCGGAGTACATACTGGGAGGTGAGCTGACTGACCGGAAAAATGAAAAACGCGTGGAGATGGCGCTCAAGGCTATGAGGTTCCCGCTCAATCTTGCTCATATATACAGCGATCCTGCCAAAAAGGCAGAAACGCTCGCTATGGCAGAGATACTCACGCCGGGTGCCGCGGCGCCTGCGACTCAGGCACTGCTCGCGTCGACATGGGCGTATGCGGAGTCCGACAATGATGTGAAGCTGCTGTGGCAGAGCGGCAAAGTACCGGTGACAAAAGATGAAAGCACATGGGCTGTGGATCTTGACAGTGCGGTAGACGGGATAACACAGGGGATATTCAGACCGGATATTGAGAAAGGCTATGATTACAGTCAGTATCTGCAGGTACTGTTGTTTTTCAAGGATGAAAACGTGAAAGTAAGCAGGATCATGGATCTGATACAGATAAACACCAGGATGAAGTACGATAGCGATTTTCTTATCAATGAATGCTTTACAGGTATAAGTATAGATGTGAAGGTGAACGGTGTTGATTACAGTTATGAAAAAAAGTACTAAAGGGTTTTACACGCTTGAAGCGGCGATCTTCCTTCCGTTCGTGATCCTCGCAGTGTTGTCGCTGGGGTATTTCATCAGGATAGAGGGCACATGGGAAAACTGCATCCACGGCGCTGTCGATGAAAGTGCAGTCATAGCTGCGAGATCGTGCAACGGTGTCGAGCCGTACATGACAGCGGAAAAAGTCAGAAACAGGATACTTGAGGACAATCCGAAGCTGGATGATCTTGAGATAAGGAATGTCAGGATATTTTATTCGGATCTTCAAGGCGACAAGCTGATTTCCTACAGGATCAGGGCAGGGCAGGAGATCTCATTTCCACTGGGATTCCGGAAAGATTTTGCGCTTGACTGCAGGATAAAATTCAGAGGGTTCGTGGGCAGAGAATGTCGTGGAGATCCGATGGGAGTATCAGGACTTGAAACCGATGCGGCTAAACAACCGGTATGGTATTTTCCTCATTCAGGCAGGAGATATCATAAGGAAAACTGCACATATGTAAAGGCATCGGTGCATCCTGTGATACTTACGGAAAGTGTGAAGAAGCGATACAGCGCATGCAGGACGTGCAGATCGGGGAAGATTGCAAACGGAAGTGTCGTATTCTGCTTTGAAAACAGCGGCAGTTCGTATCACGACGGGACGTGCAGGACGATCAGGCGCAGAAGCGCAGTCATAGATAAGGCAGAGGCCGAGAAAAAGGGATACAGTCCATGCAGCAAATGCGGCGGCAACTGATATGAGTTGATATGAAATGCCGCAAGTGTGATGAGTGTGTGTCGGCATAATGGTATGTTGAGATATATAACGGTAGAGAAAGAAGGAACAGCAATGTGGGAAAATAAGAATTTCAGAGTGAGGCTAGAGGAAAACGCGATGCAGGATTTCGAGAAGGTGATGCTCACGTCGGGTGAATGCAATCTGTTCATACCGATGGGGTTCGTCAGTGAAAACGGCAGGGAATACGGCAGCTACAACTGCAGCGGATTTGCCCCGCTCAGCAGCTATCGCATAGAGCGTACGGAAGATGCACTTTATATACTGGAAAATGTGCTGATAATACTGAAAAGTGCAGTAGAATATTACATAGACCCGGCGAAAGTGACGGTGACGAGCGACACTGTTTTTTACAATAAAGACACGGGTCAGATAAAGATCGCATACATTCCGCTGAGAGAAGAAAATATAAACCTGAGAAAAAACATGGTGAGCTTCATAGGACAGCTTAAAGCCGAGCTTCGCGATGAGAAGGAAAAGTATCTGATCGAAGCAGCGAAATATATCTATTATCATAATTACTCTCTGCGCGAGATGATAAATAAGGCAGGAATGCTGAAAAGACAGCTCTATATGGAGATGCACGGTGATGACAGGGCTTCGTGATATATGTGGTGAGGCATGGATATATGGTCACTCTGCACGTGTGAAAGCAGTTCACGGTGCAGAGGTTTTTCTTTTGATAAAAAATGTAGTATAATGTAAAATATATTTATCGTACATCTTGTCTGCAAAGTGTAATAAAGCTCTCGCCTGATTAATAGTATTTAATATACTACAGGAAGAGAGGAAAAAGTGATGCAAAGAAGAAGGCAGCCCAGAAGAGGTTACAGAGGGGCCCAGAGGCACGGTGCGAAGCCGAATTTTATTCCGGTGATACTGATATTGTGTCTTTCGGTCGGATGCGGATATGCCACAGCTAAATATGTCGTGGATCCGGTAGTGAATTATGTGCCGCAGATCGCGGCAGGATCAGATGTATCGGATCAGAGCACTCAGAAGCAGGACGGATCTGCAGCATCAGACAAGGCGGGATCCGGGAAAGAAAGTAAAAGCAAGGCATCATCAGGAGTTGTGGAAGATGAAGCTGATGTAAAGGAAACCGAAGTCGCAGGATATGCAGTGCAGTATGGATGCTATTCCGGGAAAGCGGCGGCTGAGACTGCGATGTCTTCGCTTGGGATTTCAGGCCTTCAGGTGGTGGAGCAGAACAAGATGTATAAGATCATAGGTGAAATATTCGAAAGCAAGGATAAAGCAAAAGAAGCGCTTGATTCGGCTGGAACAGACAATGCATTCGTTACGACTGTATACAAGTAGGATGCAGGAAGATCCTGCCGGGGATTATAAAGAGAAAAGGAAAGACTATATGATACCATTATCTACCAGGATGCGGCCTTCGAAACTGCAGGATTTCGTGGGACAAACTCATTTCATGTTTGAAGGCTCGCTGTTTTACAACTCCATAAAAAACAAGACCTTTGATTCTGCGATCTTTTTCGGTCCGTCAGGCACCGGCAAGACGACTCTTGCCAGGATAATAGCCAGTGAGATCGACAGCAATTTTGTTGAGATAAATGCTTCTACTACAGGCACAAAGGAGCTCAAGGTCATACTTGAGAATGCATCGACTAGATTTTACGGTCTGCAGCAGGAGACGACATGTCTTTATGTGGACGAGGTCCACCGGTGGAACAAGCTGCAGCAGGATTCGCTTCTAAAGGCTCTGGAGGAGGGGGTCATAAAGTTTATAGGAAGCACGACGGAAAACCCGTATTTTTCGGTAAATAACGCTATCATAAGTCGTGTCAGGAACATATATGAGTTCAGAAGACTTGAAACAGGTGAGATACTCGGGATACTTAAAAGAACTCTTGAAGATACTGAAAAAGGGTTCGGCGGGCTGCAGATAAAATATGATGAGGACGCACTGCGCATACTTGCAGATATGAGCGGCGGAGACTGCAGAGTAGCACTCGATACGCTTGGTTTCATAGTTGACAACCTCAGCGAAGGAATGACTCTGGACAGGAAAATAGTGGGTGAAGCTATGCAGCAGCAGACCACTTTTTACGATAAAGAAGAAGACAAGTACAATCTCCTTTCGGCACTTCAGAAATCCGTGAGAGGCAGCGATCCGCATGCGGCGGTCCATTATCTCGCAAGGCTGCTGGAGGGCGGCGCCGATATAGTGATGATAGGAAGGCGTCTGATGGTGATGGCCAGTGAGGATATAGGGATGGCGTATCCGAGTGCTATATCTATAGTCACTTCATGCGTCCAGGCGGCACAGATGATAGGACTGCCGGAAGCGAAGATAAATCTTGCACAGGCAGTGGTCCTGCTGGCATCATGTCCGAAATCGAATGCATCTAACGAAGCACTGAACAGAGCGATCGCAGATCTCAGAAGCAGGAAGATCGATGATGTGCCGGCACACCTGATGGATTCTCATTACGGCGGTGCGGAGAAACTCGGCAGAGGTCTCGATTACAAGTATCCGCATGCGTACGGAGGATATGTGACGCAGCAGTATCTGCCGGACAACCTTTACAGGGAAGGTGTAAAGTACTACATCCCTACGATGAACGGCAGTGAAGGTGCATTCAAAAAATATCTTGAGGAGCTGGAGAAAATAGATGAAAAAAATAGTAAGGGCTGAGAATGCGGGGTTCTGCTTCGGCGTCAGACAGGCGATAGAAAAAGCGGAAAAGGCGGCGGAGGAAAACGAAGGAAATATTTTTTCCATGGGTCCGCTGATACATAATGAACGTGTGACGGACGATCTTGAGAAGAAAGGAATAAAAATAGCGGAGTCTCTGGATGAGGTCAGTGAAGGCGATATCGTGATAATAAGGTCTCACGGAGAAGGCAAGGCTTTTTATGATGAAGCAGCCGCAAAAAAAATAAAGCTGATAGACGCGACCTGTCCTTTCGTTGCGAAGATACACAATCTGGTGCACGACACTGAGAAACAGGTCGTGATAGTGGGGGACAGGAATCATCCGGAAGTGATGGGTATCTTCGGATGGTGCAGAAATCCTGCAGTGGTAGTCAGCTCATATGATGAAGCAGCTGCGATAGAGGCAGATGACCTGTTCGTAGTTACACAGACGACTATAAAAGAGGAGATGCTGAACAGTGTCACAGATGCGCTTTCCGCAGCCGGCAGGGATTTCACTGTAAATAATACGATATGCAGCGCTACGACGAAGCGACAGCAGGCATGCGAGAAGCTGGCACGTGAGTCTGACCTGATGATCGTCATCGGCGGTCGGAAAAGTTCGAATACTAAGAAATTATGTGAAATTTCTAAAAAGTTCTGCGCAAATACCTTTTTTGTTGAAAATATTGAAGATTTACCGTTGAAAGAAGTGCAAAAATGTAATAGAATAGGAATAGCGGCGGGCGCTTCGACACCCGAATGCACTATTAAGGAGGTTATTGCCAGAATGAGTGATGTTACACTTGAAAACAATGAATTAAACATGAACGATCTTATGGACGAAATCGAAAAGTCCCTGAGATTACCAAGAGGTGGCGAGATCGTCACAGGGAAAGTTCACCAGGTTACTGACAAAGAAGTTATTGTAAATTTAGGATGCAAAAAGGATGGAATTCTCCCTATCTCAGAGGTGAGCTTAGAAGAAGGTCAAACTTTATCAGACGCGTTTAAAGTCGATGACGAGATCCAGGCAAAAGTTATCAAAACAGATGACGGAGACGGCGGTATTTTACTTTCAAAGAAAAAGCTTGAAATCAGTGCTAACTGGGATGAAATCGTCAAAGCACTTGAAGATAAAACAGTACTTGAAGTCAAAGTAACAAGACCGGTAAACGGTGGAGTTATTGCTGAATACAAAGAAGTATCAGGATTTATTCCGCTTTCACAGCTTTCCGACCACTACGTTGAAAATGCAGAAGAGTTTGTTGGTCAGACTATGGAAGTCAGAGTTTCCAGAGTAGATCAGAGAAGAAACAGAGCTGTGTTCTCACACAAGCTGTTCCTGAACGAAGAAAAAGACAAGCTCGTTGCAGAAATTTGGGAAAACCTGAATGTCGGCGATGTTGTTGAAGGTACTGTAATGAGATTTACAGATTATGGTGCATTCGTAGATATCGGCGGAATCGACGGACTTCTGCACATTTCAGAGATTTCGTGGGGAAGACTCAAGCACCCTCAGGAAGTTCTCAGCATCGGACAGAAGATCAACGTCAAGGTTCTTTCAATGAACGCAGAAAAAGGAAAGATCTCATTAGGTCTCAAGCAGAATCAGCCTGAGCCTTGGAGCGTTATCGATGAAAACTACCAGGTTGGACAGGTTATCGAAGGCAAAGTAGTTCAGATCAAGGAATACGGCGCATTCGTTGAGCTCGAGCCGGGTCTTGACGGACTTGTACATATTTCAGAGGTTGCTCACAAGAGAGTAGGAAATATAAATGATGAACTGGAAGTTGGTCAGGTAGTTACAGCTAAGATTCTCGAGATCGATAAGGACAGAAAGAGGATCAGCCTGAGCATCAGAGAAACTATCGAACCGCCTGCAGAAGACGAAGCAGCTCCACAGGAAGCTGAAGCAGACGAAGAATAGTTCATATTTAAACTGTTGAATTTAAGAGATGGTTCGCCATCTCTTATTTTTTTAACATATGCGTTTTCGGCATATGCGGTCGATGTACCGGCCGGTGGGTCGAAACATCAATGAAAAAGGTATTTTAGATGAAAAAGATATTAGTGAGTCAGTGCCTTTATGGCGGCGAGCCTGTAAGGTACGATGGAAAATCAAAAGCAGAGAATGATCCGAGATTCTCAGGCTGGAGGGAAGAGGGAATGCTGATCCCTGTCTGCCCGGAGGTTTTCGGCGGTCTGCCGGTGCCGCGTACAGATGCGCAGCGCAGAGGAAGCAGTGTAGTTACGCGTGATGGACGCGACGTCACCGGGCAGTACTCCGCAGGTGCAGAGGAGGCGGTCAGGCTGGCTCTGGAACACCGGGTCGTATGTGCGATCATGAAAGAAAAGAGTCCGTCGTGCGGAAGCAGCATGATATATGACGGCAGTTTTTCAGGGGAACTTATAGAAGGTGAAGGACTTGCATCAGAACTGCTGAGAAAAGCAGGAGTCCGGGTCTTTTCGGAAAATCAGCTTGATGAAGTGGAGAAACTGATCAGTGATAATGAGGTTGACGAAGACGTATAAGCCGTATTTGTTATGGCACAGAAGGGGAAATGAATGAAAAATATAATTCTTATAGGAATGCCGGCATGCGGCAAGAGTGTTACAGGAGTGATACTCGCAAAATCTCTGAAGATGAATTTTATAGACGCCGATCTTCTTATACAGGAGAGAGCCGGAAAGAGTCTTCAGGATATAATAAATGCTGACGGGATAGAGACTTTCAAAAGCATCGAAGAGGAAGTCCTCAATGCTATAAATGTTAAAAACACTGTGATCGCAACAGGTGGGAGTGCGGTGTATTATGACAGCGCTATGCGCCACCTTAAGGAAAACGGCGTGGTCGTTTATATAGAAGCATCGCTCGCAACGATAAAAAAACGTTTGAAAAATATAAGAACGAGGGGAGTTGCCATGGAAAAAGGGCAGACGATCGACGGCCTGTATGAAATGAGAGTGCCGCTTTACGAAAAATATGCGGACTGCACGGTGCGCTCGCACAGATACAGAGCCGAGAATACCGTTGAAGATATAATCTCCGGACTGGAAAAAATCAAAATATGATATAGCACCTGCTGACAGTTGCAATAGTCGGCAGGCGCTGTTTTTTAAATCTGTTTTTGCAAATCTATTTTGACGCTTCGATCAGTTCCTCTGCTGATCTGAGGGTCGTATCTGTTATATTCGATCCTCCGAGCAGGCGCGCGATCTCATGCACTTTTTCTTCGTGAGAAAGAGGGAGGACAGTCGTATATGTCATAGTATCGTCAGATGCCTTGGAGATCTTGTAGTTATGCGCTCCATATGCCGCTATCTGAGGCAGGTGGGTGATGCATATTATCTGATGCGTCTGTGCGATCTCCTGCAGCTTATGACCGACTACGCTGGCTGCGATACCGCTGATGCCGCTGTCGATCTCATCGAATATCATCGTAGGAATCTCGTCGTAATCGCCTGTGATCTTCTTGAAAGCCAGCATGATCCTGGACATTTCTCCTCCGGATGCGATACGGCTCAGAGGCTTGATCGGTTCTCCTCGGTTGGTGCTTATCATGAATTCGACATCATCTGCACCGTTTGATGTAAAAGCTTCGGCTTTGCGGAATTCTATCGAAAATATGGCATCGTTGAAGTTCAGCTCTTTGAGCTCTGCCGTTATTTTCTGTTCAAGGATCTCAGCTGAAGCTCTTCTGACCTCTGAAAGCTTTTCACACGCTGAAAGCAGCTCTTTCTTATATTTTGCAAGATCAGTCTCAAGGCTTTCTTTCATGGAATCTGCGTTTTCGATGCCTGCGAGCTTTTCATCGAGCTCCTGCTGATAGTTCAGCAGTTCTTCCACTGACATACCGTGTTTGGCTTTGAGCTTGTTTATCACTTCCAATCTTGCTATCGCACAGTCGAGTTCCTCAGGTGAAAAAACAGCACTGTCACGGCAGTCGCGTATGGAAGATGAGATGTCTTCGAATTCATAATATATTTCGTCGAGACGGCGGCTCAGTTCGTCCAGCTCCTGCGAATAGGAAGCTGTCTCGGCCACCATATCGTGTATCCGTCTTATAGTGGAAAGCGCAGCGTATTCATCGTCAGAAGCAGCCTGATATGCACCGGCGAGATTTTCATATATTTTCTCGCTGTTCTGCAGCATCGAGATCTTTTCTTCGAGCTCTTCATCCTCACCGATAACAAGACCGGCTGCACGCAGTTCATCAGCTTCAAACTGCATGAAATCGCGTTCGCGCCTGTTCTTTGCAGCGTCGGCAAGGAGTGCTCTCAGCTGTGAACGGACACGTGAATAGTTGTCGTATGCATTTGAAACAGCTTCTTTTGCAGGCGTGATCTGATCTTTATGGTAAAGGTCGACAAGCCTGATATGGTATTCTGGATTCAGCAGAGACTGATGATCGTACTGTCCGTGTATATCGGCCAGTTTTTTGCAGAGGGAGCTGAGATGAGCGAGCGTGACGATCTCATCGTTTACTCTGCATATATTCTTGCCGGAAGAAGATACTTCTCTGGTTATTATGTATTCTTCGCCTTCATGCTCGGCGATCATCTGCACGATCGCCTTTTTTTTCCCCGAACGAACAAAAGCAGTATCCGCCCGGCTTCCGAGAGCCAGGCTAACTGCTTCTATAACTATCGATTTTCCGGATCCTGTTTCGCCGGTTATGATATTCAGTCCGTCGTGAAAATCTATATCCGCATTTTCTATGATTGCAAAATCTCTGATTTTCAGGTGTCTGATCATAGTTGTCACCTCTGCTATTTTTTGAGCATGCTGTTCAGTATTTCTTCTACCATCGGTGAATTCGCAGGATCATCGGTGACAAACATTATTGTGTTGTCGCCGGCAACTGATCCGATAACGTGCGGGATGCCTATGGAATCAAGTGCCTCAGCTGCGGCGCTCGCACATCCGGAGAGCGTCTTGAGGAGGACTATATTGCCTGAGTGTGAAGTGGATTTCACGGTTTCACGGAAAATATTTGAAAACCTGTCAGACATAGGTCCTTCTGCATGTGCAGGCTGTGCATATTTATACTTGCCTGTGGAGGACAGTGTTTTGACGAGCTGAAGCTCTTTGATGTCTCTGGAAATAGTGGCCTGAGTGACTTCGTATCCGAAATCTCTAAGCATTGAGACAAGTTTATCCTGTGTCTCGATCTCGTATTTTTCAATGAGTTCGAGTATTTTATTCTGTCTTGAAATTCGCATGTTTGCCCCTCTCAAAAAACGATTGCATTATACTGCGGCAGACTTTTGCACGAGCGATGGGCACAAAAGCCGCCAAACATCATATGATTTATAATTATACCATACAGCGTATAAGTTTTTCAATAGACAAACGTATGTTCATGTGATATACTTTAATAAAACATCGGACGTGAATTGTGAAAACGGCAGAACAGGTAAAAATATGAAGATTTTAGGTATAGATCCGGGATATGCGATCCTGGGGTACGGAGTTGTGGAAAAGACGGGCAACAGGTTTCGCGCGTGCAGATACGGGGCAGTCACTACGGATGCGGGAATGCCGATGACGGAGAGACTTGAGTATCTTTATGACTCGCTTCGAGAAATAATAGATGAAGAGAGGCCGGACGTGGCGTCTATAGAGCAGCTCTTTTTCAATACGAATGCAAAGACCGCGATAATGGTCGGACAGGCGCGAGGTGTAGCGGTGCTTGCCTGTGTGAAAGGCGGACTCGAGGTGGAGGAATATACGCCTCTGCAGATAAAGCAGGCGTTAGTGGGCTACGGAAGAGCTGATAAAAAACAGGTCCAGATAATGGTAAAGACCATATTGAACCTCAAGGAGATACCGAAGCCTGACGATACTGCGGATGCTCTGGCAGCCGCTATATGTCACGGCCATTCGGCAGACACCAGAAAAAGACTGAAGGAGCTTGGTATAAGATGATAGGTTTCATAAGAGGAGTATTGGCTGAAAAGGGCAGCGGGTATATAATAGTCGATGTCAACGGAGTAGGATACGAGATATTCGTTCCGGCGAATTCGCATGCATATCTGAGCGCAGAAGGCAGTGAGGTGATGGTCTACACTGCTATGATGGTACGCGAGGATGACGTGAGTCTGTACGGCTTCATGCGCAGAGGAGAACTCGATGCGTTCAAGAAGCTCATAACTGTAAGCGGTGTAGGTGCAAAGGCTGCGATATCCATTCTGTCATCGTTCACTATGGAGCAGCTGCAGCAGGCGATTGTTTTTGAAGATGCGAAAACACTTACCAAAGCAAGCGGTGTAGGCAAGAAGACAGCTGAAAGGATCGTCCTTGAGCTTAAAGATAAATTCAGCATGGAAGGCGTCAAGGCTGATGAGATGATCCCGGCGAACCCGGAACTGCTTCACGGTGTTCAGGATGCCAGAGGCGAGGCGGTCGATGCACTTATCGCACTGGGGTACACGAGAGCAGAAGCGTCTGCAGCTATGGCAGGTGTAAAAGATCAGGATCTGACCGCAGAGGAATATATAAAACTGGCACTCAAGAATCTATTTTAAAAGGAAGTAAAGATGGACTACGAAGAGAGGATAACGGCAGCGGAGCTCGGGCAGGGTGAAGAACGTACGGAAGTCACGTTAAGACCGCAGACGCTGGACGATTACATAGGACAGAAAAAAGCTACCGAGAACCTTAAAATATTTATCGAAGCAGCTAAGATGAGAAATGAACCGCTGGATCATGTTCTTTTTTACGGACCTCCGGGACTGGGCAAGACTACACTGGCGGGCATCATAGCAAATGAAATGGATGTAGATATAAGGATAACCTCGGGACCTGCGATCGAAAGAGCGGGAGATCTGGCGGCCATACTTACTAACCTGAATGAGAACGATGTGCTGTTCATCGATGAAATACACAGACTGAACAGGTCGGTCGAGGAAGTGCTCTATTCTGCAATGGAGGATTTTGCACTGGATATAATAATAGGAAAAGGACCGTCGGCAAGATCGATAAGGCTTGATATAGCGAAGTTCACGCTTATCGGAGCCACGACAAGAGCGGGGAGCCTTTCGGCGCCGCTGCGCGACAGGTTCGGGGTTAGCTGCAAATTTGAAATGTATACGCCGGACGAACTGAAAAAGATAATAGGCAGATCGGCAAGTATACTTGGAGTTTCGGCAGATGAGAAGTCAATGGATGAAATGGCCAGAAGATCCAGGGGGACTCCGCGTGTGGCGAACAGGATGCTGAAAAGAGTACGCGATTTTTCACAGGTAAAAGGCGACGGCAATATAGACATAGACATAACAAACAGAGCGTTGAGCGCACTCGGAGTAGATGAGATGGGCCTGGAAAGCCTGGACAGGGAGATACTCAGGACTATCATCGAGCGTTTCAGGGGCGGTCCTGTAGGGATAGATACGATAGCTGCATCGATCGGAGAAGAGAGAGTCACGATAGAAGATGTATACGAACCGTATCTCATACAGATCGGGTTCCTTCACAGAACGCCAAAAGGCAGAGTCGTATCAGAGGCAGCGTACAGACATATGGGTATAGAGCCTGATGGCGATACGGGAGCAAAGCGTGTGACTGTCAGCATAAGTGACTGATTTATGGTGCAGCGTCATCGCGATAAAACAGATCGCATGCGCTGCGGGATGCTGCAGTCAGCAACAGATATATTTATTTACAGAGGAAAATTAAATGAAAATAAGTGATTTTGATTACTATCTGCCGGAAGAACTGATAGCTCAGAAACCGGCGAACAGAAGAGAGTGTTCGAGACTGCTCGTCGTGCACAGAGATACAGGAAAAATCGAACATCGGCATTTTTACGATATAATAGACTACCTTAAAGCGGGAGACTGCCTTGTTTTGAATAATTCCAAGGTGCTTCCGGCGAGACTTTACGGAGTGAAAGAAAAGACGGGAGCAAAAGTCGAATTTCTGCTCATAAAAAGGATAGAAGGCGATACATGGGAAACTATGGTCAGACCGGGCAGAAAGCTGAAACCGGGGGACATCGTAGTGTTTTCACAGGAACCGCTTCTCAAGGCGACGATAAAGGATTTCGGCACTGACGGAACCAGGATAGTGGATTTTGAGTACGACGGTGTTTTCATGGAACGGCTCGAAGAGATAGGCAGCATGCCGCTGCCTCCGTATATAGAGCGAAGCAGTGACTCGGAAGACAGGGACAGATACCAGACTGTATACTGCAAGGAAGAAGGTTCGGTAGCGGCGCCTACAGCGGGTCTTCATTTTACAGAGGAGCTGCTGAAGAAGGCGGAAGACAAGGGTGTGGAGCTCGTCTATGTGACTCTGCATGTCGGGATAGGCACGTTCAGGCCTGTTAAGTGCGAGAATATAGAAGATCATACGATGCATTTCGAGGAATATTCCATCAGTGAGGAAAGTGCAGAGGTGATCAACAGAGCAAAGCGTGAAGGTCGCAGGATAATTTCTGTAGGAACGACATCGACAAGAACTGTTGAAAGTGCCGCCTATTTTGATGCGGATGCGCAGACCGCAGATGGAAAAGCGGGATGCTGGCAGGTCAGGAGCGGAGAGGGAAGTACCGGTATATTCATTTATCCGGGATATGAGTTCAAGATCATAGAGAGTCTGATAACGAATTTCCATCTGCCGAAATCGACGCTTCTCATGCTGATATCGGCTTTGTATGACCGTGAAAAGATACTTGCGGTATATGATGAGGCGGTTAAACAAAAATACAGATTTTTCAGCTATGGTGACGCGATGTTCATAGAGTAGTGACCTCAATGGTGTCTCTGCAGATCGCAGTCAAAAGGATGTAGGTGAGATGAAGGTGCTGCTATGATCCGGCAAATAAGGAATGCATACGCTGCGATGATGCGGCAGATGAGAGCAGAAGAGGGAAAAGCAGAGGAAGACAAATGAGTGAAGTGATGAAAGTGGCCCATGAATTCGGGCCATTTTATGATAAAGATTCAAAAGTGCTTATACTTGGGAGCATACCTTCTCCAAAGTCGAGAGAGCAGGGATTTTATTACGGACATCCGAGAAACAGATTCTGGCCTGTTCTGGCAGCGCTGTTTGGAGAAAGAATTCCGCAGACTGTACCTGAGAGAAAGGATTTTCTGACAAGGCATAATATAGCTTTGTGGGATGTGCTGGCTTCATGTGACATAAAAGGCGCGGATGACGGGAGCATACGAAATCCGGAAGCGAATGATATGCGTCTGATAACAGAGTCGGCGGATATAAGAGCGATATTCACTACCGGTGGAAAAGCCACGAAACTTTATGAAAAGATGTGTGAACCGGTATGCGGCATCAGTGCTCAGGGTATGCCATCTACAAGTCCGGCGAACTGCAGATGCTCCATGGATAAACTTACTGAAGAATACTCGAAAATATTGAAGTATCTGTAGGCGTTATGGTATCATATTGTAGTTTGAGTTTTTAAAACAGGATCATAACTAAAGGGAGAGAACATGACAGCAGTTACATATGAACTGATAAAGACAGATACAAGGACAAAAGCAAGACGAGGTCGCGTGACTACACCTCACGGAGTCATAGAGACACCGGTGTTCATGCCGGTAGGTACTGCAGCCACCGTGAAAGCGATGCGTCCGGAGGAAATAAAAGAGATGGGTGCTGAAATAATACTTTCAAACACCTATCACCTCTATCTCAGACCGGGACATGAGGTAGTCAAGGCGGCAGGCGGACTGCATAGATTCATGAACTGGGACAAGCCGATACTTACTGACAGCGGCGGTTTCCAGGTGTTCAGTCTGGGTGCGATGAGGAAGATAAGAGAAGAAGGTGTGGAGTTCCGTTCTCATATAGACGGTTCTAAGCACATGCTTTCGCCTGAAAAATCTATGGAGATACAGAATGCACTGGGATCGGACATAATAATGGCTTTTGACGAGTGCGCACCGTATCCGGCAGACCGCAAATATGTAAAGGATTCGCTGGAAAGAACGACAAGATGGCTGAAAAGATGCAAGGAATATCATAAAAACACTGAGCGGCAGTCACTTTTTGGCATAATGCAGGGCGGTATGTACAAGGATCTCAGAAGAGAAAGTGCCGAGCAGATCGTAGATCTCGATCTTCCGGGGTATGCGATAGGAGGACTCAGCGTCGGAGAGCCGAAAGAGATAATGTATGACATCATGGACGACTGCGTAGACTATCTGCCTAAGGAAAAGGCGAGATATCTGATGGGGGTAGGGAGTCCTGACTGCCTTTTTGAAGGTGTGGAGCGCGGGATAGATATGTTTGACTGCGTACTGCCTACGAGGATCGCAAGGCACGGTATGGCGATGACGTCACAGGGTCGTGTGAACATAAAGAACGCCAAGCATGAAAGAGACTTCACACCGCTGGATCCTAACTGCGACTGCTATACGTGCAGGAATTATTCGAAAGCCTACCTGCGTCATCTTTTCAAGGCTGATGAGATACTTTCATCCATGCTGATGACGAACCACAACCTGCATTTTCTCGTGAATACCATGAAAAACATAAGAAAATCGATCGAGGAAGACAGGTTCCTCGAATACAAAAAAGAATTTTACGACAGCTACGGAAGATTCTAGCTGCAAAAAGCAGTATCAAAACGAAATACAAGGAAGGTTTTATACAATATGGAAATTTGCAGAGACAGCAATGTCTGCGGCGGATGTGTATATCAGGGCGTTCCGTATGAGGAGCAGCTAAGCAACAAAGCCGGTGAAGTCAGAGGGCTCATCGAAAAAAAAGATATCCGGTACGGAGAACTTCTCGACATCGAGCCAGCGCCTGACAGATACGGATACAGGAACAAGATGGAGTACACTTTCGGCGATATGGAAAAAGGCGGTCCTATGACTCTGGGCATGCACAAGAAAAAGCATTTCATGTCGATCGTCACTGTGGATCAGTGTCAGCTGGTGCACGACGACTTTAACGTGATACTGAGAGGCGTGCTTGATTTCGCATCATCCAGAGGATATTCGCATTATCATAAAAAATCGCATAAAGGCCTGATGAGACATCTCATAATCAGGCGCGGAGTCAGGACCGGAGAACTGATAGTAAATGTCGTGACGAGTTCAGAAGAAGGATTTGATGAGGACGCTTTCAGGGAGATGATCCTGGCCCTTCCGCTGGAAAACACGATCGTCGGTATATTGAGAACGATAAACGACAGGCTTGCTGATGCAGTATACTGTGATGAGCTGCGGGTGCTCTACGGGCGCGATTATTATATGGAAAAAATACTCGGACTTGATTTTAAAGTCAGTGCGTTTTCATTTTTCCAGACGAATGTGGCGGCAGTCGAGAATCTGTATTCATATGCAATCAGTCTGATCGATGACTTTGAAAACAAAACGGTATTCGACCTGTACTGCGGAACAGGCACGATAACGCAGACTCTCGCAAAAAAAGCGGGCAAGGTCATAGGCATAGAGCTCGTCGAAGAGGCTGTAAAGGCTGCAGAAGCAAATGCTGCGCTCAACGGTCTTGAAAACTGTGAATTCATTGCAGGCGACGTCTTTGAGGTGCTGAAGACGGTGGAAGACAAACCTGATGTGATAGTCGTGGACCCTCCGCGTGCAGGTATATCCTCTGATGCACTGGACAAGATCATAAGCTACGGTGTCGATAAGATAGTGTATATATCCTGCAATCCGAAAACGCTGGTGGAAAATCTCTATTATCTGCAGTATTACGGCTACAGGATCGTATCAGTAAAGCCGTTCGATAATTTTCCGGGAACGAAACATACAGAATGTGTAGCACTGCTTGCCAGGGAGTGTCAGTAATGCAGATGATAATATTCAGCAAAGAAACGAGGTGCTTCTCATGACAATGGATAAATTGAAACCGAAGCAGAGTGCCTATATAAAATCTGTTGGAGGTAAGGGAGCGTTAAGGCATCATCTTCTTGATATGGGGCTTACTCCCGGAACAGAGGTGACTTTACAGAAAATAGCACCGATGGGAGATCCGATACAGATCGAGGTGAGAGGTTATGAACTTACACTTCGACTTGAAGAAGCGCGAAAAATAGAAATCGAAAATATACATCAGAAAAAAATGTCTCAGCCGTTAAGCGAGGCAAGACATGAAACGATACCTCATCCCATGGTCGGAGAACTGGGGCAGGCCGATGAGAATCATGTGCACGATGAAAGCAGAAGTCTGCCTAAAGGTGTGCATCTTACGTTTGCACTTGCGGGAAATCAAAACTGTGGAAAGACAACACTTTTCAATCAGCTGACAGGGGCAAACCAGCATGTGGGAAATTTTCCGGGCGTAACGGTGGACAGGAAAGATGGCATGATAAAAAATCACCCGGAAGCAACCGTGACAGATCTTCCCGGGATATATTCTCTGTCACCATATTCCAGTGAAGAGATAGTAACGAGAGATTTTCTTATCGGTGAAAAGCCGAGCGGCATAATAAATATAGTCGATGCATCAAATCTTGAACGAAATCTGTGCCTTACTATGCAACTGATGGAGCTTGGTATACCGATGGTTCTGGCACTGAATATGATGGATGAAGTAAGAGAAAACGGTGGCACCGTAAGGGTCAATGAGCTGGAAAACATACTCGGGATACCTGTCATACCGATTTCGGCTGTAAAAAACGAAGGTATAGATGAACTGGTAAATCATGCTATACATGTTGCACGCTTTAAGGAACCTCCCGGACGTATAGATTTCTGCAGGGGCAGCAGGGATGAAAAAGATCCTATAGGAGCAGTACACCGCTGTATACATGCGGTGGCACATATGATCGAGCCGGAAGCAGAAAATGCAGGATTACCGGTAAGGTTTGCGGCTACTAAGCTTATAGAGAAAGATGATATAATAGAAAAAGAACTGGAACTGTCGACAGAGAAGCAGCAGGCATTCAAAGATGTGGTTTCAGTAATGGAAAAAGAGACCGGCCTTGACCGCGAAGCTGCTATTTCAAATATGAGATTCGGTTTTATAGAAGATATGTGCAGAGAGACTGTAGTACGCCCTCATGAAAGCAGAGAGCATCGCCGCAGTATGAAAATAGACAGGCTGCTTACGGGAAAATATACTGCAATACCATGTTTCCTGGGGATAATGGCTGTCATATTCCTGATGACGTTCAATCTCGTCGGAGCGTGGCTGTCAGATCTCATGGGAGCAGGAGTAGATGCGGTGACGGGACTGATCGATAAAGGTATGGATACACTTCAGATCAATCATGTGGTGCATTCAATAGTTACAGATGGTATATGCAGCGGAGTGGGAAGCGTCATAAGCTTTCTTCCGACGATCGTGACGCTGTTCTTTTTTCTGTCAATACTGGAGGATACAGGCTATATGGCCAGAGTGGCATTTGTCATGGATAAGCTGCTGCGCAAGATCGGTCTGTCGGGTAGGAGCTTTGTTCCGATGCTGATAGGTTTCGGGTGCTCGGTCCCGGCTATTATGGCAACCAGGACACTTTCCAGCGAACGCGATAGAAAAATGACTATACTGCTGACTCCATTCATGAGCTGCAGTGCAAAGCTTCCCATATATTCACTTATGATAAGTGTGTTTTTCCCAAGAAAGTATCAGGCACTGGTGATGGTCGGACTCTACATTTTCGGGATAATGTGTGCCATACTGTATGCGCTTGTTTTAAAGCAGACGAGATTTAGAGGCGAGCCGGTGCCGTTCGTAATGGAACTGCCGAATTACAGACTTCCTTCGGCAAAGAGCGTACTGCATCTGATCTGGGAAAAAGCAAAAGGATTTATACAGAAAGCTTTTACGATAATATTCGTGGCATCGATCGTGATATGGTTCCTGCAGACTTTTGATGCAAGGCTCAATCCGGCAGCATCAGCTGAGGACAGCATGCTTGCAATGATAGGAAGTATCGTAGCACCGGTTTTCAGACCGCTTGGATTTGGAGACTGGAGGATATCGACCGCCCTTATAACCGGATTTACTGCCAAAGAAAGTGTAGTATCGACACTTACCGTGCTGATGGGCGGAGATGCGTCCATGGTGAGTACACTGTTCAGTCCGTTTTCAGCGATAGTGTTTCTTGTTTTCACATTGTTATATACGCCGTGTGTCGCAGCTATCGCAACTGTGAAACGTGAGATGGGGGGAGCCAGAGCTGCTGTGGCGACTGTTGTTATACAGTGCGTGATCGCCTGGTGTGTAGCGTATGCAGTGCATATTTTAGGTGTGGCTGCGGGGATCGCATAACGGGATCGGCATAGACCACATCAAACCGGCAGGCAAATGAAGGATGTGTTATAGCGTTGCATTTAACGAGGGTGTGTTTGTATGAATACTGCGAGTATAGTCATTATCATAATAATAGCAGTGCTGTTTATAGCGGCAGCAGTGATAATAAAAAAGAAAAAACTGATATCGTCATGTGGTGAAAACTGCGCATGCTGCGGTGCGTCAAAATGCCAAAGGAGAAAAAGCAGCATAGGCATAAAAGATGACAGCGATATATGAAAAGGTGTGATATGTGAGTTTATGCAACATACTGGCAACTGATAAAATTGAAATCATGTTCAGCCGTATCAGAAAGAAAACTGATACGGCTGTTTTTTTGAGGAAAAACTCCATGCGTGGAAAAAAATTTCATGGCTTGTGAAAGAAATTTCTTTCGTATGAGCATATTTTTGCATTCAAATAAGCCTGATCCGAATGTGTCTTTTATGTTTTTTGGATAGAGAAAATCAAAAAATTCTCTGAAATTTCAATGTATACAGGCTAGCGAAGATAAGAATTTAATGATTGTTTGTCGAGTTGGCACGATGTTTGTAAATATAATATATGCGAAAGATATGAAAGCGATAAAATGCTGGAACTGTCAATCTTTCGTGAAATAATTATTCGTCATAACCAGAAGGAAAAATTTAGTTAAGTGAGGATCAGTTATGAGTACAAACAATCAGACATTGGAAAAATCATTTAAACAAAGAGACGTCCTTGCCATGGCTTTCGGAACAATGATAGGCTGGGGCTGGATAATGTTATCAGGTCAGTGGGCAGCTTCAGCTGGTATGCTGGGTGCCATTCTGGCGTACGTAGTAGGAGCAGTGCTCTGCGTATTCGTAGGTCTCGTATATGCAGAACTTACACCGGCTATCCCTTACACAGGCGGCAGCGTGGTATTCTCCTACAAATCAATGGGTTACTGGCCGGCAGTTATCGCAGGTCTTGCAACAGCGTTCGCTTATCTGGGCGTTGCAGCATGGGAAGGTCCGGCATTCGCGACAGCTCTGAACTACATCGTGCCTATACCGGAGATCGGACATCTGTGGACGGTACAGGGCGCTGACGTATGGGTTACAGTATGTCTCGTTTCAGTAGTCGTTTCAGTAATAATCACAATAGTAAACTACTTTGGAGCAAAGCAGGCAGCAGTATTCCAGACTATCGCAACAGTAGGTCTGATCATCGTTGGTATACTGTTCCTGACAGGCGGTGTTGCATTCGGAGATATGGAATACACTAAGCCGCTCCTCACAGACTTCAAAGGATTCACAGTAGTACTGCTGATGGTTCCTGCAATGTTCGTAGGATTTGACGTTATACCTCAGTCAGCAGGAGAAATGGATGTGCCTCTCAAGCAGATCCCGAAGATCCTTATCATCTCGATCTGCATGGCAGCTGCATGGTACATGCTGATGATATTCGCAACATGTGTTTCAGCTCCGACAGAAGTTCGTACAAACGGAGTTATCCCTGTAGCAGATGCAATGGCATACGCTTTCGGAAATCCTATCTGGGGCAAGATCTGTATCGTAGGTGCAATGTGCGGTATCCTGACAAGCTGGAACGGATTCCTCTACGGCGGAGCAAGAGTACTCTTCTCACTCGCAAATGCGAAGATGCTTCCTGGATTCCTTGCTAAGGTTCACCCTAAGTATCACACACCAAGCAATGCAGTACTGTTCTGTGGAGCTCTGTCAACATTCTCATGCCTCCTCGGCGCAGGCGCTCTGACATGGTTTGTAAATGCAAGCTCATTCGGCGTGGTTATCGTTTACCTGATGGTAACTCTGTCATTCATCTTCCTGAGAGTTAGACAGCCTGAGCTTGAAAGACCTTATAAGATCAAACACGCTAAGCTCGTTGGTGCAGTTTCGATCGGCGTTGTATGCTTCTTCGCTTACTTATACCTGCCAATGGGACCTAGCCCTCTGGCTCCGATCGAATGGGTTCTCGTATGCGGATGGTTCGCATTAGGACTTATCCTGGCTCTCTATGCAAGAGCAAAGAACCGCAACGTTTCTCCGCTCGAAAGAGAAAGACTGCTGTTTGCAGAACAGAACTAAGAGCATACAAGAACGGTATATAATAACAATTACAAATTACAATTTACACTTCCAAAACAATTCACCATATTGTGTGCCCAATTTTTAATAATTATAACAATACAGAAAGCACCCGTCACTGAACCGATTTCATTGACCGGGTGCTTTTCTGGCAGGCTGACTTTTTCATTTTGAACTTGACACCAATTAGTGCAAATGTTACCATTTTAATCAGCAGGTAAAATAATCAGAATGATTATAATAATATGTTAGATATACATCTGGAGGTTATCAAAATGAGCAGAGAAGAAATCATAGCTAAAATAAAAGGAATCGCAGAGAATGAAAAATTCAAGATCGATGCATTTTTCTTCTGTGGTTTCCCGTCAGGAAAGCCAAATCAGGAACTGATGAAGGCGTGTGAAAAGTTTATCGAAGCAGATGAAGCCGACAAGGCAGATGAAGCTGCAGTAAACGCACTGATCGCAGAGATGGAAGCGGCACTCAAGGCTGAATCCGATGTTGCTGAAAAAGACAACATCACGAGCAGCAATGAAGACGTTAAACTCGTCCTTGCAAACAAGGCTGTTCTTTTCGCATAGACATACATAGATAGAATAATATTGATTTCAGGCATGGCTGTTCGGTAAAAGAGCAGTCATGTTTTTTTATGCAAAGGCGCGGGCTGTGCAGGTGCGGACGGTCATTGCAGAGCGTCGTTCTGAGGTATCATATGATCAGAAAAAAACTGACGTATCGACATATGTTTTGCCGATGCGTCAGCTTGAGCTCCTCTATATAATGTTATGCGGTTTTCGCATGCAGCCGGTCTGTGAGCTGCCTATCGGGCTGCCGGGGCGACCGCCGGGGGATGTGCCGTATCGCTTACGGTGATAAGCTATACGAGCGGTTTTCCGGTCATTTCCTCAGGGATATCGAGACCCATGAGCTTGAGTATCGTCGGAGCTATATCGCTCAGACGACCGCCGTCTTTGAGCTGTGAAGGATGGTTGGCGATATGTACGAGCGGAACATCATTCAGCGAATGTGCGGTAACGACATTGCCGTCCTTGTCCAGCATCACGTCAGCATTGCCGTGATCCGCCGTCAGCAGTATCTGGCCGTCCTTTGCAAGTATCGCATCAGCGATCTTCGGAACGCATTTGTCGAGAGTCTCTATCGCTTCGACTGCGGCCTTCATAACACCGGTGTGACCGACCATGTCGGCATTTGCAAAGTTGAGTATGATCAGGTCGTATTTGTCTGTATCGATCGCCTCGAGTACTTTATCAGTGACTTCATAAGCGCTCATTTCAGGCTGCATGTCATATGTCGCAACCTTAGGCGACGGTATCAGTATGCGGTCTTCGTTCCTGTTCGGAGCCTCGACTCCGCCGTTGAAGAAGAACGTAACATGAGCGTATTTTTCAGTTTCAGCGATCCTGAGCTGCGTCAGTCCGAGAGATGCGATGTATTCACCGAGAGTGTTGTGAAGCGTCTCCGGCGGGAATGCCAGCGTAACATCAGGCATTTCGGCATCGTACTGCGTCATGCATATGTAGCAGATGTCCGAGACCTTTTTCTTTCTGTCAAAGCCGTCAAAATCCTTGTCTACGAACGTCCTGGTGATCTCTCTTGCCCTGTCAGGTCTGAAGTTGAACATGATCATTGCGTCGCCGTCATCTACAGGCAGTGCGCCGTCAATCACCGTAGGCAGTACGAATTCGTCGTTTTCGTCTCTCTCATAAGCGGCATCGATCGCTTCTTTTCCGGAAGCGGCATGCATGCCTTTGCCGATAGTCATCGCGTCATACGCCTTTTCCACTCTGTCCCAGCGCTTGTCTCTGTCCATCGCATAGTATCTGCCGGAAATCACGCCGAGCGTGCCGATGCCTGCCTTTTCAAAATGACCGGTGAGTATGTCGATGTATTTCTGTGCGCATCTTGGCGGCACGTCACGACCGTCGAGGAAACAGTGCACACACAGCTTTTCGATATCGTGCTTCTTTGCAAGATCGACAAGAGCCAGCAGATGATTGATGTGGCTGTGCACTCCGCCGTCGGACAGCAGACCGAGCAGGTGCAGTGTCGAGCCGTTTTTCTTCACGTGATCGACAGCCTTGAGAAACGCCTTGTTTTCAAAGAACGAGCCATCCTCGATCGCCTTCGTTATCATCGTAAGATCCTGATATACTATGCGTCCGGCTCCGATATTGAGATGGCCGACTTCAGAGTTGCCCATCTGGCCTTCGGGAAGCCCGACGTCCAGTCCGCAGGCTTTCAGCGATGTTGACGGATATTTCGCGAATATATCGTCAAGGTGCGGTTTGTCGGCAGCGGCGATAGCGTTGCCGGCCGTTTCTTTATTGAGACCGTATCCGTCTAAGATCATAAGCATTGTCGGACGGTTGAATTTTTTCATGATGATTACCTCTCATTAAATATTTTTCTGACTCCTATTATACACCATAAGCCTTTGAATTGTTATGAGAAAAATTATTTGTTATAATAAACGATATATCATGTAAAGTACGGGGTGGCGCAAGATGCAGTGGACTGATGCACAGAAAAAAACGATAGAGACGAGAGAACGGAACATACTGGTGTCGGCGGCGGCGGGATCAGGAAAGACCGCCGTCCTGATAGAGAGGATCAGGAGTCTCGTGCTCGAAGACAAGATCGATATAGACAGATTCCTGATAACCACATTCACGAACGCTGCGTCGGCAGAGATGAAGGCGCGTCTCGAAAAGTCGATAAGAGAGCAGATGGAGAAGCCTGGAGCAGACAGACAGTTCCTGAAGCGCCAGCTGTCACTGATGCCCAGAGCCAGCATCAGCACGTTCCATACATTCGCGCTGGAAGTGATGCGCAGATATTTCTATGTCACGGATCTGGAGCCGGGTTTCAGGATAGGAGACGATACCGCCGTGTCGATCATGAAGAACGAATCCGTCGACGAGCTGTTCGACATGAGATTCAGCGATGATTACGACAGATTTTCAGCTTTTCTCAGAAATTACAGTAGCGACCGCAGCGAGAACAGGATCAAGCAGAACATCATAGCGCTTTACGATGAGATGCGCAGCATACCGCACTATATGACCTGGGCGAAGGAATCCACGGAAAAGCTGGGCAGTGATTCGCCGTCGGCAGCTCTTAAGCTCGACGAGTTCGTTGTGAAAGAGACAGCGCGCCAGCTGAAAAAGGCTGCAGTGCTTTATGCAAAGGCTGCAGATGTGCTTGAAGAGGCTGGCATAGAAGGTCTTTTCGAAAAGGCGCAGGCCGATGCGCAGCTGATAGCTGACATGATTTCAGGAGATGGCGAGCGGGATATGTCAGTCCTGTCCCCGGTTGAACGTATCAGTATTTTCGGCAGATTTCTGAGCACAGTCAAATTCAATCAGATGAGAGCCACTAAAGACCAGAAGGACGACTATGCCCTGGTTAAAGACCACGTGGCGTCTTTGCGAAAAAACGGCAAGAAGATACTGGACGATCTGCGCGGCAGATATTATCAGAGAAGCATGAGCGAATACGACGAGGAGCTTGACCTGCTGTACGATGATACCAGATACCTGACAGGACTCATAGAGGACTTTGAGCATATATTCAAGCAGAAAAAAAACGATAAGAACATCGTAGACTTCGATGACGTCATGCATTATGCCATCGACATACTCAGCGATGATCTGGTAGCGGCGGAGTACCGCGACAGATTCAGATACATATTCATAGACGAGTTCCAGGACAGCAACATGCTGCAGGAGACGATCATAGGGCGGATCGCAGGAAAAGACAATCTGTTCATGGTGGGCGACGTCAAGCAGAGCATTTACAAGTTCAGGCTGGCCGAGCCGGAGATATTCAGAGCAAAATATGCGCTTTACGCACAGGAATCCGAAGAGGAAAGCATCAAGATCGACCTGAGCAACAATTTCAGGAGCAAATATGCAGTGACTGAGACTGTCAACACCGTGTTCGAGCGCATAATGGACGGATACGACGGGAATGCCAGACTCAAATGCACGATAGATCATCAGTATCCGGGCATGGACACAGAGTGTCATATAATGTTGCCGGAAACGCAGGATTCGGGAAACGGCAGCTATGACGATGCGAAGCCTGAGGAGAAGATAATACTGAAGCTGATCCGTGAAAGTCTCGGAAAAGAGATATATGATGTAAAGCAAGGCGTGTACAGAAATGTGGAGTACCGCGATATCGTCGTGCTTTCCAGAAGCAGATCGGGCATAAAGACGCTGGAGCGCTTCCTGAACAACGAAGGCGTGCCTGCTTTCGGCGAAAACACGGGCGGATACTTCGAGACAGTCGAAGTCCAGGTGTTTACGAATCTCCTGCGCGTGATAGACAATATCAGTCAGGATATACCGCTGATATCCGTGATGAGGTGCCCTGTGTTCGACTTCTCTGTCGAGGAGCTTGCGGCAGTCCGGATAGAATACCGTGACGGCAGCTTTTACGAGGCGGTGAAGGGATATACAGAAGGTGGGGCGGATGAAGCTCTGAAAGAAAAGCTCAGCCGAATGCTGCAGCAGATAGCGTACTGGAAAGAACTCAAGAACACGATAACACTCGAAGAACTCGTGAGGATACTGCTCTACGATACAGGTTACTTTGACTACTGCAGCGGTCTGCCGTCCGGAAAACAGCGTATTTCCAATCTGAGACTGCTGGTGGAAAAGGCGGGGCAGTTCGAGCAGACGAGCCACAGCGGGCTTTACGGCTTCATTTCATATATAGAAGCGATGAAGAAAAACAATCTCTCTATAGGGGAGGCGAAGGTCATCGGTGAAAATGAGAACGTCGTGCGCGTGATGACTGTCCACAAGAGCAAGGGGCTTGAGTTCCCGGTCGTCATACTGACAGGGATGGGAAGAAGCATCCGGGCAAGAGGCGCGGGCAGCGGAAGCGTCATGCACAAAGACTTTGCGATCGGCATGCCTCATGTCAATAGAGATGAAAAGTGGCACAGAAAGACGCTGCTTCAGCGTGTGATCGAGGCGCAGAAGGCGAATGAGGAATTCGAGGAGGAAATAAGGATTCTCTATGTCGCGATGACAAGAGCTATGGATCAGCTGCTGCTGACGGGAACGGTGAAGGATCCGCAGAAGCTTGAAGACACGGTTGGTATCGGCAGATCGTTTATCGAGATGGTGTATGGTCCGCTTACTGATGTGGCAGAGAATGTCGTGATACATGAGGATAGCGAAGAAGACGGCTCGTGTGACGATACGCGCGTCCATTCCAGGGCGCGGATCGCCGACGTGTTCGGCATGAGCAGGGAGAGTGCTGATGATCGTCTGAGAGAGCTGATAGATGAAAGGCTTTCGTTCGAATATCCTTATATGGATGTTTCGGGAGTGAAATCGAAGTATTCGGTAACGGAGCTCAACAGGCTCAGACAGGAGGAACTGGCTGAAAATGCCGGAAAAGATGCGGACGTGATGTCAGACATATATGCAAAGGCTGCAGCCGGCGAACTGCCGGACGGACGCGGTGAACGCAGTACGACTCTCGCACAGCCTGCATTTTCCATGGAAAGAGACAGAATAAGCAGCATGCAGACCGGTACGCTGATGCATCTTGTTGTCGAAAAGCTCGACTTTGCGGAAGCGGCGGCGCATGGCCGGCAGTACATCAGAGAGACCATTGACAGACTGTGTGAGGACGGTACGATAACGGATGAAGAAGCCGCTGCGGTGCGTATAGATAATATAGAAGCGTTTTTCCGCGGAGAGCCGGGAAAGCGCGCAGCGATGTCAAAGCATCTGTACAAGGAGCGCGAATTCATACTCCGCAGGAATGTAAAGGGAGCAGACACGATCGTGCAGGGTATCATAGACTGCTATTTCGAAGAGGAAGACGGCATCGTGCTTATCGATTACAAGAACAGCTATGCGGGAAACGAAGAACGTGAGCGTGAGCTCGTGCGGATGTATGAAGGTCAGATAGACATATACAGAGAGGCGCTGGAAATCGCATCCGGAAAGCCTGTGAAGGAGGCGTACCTGTATCTGTTCGGATCGAAAAAGTTCATCGCGGTAAAATGAAAAGCGATGTGCAGGACGACGGATATTTTACAATGTTTTTTATTTTTAAAATGAATGATAAAAAATACCGGTAAACGATAAAAAATTTTGAAATAAGTGTTGACAATATACCCATTGGGTGGTAAATTTAAACTGTAGTTAGCACTCGAAGACAATGAGTGCTAACAACAGGAGGCCTAAGATGGATTTAAGTGAAAGAAAACTGAAAATATTACAGGCCATCATAGCTGATTTTATCAGGACTGCCGAGCCGGTAGGCTCAAGGACCTTGTCGAGGAACTATGATCTGGGCATAAGCCCGGCGACGATCCGAAACGAGATGTCGGATCTGGAGGAGATGGGTTATCTTACTCATCCGCATACGTCTTCCGGCAGAGTTCCTTCCGAGAAGGCATACAGACTCTATGTAAATGAGATGATGCCGAGGACAGAGCTCAGTGCGGCGGCAAAGGACGCTATAGCGATGCAGCTTCACAGCAATGTGAACGAGCTGGAGAATATAGTGCAGCGTGCGGCACATGTGCTGTCAGAGATCACGAGTCTTACAGCGTTTGCGATGACACCGAAGAAGGATCAGGACACTCTGAAATATATAAACCTGCTTCCGGTCGATGAGCGGACAGTGGTGCTGATGCTCGTATCGGAGAGCGGCAAGGTGTCCAATACATCGGTGTATCTGGACAGAGCGGCTTCTGAGGAAACGCTCAGGATACTGGCAAAGACGATGACGTACAACTACCGCGGCAAGACGCTGAGCGAGGCACTGACGCTCGATATAATCAAGGCATTCAAATCAGATGCTGAAGCGATGGCAATGTTTGAAAAGAATATCGTTCCGAACTTCGTGAAGACTCTTGAGGATATGCTCAATGTGAACCTTTACATGGACGGACTCACAAACATATTCTCGATACCGGAATACAACGATATCGATAAAGCCAAACTGTTCCTGGAGATGGTGAGCCGCAAGGAGGATCTCACAAAGACTCTGATAAACAGAGACAACGGTGTGATAATAACCATAGGCAACGAGAACCAGAACGAGATGATGCAGGACTGCAGTCTCATAACAGCGACATATCATGTCGACGGCAAGATGGTCGGCAAGATCGGAGTTATAGGTCCTACGAGGATGCGATACGGCGAAGTCACTTCCGTCGTTGAGTACCTTACAGATAATATAAGCAAGGCTTTTATGATAACGGAAGGAGACGAGGATGGCAAAGATTGATATAGACGATAAGGAAAAGAAACAGGAACAGGCTGAAGATCAGGCTCCGGAAGATACAGGGGCTGAAGAAAAGGCCGAAGATAAAGAAGAGACTGGAAAGGATGCCGGCGAAGCTCCGGAGGCTTCCGAAAAGAAGGAGCCGGAGGAAGACGGCGATACCAGATACCTGAGACTTATGGCTGATTTCCAGAACTATAAGAAGAGGGTGGAGAAAGAAAAGACAGATCTTTATTCATACGCCAACGAGAAGCTGATAACCGAGATGCTCGATGTGATCGACAACTTCGAGAGAGCGCTCGAGCATGATGACGGCGACGACGGCTTCAAGAAGGGTATGGAAATGATATTCAAGCAGCTGAGCGACGTCCTTGAAAAGGCGGGCCTGGCTGAGATCCCGGCACTTGGCGAGGAGTTCGATCCGAACTTCCACAACGCCGTGATGACAGAGGAAACTGAAGAATACGAAAGCGGCAAGGTTTCCGGCGTGATGCAGAAGGGCTACACCCTGAACGGCAAGGTAATAAGACCGTCGATGGTAAAAGTAGTCGGCTAGCTTTCGAAAAAATATATATCCAGGAGGAAAATAAAATGGGAAAAGTAATAGGAATCGATTTAGGAACAACAAATTCATGTGTAGCAGTTCTTGAAGGTGGAGAACCTGTTGTAATAGCTAATGCGGAAGGTAACAGAACCACACCGTCAGTCGTAGGTTTTGCAAAGAACGGAGAAAGACTCGTAGGTGAAACTGCAAAGAGACAGGCGATCACTAATCCGGACAGAACGATAGCGTCGATCAAGAGATATATGGGTACAGACCACACTGTAGATATCGACGGAAAGAAATATACACCGCAGGACATTTCGGCAATGATCCTCGGAAAGCTGAAGTCAGATGCAGAAAGCTACCTCGGAGAAAAGGTAACTGAAGCTGTAATCACAGTTCCGGCTTACTTCACAGACAGCCAGAAGCAGGCTACGAAGGATGCAGGAAAGATCGCAGGTCTCGATGTAAAGAGAATCATCAACGAGCCTACGGCAGCATCACTGGCATATGGACTCGACAAAGATGAGTCACAGCACAAGATCCTGGTATACGACCTGGGCGGCGGTACATTCGACGTATCGATCCTCGAGCTGGGCGACGGAGTATTCGAAGTACTGGCAACAAACGGAAACAACAAGCTGGGCGGTGACGACTTCGATGAAGCTCTGCTGAACTTCATGGCTGACAGCTTTGCAAAGGAAAACGGCGTAGACCTCAGAAACGACAAGATGGCGCTCCAGAGACTCAAGGAAGCTGCTGAAAAGGCAAAGAAAGAGCTCTCAAGCGCACAGACCACGAATATCAACCTGCCGTTCATCACAGTGAACGAAAACGGCCCTCTCCACATGAACATGGATATCACAAGAGCCAAGTTCGACCAGCTCACAGCAGATCTTGTAAACAAGACTATAGAGCCGATGAAGAAGGCAATGGCAGATGCAGGCGTTACTAACAGCGACCTTTCAAAAGTGATCCTGGTAGGCGGATCGACAAGAATACCGGCTGTACAGGAAGCAGTAAAGAAAGTAACAGGCAAGGAACCGTTCAAGGGCATCAACCCGGATGAATGCGTTGCAGTAGGTGCAGCTATCCAGGCAGGCGTACTGACAGGTGAAGTAAACGACGTGCTCCTTCTCGACGTAACTCCGCTTTCACTTTCGATCGAAACACTGGGCGGCGTAGCTACAAAGCTGATCGAGAGAAACACTACTATACCTACAAAGAAGAGCCAGATCTTCTCAACTGCGGCTGACAATCAGACAGCAGTAGACATCCACGTAATGCAGGGTGAAAGAGAAATGGCTTCAGGAAATACTACACTCGGAAGATTCCAGCTCACAGGTATCCCGCCTGCTCCACGCGGAATCCCTCAGATCGAGGTTACATTCGACATCGACGCTAACGGTATCGTAAATGTAAGCGCAAAGGATATGGGAACAGGAAAAGAGCAGAGCATCACGATCACTTCTTCAACGAAGCTTTCGGATGAAGAGATCCAGGCAAAGGTCAAGGAAGCAGAACAGTATGCTGCTGAAGACAAGAAGAAGAAGGAAGAGATCGAGATCAGAAACCAGGCTGAAACTCTGGTATACGAAACTGAAAAGAACATGAAGGAGCTTGAAAACGCACTTTCCGAAGATGAGAAGAACGATATCAATGCTGCAAAGGATGAGCTCTCAAAGGCTCTCGAAGCAAACAATATCGACGACATCAAGGCTAAGACTGAAAAGCTCACAGAAAAGTTCCACACTATTTCAGCTAAGATGTATCAGCAGGCTCAGGCAGCAGGTGCAAATCCTGACATGGGCGGAGTAGCAGGCGCAGCAAACGACGCAGGTTCAGCTCCAAAAGACGATAACGTTGTAGATGCTGACTATGAAGTTGTGGATGAGGACAAATAATGGCAGACAAGAGAGATTATTACGAGGTCCTGGGATTAAAAAAAGGGGCCAGTGATGATGAGATAAAAAAAGCATTCAGAAAAATGGCGATGAAATATCACCCGGATAAAAATCCGGGTGATAAGTCCGCCGAAGAGAAATTCAAGGAAATCAATGAGGCATATGCTGTGCTGTCGGATCCTGACAAGAAGGATAAATACGACAGGTTCGGTCATGCCGGCGTAGATCCTAACGCAGGCTTCGGAGGCGGCGGATTTGGAGGCGGCTTCGGAGGTTTCGGCGGTTTTGAAGACATCTTCGACATGTTCGGAGGAGCTTTCAGCGGCTTCGGAGGAGGCGGCAGATCAGGTGCACGCAGGAACGGTCCGAGAAAGGGCAGCGACCTGCAGAAATCTCTGACGATAGATTTCGAAGAGGCTGCATTCGGCACGAAGAAGCAGATCCGCATCAACAAGTTCGTGAAGTGCAAGACATGTGACGGTTCAGGTGCTGCACCGGGAACTTCCAAGAAGCAGTGTACGAAGTGCGGCGGCAGCGGAGAAGTGAGGACTGCACAGAGAACACCGCTCGGGACTTTCCAGAGCGTATCACCGTGTCCTGACTGCAACGGTACAGGTGAGATAAACGAAACGCCTTGCAGGGACTGCGGCGGCAGCGGAAGAGTGAAGGAAAACGTCACGATCTCGATCAATATACCGGCAGGCGTGGATAACGATTCCGTCATCCCTATCAAGGGACAGGGAGAACCGGGTATCAACGGCGGACCTGACGGTGATCTTTACATCGTGATCAATGTGAAACCGCACAAGCTTTTCGAGCGAAGAGGACAGGATCTGTGGCTCGAGATACCGATCACATTCGATCAGGCGGCGCTGGGAGACGATATCGTAGTGCCTACTCTTGAAGAAAAAGTTTCATACAAGGTTCCTGCAGGAACCCAGCCGGGAACGGTATTCAGACTCAAGGGCAAGGGCATCAAGAGCGTCCGCAGCAATAAGAAGGGCGACCTTTACGTGAAAGTGACGCTCGAGGTCCCTACGAAGCTCAATTCGAAACAGAAAAAAGCTATCGCGGCTATGGGCAAGAGCGTGACGAGCGAATGCTATCACAAGAAGAGCAGCTTCCTTGATTCAATAAAGGAATTCTTTTCATAGATCTGACATGAATTAAATTTATCATAAAGAGAGTGTAGCTCCTGAAGAGGACTGCACTCTTGTTGTAGTATAAAAGACTGTATCGTATCAATATCAATAGAGAACGGGAGATTAAGGAGTATCGTGTATGACTGAAGAAATAAAGATAAATGAAAACGATCCGCAGGGCGAGATAACTGACCAGAGCGGCGTTCGGAGGCTGTTTTCGAATAAATATCTGCTGAAGCTGCTGTGGCCGCTGTTCGTGGAGCAGTTCCTGCTTTTTGCGGTGGGACTGCTGGACTCGGTGATGGTCGCAAGCGTAGGTGAGGCCGCTGTATCGGCAGTATCGCTGGTCGATTCGCTGATGGTGCTGATAATAACCGTCTTCACCGCGATAGCGACAGGAGGCGCAGTAGTAGTGGGTCAGTATCTGGGGCAGAAGAGGGGAGAAAATGCGAACAAGGCGGCAGATCAGCTGTTCATTTCAGCATTCATGCTGTCGCTCGTCGTAATACTGGTGATGTACATACTCAGGAACTGGGTAATATCTTTCGTTTTCGGAAACATCGAGGCGGATGTGCGGCACTACTGTGATGTGTACTATCTGATCGTAATGGCGTCCGTACCGTTCATCGCCCTGTACAATTCAGGAGCGGCGCTGTTCAGAAGCGTCGGTGATTCGAAGACATCGATGACGGTTTCGATCATAATGAACGCGATAAATGTGGCGGGAAACGCTACGCTTATATACGGCTTCCACAGAGGTGTCGAAGGCGTTGCGATACCGACTCTCGTGTCGAGGATGGCGGCAGCGGTAATGATGATAGTGCTCCTCAGAAACAGCGAACGGAAGGTCCATCTCACAAAGGGAATGGATCTGAGACCTGACTGGTCTTACATAAAGAACATAATGAAGATAGGTATACCGAATGGTGTGGAAAACAGCATGTTCCAGCTTGGAAAGCTGATCCTCCTCAGCATGATATCGGGATTTGGCACTATATCGATCGCAGCGAATGCAGTCGCAAACTCGATATCGATGATAGCGGTGCTCCCGGGACTTGCGATGAGCTACGGCATCGTCTCAGTCATCAGCGTGTGTATAGGCGCCGGGGATTACGAACAGGTGCGCTTTTATACGAAAAAGCTGATGAAATGGGTGTATGCGGCGATGTTCGCGATGAATGTCATCATCGTGCTTTCGACACCTCTGATAATAAAAGTCTACAGTCTTTCTGCGGAAACAGGGAAACTCGCGACCGAGCTTATATTTTTTCACAGCGCATGTGCAGTCGTGATCTGGTCTGCATCATTCGTCGTTCCGTATGTGCTCAGAGCGGCTGGCGACGTAACCTTCACGATGATAGTCGGCGTCGCTTCGATGTGGGTGTTCAGGATCGTATTCGGCGTCGTTCTGGCGAAATACATGGGCATGGGAGTCATGGGTGTGTGGATCGCGATGGTCGTGGACTGGATCGTGCGTTCGATCTGCTTTATCGTAAGATACTGCAGCGGCAGATGGAAACGCGGCACGATCAGCTGATCATGTCTTTTCCAGCGGCAGACTGAGCTTCACGATATAGTAGTCGAGACTTGATTTTGAAGCCTGGTCGAGCAGGATGTCTTCGAAAAAGTATTTTCCGTGCTTATAGCCGTGTTCACGTGCAAAGTTCAGGAGCTTCGGCAGCATGGAGCATACAGGAGAGAATCCGAGCGTGCTGTATATCACGACGTATGAGCCCGGCGATATCACAGTGATATTTTCCGCTGAATTGTCGATATCATCGGGATCGAGTTTCGTGTACAGGTGGGAGTAGCGGTAGCTGTTTTTTGTAAAGCCGCCGTCCACTGCTATCGTGCCGCCTGTGACGTATGGGCTGTATATCTGGTTTTCATGGCACAGTGCGACGTGTCTGGCATAGGCTTCGTATTCGTCCTTGTTGTCGGAGCCTCCGCTGTATTCTGTGAAAATGTAATGCTCCGAGGGGCGGTGTTCGATGTGTATGGTCCCGTGCTGTGCATTTATGCCTTCCTCGGTTATTTTTATTTTTCCTTTGATGAACGTCTTGAGCCACTGGAGCTCTGCGATCTTTTCATCGACCAGGCGGTCATGTTCTCTGAGCAGCTCGAGGAACGATTGCGGATTTTTTCTTGCGAGATATTCTTTGATATTTGCCAGAGGTATGTCGAGTTCTTTGAGCATGGCTATCGTTATGTATGTGTCGAACTGCAGTACGGAATAATATCTGTAGCCGTTAGATGCGATTATTTCGGGCCTCAGTATGCCTATCTGGTCATAGTGGAAAAGCGTCTGTTTTTTTACCCCGCAGAGTTTTGCGAATTCACCGGTCGTGAAATATCCTGCGGGTATTTTTCTGCTTCTGCTCAATCTCATCACTCCTTGTATCTGATTTGATTTCGTCATATATATCAGGTGTATTTGGCATTTGGCGTGAAGCCTGCCGAGTTACAGCCTGTATTTTCGGAATAATTAAAAAATGTATTGACTGTATGGTAACAGTATACTTTATCATTTTGTCGGAGGTCAATAACATGGAACATATTTTTGATTACAATGTGACAGTGAAAAAGTTTGCGCATTTCGTGTGGCCGTCGATACTGATGATGCTCATGATCGGTCTTTACTACAATATGGACTCTATATTCGTTGCTAATCTCGTGGGAGAGCAGGCTCTGGCAGCGCTTTCCATGGCGTATCCGGTGCAGGGTATAATGTGGGGGTTCGCGGTGATGCTGGCAGCGGGATCGAGTGCTATCGTGGCGATAAAGATGGGAGAAGGCGATCAGCAGGGCGCGAATGAAAAGTTCACGCTTATATGCATAGTATCCATCGTGTCAGGCGTGCTGTTCATGGCGCTGTGCCTGTTTTTTCTGAATGACATAATAGATTTTCTCGGTGCGACAGGCACGATAAAGGAATACTGCAGAGATTTTCTCAGCGTGCTGATATGGAGCTTCCCGGCGGCTTTCCTGGGGCAGCTGTTCGAGTATTTCATCAGAGTCGACGGCAGACCGGTATTCACGCTGGTGCTTTATATTTCAGGCGGCATCGTGCATCTGATACTTGACTATATACTGATGGGGCCTGCAGGAATGGGCATCGAAGGAGCGGCATATGCGACGCTGGCAGGCTCGATAGTGATAGTCCTGGTGGGAGGCGGATATTTCGTGATCGCTGAAACGAAGCTCAAATTCGTCAAGCTGAAAAATGACTGGAGATTCATAGGACACTGTTTCGTGAACGGTTCGTCGGAAATGGTCACGGAGGCATCGGCGGGGATCACGACATTTTTTCTGAACTCCGTACTGCTAAAGATATCGGGAGATGTAGGTGTGGCAGGGATGAGTATCGTCTTCAACATACATTATCTGCTGATCTCGGTGCATCTGGGATATATCATGGGCGTGGCGCCGCTGATAAGCTATTTTTACGGTGCGAAGGACTACGCCAAGGTGAACGTGTTCATAAAGTATTCCAAGGTGTTCATCGTTGTGACGAGCATCGTAAGTGCGGTCTGCTGTCTTGTGTTTGGAAAATATATCGTGATGATATTCGAACGGCCGGGAAGCGAGCTGTTCGATATAGCGCTGGCGGGAACGAGATACCTGTCGATAGCGCTCCTGCTCTGCGGCTTCAATATATTCGCATCAGGCTTTTTCACGGCATACGGCAATGGTCCCGTGTCGGCGCTGATATCAATGTCGAGAGCCCTGATAATGACTATCATAGGCGTGGAGCTCCTCGGCAATCTGTTCGGCATGACAGGCATATACCTGACGCTTACATTTGCGGAGGTGACGACGCTCCTGCTCACGTTCATCATGTTCAGAAAGTACAGAGACGTGTACCACTACAGATTTTTCCCGGGATCGGGGGATGACATTTAAAAAAGGATTGATTTTATCTGTGTTTTAATAAATAATAATGATGTACGTTTATTCGACAAAACAAGACAGAAGAGGAAATCAACCGTGACATTAAAAACTTATGAACTGGGACGCTATTACAGGCATCTGCAAAGCTGCGGGCTTGTTGAAAAGTGCAGCGCCGATCAGGCACAGATGCTGCAGCAGATAGAATATATTTCGTTCGACTCCAAGGATATAAGGGAGAATACGCTGTTTATATGCAAGGGAGCGCATTTCTCTCCGAAATACCTTCAGGACGCGGTGCTCTCGGGCGCTGTGGCATACATATCGGAAACGCCTTATGATCCTGGCGATGCAGGCGATGTGCCGCATATCATCGTAAGCGATATACGCGCCGCCATGGCGGAGATCGCAGGGATATTTTACGACAACATATGGCAGAAGCTTCATATGATAGGCATCACAGGAACCAAAGGCAAGTCGAGCACTGCATTCTTTGTGAAATACATCATCGATGAGTATATGAAGAATACAGGAGGACATGAGTCGGCAGTGATATCAGGGATCAACAATTATGACGGGGTGATCGATGAGGAATCACATCTGACTACGCCTGAATCGTTTGAGATCTACAGGCACATGTACAATGCCGTGAACAGCGGCATAGAATATCTTACTATGGAGGTGTCGAGTCAGGGTCTGAAATATGACAGGACGAGAGGAATAATCTATGATATAGGGTGTTTCCTGAACATAGGAAACGACCATATAAGCGGCATAGAGCACAGCAGCCTTGAGGACTATCTGAGATCGAAGCTCATCCTCTTCTCGCAGAGCATGACGGTGTGCATCAATTCGGGTTCCGACAAGATCGGGCAGATCATGGCGGCGGCGGAAAAAGTGCGCGCAGACAATGAGGCCAGGGGCATCGATATGCCGGAGATCGTCACTTTCGGACATGAGTCAGAGGACGATTACTTCGTATATGATATAACGAGCCCAAAAGGCGAAAGCGGCAGCATCACATTCAGCGTGAAAGCGCCGGGCTTTGACGAAAGGTTCGAGCTTTCCATGAGAGGGCTGTTCAATGTCGACAATGCACTTGCCGCGATCGCGATGACATCATGTCTCGGGATACCGGTGGAGTACATAAAGGCCGGACTGAAAAAAGCGAGAGTCAGCGGCAGGATGGAGTTCTTCACCAGCAGTAAACGAGGCTACAGCGTGATAGTCGACTATGCTCACAACCAGATGAGCTTTGAGACGCTGTTCCGGTCTGTGAAGAAGGAATTCCCCGGCAAGAAGATCTCGATCGTGTTCGGATGTCCGGGAGGAAAGGCGCAGAACAGGAGACAGGAGCTCGGCGATATCGCCGGAAAGTATGCGGACATGGTGTATCTGACTGAAGAGGATGCAGGCGAGGAGCCGGTCGTGGACATCTGCAGGCAGATCGCGGATCATGTCAGCGCGAACGGGTGCCCTTTCCGGATCATAGAAGACAGAGGCGAGGCGATAAGAAGTGCGATGCGCGATGCGGACAGCAATACTGTGATATTGCTGACCGGCAAGGGCCGTGAGACCAGACAGAAGCGCGGTCTCAGGTACGTGGACACTCCGTCCGACGTGGAATATGTTCAGGAAGTCCTCAGATTCGAATACTGATATCGACCGGACGATACGGAAGAGAATGAAAAGCAGATAAGTAAAAGCCCGCAGGCTGTTGGCTGACGCGGGCTTTTCTGGTATAATCGTAAATGCATATAAATTAGGAGGAACATAAATATGAAATACATTGAATTCAGGGTACGCGCGAGCAGACAGGGTGTGGAGCAGCTGACAGCTCTGTTCATGGCCAGGGGCATAGACAGCATATGTGTCGACGATCCGGCTGACATCCAGGATATCCTTGACAAGAAGAACGAATACGACTGGGACTATATCAACGATGACCTCAAGCAGGATCTCGAAAAGGAGCCTACAGTGTCCGTGTACTTTGAAGATACACCGGAGAACCGCGAGAAGATACAGGAACTCAAGATCGCAGTGATGATGCTCAAGAGCAAGGAGCTCGAAGGCGTGTTCGGCTGGGACGTGGATTTCGGCAGACTTTACGCGGAGGCAGTGCCGGTGGACGATGAAGACTGGAAGGACAAGTGGAAGGAAAACTTCAAGCCCACTAAGATAACCGAAAAACTTGTTGTGAAGCCTACGTGGGAGGAGTATCAGGCTGCAGACGGTGAAGTAGTGCTGCAGATAGACCCGGGAATGGCTTTCGGCACGGGGACGCATGAGACGACGTCGCTCTGCCTGAAGCTGATGGAAAAGTATCTCGGAGACGATCCTGCAGGCAAGACTGTGCTTGACGTCGGCTGCGGATCCGGCATACTGTCGATCGCTGCGGCGCTTCTCGGCTGCAGAGAAGTCACCGGCATAGAGATCGACGAGGACGCAGTCAATGTAGCAGGTGAAAACGTTGCTCTGAACGAAGTGGCTGATGCTGTAAAGATCATGCAGGGCGATCTCGTGAAGGGCATAGATGTAAAGGCTGACATCATCGTGGCGAACCTGATGGCTGACCTTGTGATGATGCTTGCGGAAAGCGCAAAAGAGCACCTCGCAGATGGCGGTGTATTCATTTCATCGGGAATACTCGTGGAAAAGAGAGACAAGGTCGCAGAGGCTGTAAAGGCTGCAGGCTTTGAGATCGTTGAGATCGCGGAAGACGGCGAGTGGTGCGCGATCGTCGCAAGAGGATAGCCGATGAGAAGGTTTTTCGTTCCGCCTGAAAACGTAGGTGAGAATACGATAATCATAGACGACAGGAATGATCTGCATCATATGATAAAGGTGCTGAGGCTCTCGGAGGGCGACCGCATAGCGATTTCCGACTCGCAGGAATGGGAGTATCAGGCGGAGCTGGTGCGTCTCGACAGCGACGGTGCCGAGGCCGCGATACTGGACAAGCAGAAGTTCACAGCCGAGCCGGAAACGAAGATAACGCTGTTTCAGGGGATACCGAAGCAGGGGAAGATGGAGCTGATTGTGCAGAAAGCTGTGGAGCTCGGAGCCAGCGATATCGTGCCTGTGTTCATGAAACGGACGGTGGTCACTGACAAAGGCAACTTCGGTAAGAAGATACAGCGATGGCAGAAGATATCGGATGAAGCGGTGAAGCAGTGCAAGCGCGGGGTGATCCCGGAGGTGCACGATGCCGTGAAGATGGACGAGGCGATCAGCCGGTTCAGCGGGTTCGATATGGTGCTGTTCCCTTATGAAAACGAGCTGGGAACGACGATCAAGGATGTGCTGCGGGCGGCTGTTTCGCAGGGCTGCGATGGCAGCGCCGATGGTCCTGATGATGCAAAGCCTGCGGGCAGGCCTGTAAGCGTGGCTGTCATGATTGGCCCGGAGGGCGGATTTTCTGACGAAGAGGCAAAGGCTGTAGTAGAGGCCGGAGGACTTTCGGTGTCGCTCGGCAAGACGACGCTGAGGACGGAGACTGCGGGACTTGCAGCGATAGCGATGATAATGTACGAGCTGGAGCTTTAGATCCGGCCGGAGAATATATGAAGCTCCTGCGGGGATACCTGGATGCCGATCTACAGATCGACAGATATATGAAACCCTTTTCAGGGATACCTTTATGCCGGCTTTCAGCCGACAAATATATGTAACGGAGGTGTGTTATGAAGTGTGTTTTTCTGGACTGCGCGATAATAAATCCGGGAGATATTTCCTGGGAAAAGCTGCAGTCGACAGTGGAATTCGAATACTATGACAGGACTGCGCCTGATCAGATCGCAGAGCGTCTCAAAGGTGCTGAAGGCGTGTTCATAGACGGTACTGCGCTGACGAGAGAGATCATGGAGTCGTGTTCCGATCTGAAATACATAGGCATAGCTGCGACAGGCTATAATCATGTCGACCTCGATGCGGCGAAAGAGCTCGGCATAGCGGTGACGAACGTCTCCGGCTATGCGGCAGATGCAGTAGCTCAGCATGCCATCGCGCTGCTCCTTTACATAACGAACAAAATACAGATCTACAGCGATGCTGTCGCTGACGGCGAGTGGAACAGAGCCGAGGATTACACATTCATCAAGGCTCCGCTCACGCTGCTTGCCGGAAAATCGATAGGCATAGTCGGATACGGTGCGATCGGAAAGCGTGTGGCTGAGATCGCCGAAGCGCTGGGAATGACTGTCAACATATACAGCAGAGACAGGGAGGCAGCCATAGCATCCGATGTGCTCTCGCTGAACTGCCCTCTGACTAAGGAAAATGCAGGCATGATCGATGCCGGGTTCATCTCGAAGATGAAAGACGGTGCGATCCTGATCAACACGGCAAGAGGCGGACTTGTCGATGAATACGCGCTTGCAGCAGCGCTGAAATCAGGAAAGCTTGCGGGAGCAGGGCTCGATGTGCTCGCGTCGGAGCCGCCTGCGCCGGATGATCCGCTGGTAGGTCTTGAAAACTGTGTGATAACGCCGCACATCGGATTCATTCCGATCGAGGCGAGACAGCTGATAATCGACACGCTTGCAGAAAACCTGCAGAGCTTTATCGACGGCGGAGATCTGAACCGCATCGTGTAAAAGGTGCGTCATCGAGCGGACAGTCTGACAGGCTGTCGGACTGCCGGAAGAGAATGAATGCTGCCGGACGGTCGGGAAACTTGGACTGCCAGTTGGGAATGCGTGCCGCAA
Organism: Brotomerdimonas butyrica; assembly: GCF_025567305.1. Taxonomy (NCBI): domain Bacteria; kingdom Bacillati; phylum Bacillota; class Clostridia; order Eubacteriales; genus Brotomerdimonas; species Brotomerdimonas butyrica. Next base: position 83,396 of record NZ_JAOQJP010000007.1, read on the forward strand.
GTCGGGAAACTCAGGCTGTCAGTCGAGAAATTCGAAGAAATCTTCCGGAGATACGTCGGGAGGTCTGAGATGTCTTTTGATCCTGTAAAGACATGACGGCTCTCCTTTTTTGATGGTGCTGACGCCTTCGGTGCAGCTCAGCGTCGCCTTGAAGCCCATTTTGCGAAGCTCGGCGTCGGTGTTTTCGCTGAAGGCTCCGAACGGATACGTGAAAGTCGTTGGCGCGACTCCGGTGACATACGCGATCTTGTCCTGAAGCGCCATCACATCTGAACACAGGAAGCTGTCGTAGGAGCTGTCGCTTTCGCCTTTCATCTGTGAGACTCCGTTCCGCTTTTCGTATGTGTGGCAGTCGTAGGAGTGGTTCTGTATCTCCCAGTATCCGGAAAGGTGCATCTCGAGGATATCGTCCCATGTCACGTGAGCGTAGCCCGGGTTGCGGTCGATGTTCTCGGAAAATTCGTCGGACATTTTTCCCACGACGGACAGGACCGCCTTCATGTTGTACTTTTTCAGGAGCGGATAGGCGTAATAGTAGTTGTTGTAGTATCCGTCGTCAAAGGTTATCACGATCGGATATTCCGGCAGGGTGCCGCTGCCTTCGGCGAATGCGATGACTTCCTTCATGAACACAGGAGTGTAGCCTTTCTTTTTTATGTATTTCAGGTCTCTTTCGAAGAGATCAGGTGAGACTATGTATTTGTTGTTCTTTTTGTTTTCTTTCAGTATCGCGTGATACATTATCACAGGCAGCTCGATCTCGTCGGAGTCGGAGACATCTGCAGATGCTTCTTTTTCCTTGAGGTAGAAGTTCTCTTCTATGAACTGATATTTTCGTTCGTATCTGCCGGTATCCTCGTTTTTTATCACGGTGCATCTGTGTGATGAAAGCAGTTTCGTGATGGAGTAAAGGTCGATCCATATCTGCGTCGGGCTGTCCTTTGCGTCTTCGTCGAATATCAGCTGCATGCCGAAATGGAGATGAGGTGTGTCGATGTTGTTCGTGTTTTCTTTGAGGCTGTAGCCGGTCTGCCCGGTGAATCCGATGACGTCACCTGCGGTCACGGCCGCTCCGATGTAAAGGTCATCGGCGTACGGGTCATCTTTTCGCAGATGAGCGTAGTAGTAATACCGCTGCTTGTCATAGCTTCTGATGCCGATCCGCCAGCCGCCGTACTGGTTCCAGCCGAGAGCCTCGATCGTGCCGCTTTCCACCGCGATGACGGGTGTGCCTGTCTCTGTCATCATGTCGTGACCGAGATGGCGCCTGCTGTATCCGTAGCTGCGGTTTTCTCCGAAGTCGTCAAAATCGGAGTAATAGAAACCGTCTGCTATCGGCGAGAATGCTTTGAGGCCGTATGCTTTTTTCCACGTGCCGTCCTGAGTCTGAGAAAGATCCCGGGCGTCCCGGCCGGCATCCTGTCCGGACTGCCCCTGATTTGCTGACGTGCTGTCAGCCGGGATCTTTATCTGATATTCGCCCAGCATGCCGCCGAGCACAGCGCTGTACGCTTTGTGGTAGTAATCGAAATACTTCATGTCTTTTGTGAGCGCAGCGACGGAACGCCCGCCCTTTATATCGGACACGAAGCTGTCCATGTCGGCAGCTTTGTATCCTGCAAAATCTCCTCCGTACCTGGCGCCGAGATATGCAAGGACATCTGTCCAGTCTACGTGCACGGGTTCGTCATACGTTTCGATATCGATGTCCATGGCCTTTTTCAGCACGTCGTAAGGAATGTTGAATTCGACCCACCTGATGGGTTTTTCTGCGTCTGATGACGGCTTGCCGGTGATAGCCGGGATATCGGCCGCGATCAGCGAGAATGCGACAGACAGAGCTGTGCAGAGTATAGTCAGGCCGGCCGCCAGGACTCTGCCTCTTTTCTTTTCCATGAAAGACCTCCTGTGTGTTTTAATTAAAAATATGAAGACTTCCGCTGTTTTATGAATGCCGCGGGTGTGCTATAATTACCTGTAATACGATCAGCGGGAGGACAGACGATGAAAGTTGCATTCCACACATTAGGATGTAAGGTTAACCAGTACGAAACAGAGGCGATCTCGGAGAAATTCAGGGAAAAGGGCTATCAGGTTGTGGACGAGAGGGAGTTCGCCGATGTATATATCATAAATACATGCACGGTCACATCGGTGGCCGACAAGAAGTCGAGACAGTACATAAGAAAAATGAAAAAGCTCAATCCCGACAGCGTGGTCGCGGTGACTGGCTGCTATGCACAGATCAAGCCGGACGAAGTGTCGGCTGTAGAGGGTGTCGATATAGTGGCGGGCACCAATGAAAAGAGCCGCCTGACTGAATATGTCGAGGAATTCATGCAGGAGGGGCAGCGCCAGATCCATATCAAAGGCTATGAGGAACTGGACGCCTACGATGACATGGGAACGATCACGAACACGGAGAACAGGACGAGAGCGTATATCAAGATACAGGAGGGATGCAACAGGTTCTGTACCTACTGCGTCATCCCGTATGCGCGCGGCAGAGTGAGGAGCAGACCGCTCGGCGATATCGTGAGCGAAGCGAAGCAGCTCGTGGACGCCGGGTATAAGGAGATAGTCCTGACGGGCATAAACACTGCGCTTTACGATATGGAAAGCGACACGCGTGCTCGCGCAGGAAACGGTGCGGATGTCGGATGTGCAGCTGACGAGCATGTGGATGCAGCTGCAGGTCATGCCGGCGGTCCGGATGACGGGAACTCGAATGCTGACAGGCAGGAGACCGGGCAGCTGTACGGCGTCGAGAAGATAATCGCGGTGCTCGATGAGATGCCGGGTGATTTCAGGATCAGACTGAGCTCGCTGGAGCCTGCAGTAGTGAATGCGGACTATGTGAAAAGACTGCTGAAATACCGCAGGCTGTGCCATCACCTGCATCTTTCGGCGCAGAGCGGCAGCGACAGCGTGCTCCGCGACATGAACAGGCCGTACGATCGCGAAGAGTACATGGAGATCGTGGATGTGCTGAGGTCGTTCGATCCGCTGTACGGACTGTCGACAGATATAATCGTGGGATTCCCCGGGGAAAAGGAGAAGGACTTCGAGGAAAGCTGCAGCCTCGTGCGGGAGTGCGCTTTCTGTAAAACGCATATATTCAAATACTCCAAAAGGCCGTTCACGAAAGCGGCGGAGATGAAGGGCCATGTCGCACCGCAGGTGAAAAACAGGCGAAGTGAGACGCTCCATCAGGCAGGAAAGGAAGCCTCACTGCAGTTCTTTGCAGCAAACAGCGGCAGCGAAGCGGTAGTGCTGGCGGAAGAGATCTACGAGGAGAAAAAACTGATAACCGGGTACACAGGAAACTATATAAAAGCGTATATAAAATATGAAGATCTGCAGGACGCCGAACGCATGCTCAACACCTTCGTGAAGGTACGGCTGCAGGAAGCATTCGAAGACGGCATGACGGCGGAGCTGGTGTGACGGGCGAAGTCGGAACGTGACGGTTTTTTGAAAAAGCGACGGCCGATGAAACGGCAGCGGGGATATAGAATGCAAGAAAAAATACACCATGGCGATGGGTGTGCTCAATGTCTGATTGACAGCGGGCATGCCGGATCGGATGGTGTATTTTTGTGGGTAGATGGATTCCTACAGGAACTTGTCCAGCTCTGCTTCCACCTGTTTTCTTTTTTTGATTTTCGGATGATCGATGATGCTGCCTCTTGCCACGATCATCTCGAGATCCCGCAGAGCGCGAAGGTCTTCCAGCGGGTTCCCGGCGGTGACGATCATATCTGCGGCTTTTCCTTTCTCGATGGATCCGGTGATATCCCCGATACCGGCGAGCTCAGCGCTTCGGCTGGTCGCGGTATATATGGCGAAAGAGTTGGAGACGCCGACGTATCTGTGGAAGTAGTAAAGCTCGCGCCAGAAGTCGTATTGAGTGATCCATGGACAGCCGACGTCATTGCCGAGAACGACAGGGATATCGTTTTCAAGAGCTGCTTTCGCGCAGTCAACGATACCTTCGAAAACGACGTTGCCGTTGTACTGCTCCACTTCGCTCGCGTTGCTGACGGAACGGTCGAACAGAGCGTACGGCAGGGCCGGCGAGATCGTAGTGCAGAGGAACGCTCCGCGCTCTTTGAAAAGCCTTATCATATCGTCATCGAGCTCAGCGCCGTGCTCGATGGAGTCTACTCCGTTTTCCAGTGCGGCACGGACGCCTTCAGGAGATTCGACGTGTGCAGCGACAAGATAGCCGTCTGCATGTGCCTGACTGCATACCTCGCGAATCATTTCCGGCGGCATCTTCATTTCACCGGGAACACCTTTTTCTTTAGCATCCAGCACTCCGCCGGTGATCATGAGCTTGATGAGATCGACTTTTTCTTCCTTTGATTTCTCAAGCTGCCTGAGCGCATCCGGAATACTTGCCGCAGCGACGGCGACGGATCCTGCCATGTGTCCTCCGGGAACGGATATCCCCTGATTGGCGGCGAGGATGCGGGGACCGGTCTTGGCGCCTGATTCGATCTCGTCGCGCAGACGTGTATCGAAATCGGCGAGTCCTCCGACTGTTCGTATAGTCGTGACGCCGCCCATAAGCTCGTCCTTTGCAAAACCTGCTACCATTTTATAGGCGATCGCCCTGGTGAGAGAGGTGCTCATGATATTTTTAACCAGCTTCTCGTTATCGCGCTGCTTTTTCTGAGGCTTTCCGTTGCCTGCGAGATGTACGTGCATGTTGATCAGCCCGGGAAGTATGTAACGCCCGTGAAGGTCGATGACATCGTAGCCGCTGAGATCGAGATCTGCCGTATCAGGTACGATATCAGCGATAATGCCGTCATGCACCAGGATGCAGAGCCCTTTCTGTATTTTCATATCTCTGGTCCCGTCCAGAATAAGTCCGTTTCTAAATGCGTGATCCATAATAATTCTCCGATCCTTTTTCCTTGGATTTGCTTGTTTTAACTATACACCAGATCGCAGAGCGTTTGCAAGATTTAGTGCCGTGCGTCATCTGTTACGGTGAGGATTGTCGGACACGTCAGCTACAGCGAAACCTGCGCTCTGACGGCATACGGCTTTTATGCAAAGTTTATGCACGTGTGCTTGAGTCTGAGCGATCAGTTCGGAAATCGCAAATGTATATAAATCATGCTTGAGAGGAGTGTTTTGATACAGTGCATTGTATTTTTTGTGTCTGTTTTCAGTGGATTTCGTAAATGGGTTTCTGTCGGCTTTCAGCAGGTTTTGCAAAGGCTGCAGCTGAGCTGAAACCTGCAGGGATTTTAGTGAATTGCATGCATAATTATTAGCTAAATACTTGCGAATATGCATAAATATTCATATATAAATTTTTCCAAATTTGAGATGTTACGAAACATCCCAAAAAGCGCGGATTTCATATATTTGACAGTTATTGGAAATAACGACCTGCGGGTTTTATAATAGAAAATCGCATCTTTCGGTATTCCGGGCGGAGTTTTATCAGGCTTTTGCAGATCCGGCGGTATCGCATGCATATCAGATAAGCAACAGCGTGTTGCTTGTCTGTGAAAAGGTTCTGTGTTAAAGTTGCATAAAGGAGGTGCTCTATATGGATACAAAGGATATTTTATACAGCCTGAGAACGGAAAAAGGGCTTTCACAGGATGAACTGGCAGAAAAAGTTTTTGTTACAAGACAGGCGGTGTCGCGCTGGGAAAACGGTGAAACGACGCCCAATGTGGAGACTTTGAAACTGCTTTCAAGGTTCTTTGATGTTTCTATCAACACTTTGCTCGGCTCGCCGAGACAACTGGTATGCCAGTGCTGCGGCATGCCTCTTGAAGATGGTACTACCAGCAGAGAGCCGGACGGTTCTTTTAATGAGGAGTACTGCAAGTGGTGTTATACCGATGGCGAGTTCAAGTACACAAGTAAAGAGCAGCTGATCGATTTCTGTGTAGAACATATGGCAAATGAGAACTGGCCGGCAGAGCAGATCCGCGCGCATATGGAGGCGGTTGTGCCGGAGTTGAATCACTGGAAAAAATGATCAGCAGATAGATCAGAAACTGTGGAGGCGTGCGTATGAGAAAGTCATGCGGAATAAAATCATATGGAATATTGAAGCTCGTTTTATGGTGTACGTTAGCCGTCTGCGCCGGAGCTGCGTGCATGTCCCTGTCGTCATGCGGGACGGCAAAGGAAGAGCGTGGGCAGACCGAGCAGGCCCAGAGCCTTTATGCAGGCAAAACACAGGAAGCTGATGTCTTTATCGAGATCCCGGATCTGCGTCAGTACGGAGGCTATACCTGCGGAACGACATGTGTGCAGATGCTGATGAACTGGATCGATCCATACAACAGCGACCTGAATCTGGCGACATATGAAGAAGAACTCGGGACAAATGAGGAAGCAGGGACTCCTCCGGAAAATATAGTCGAGTATTTTGAAGAGAATGAAGTGAAGATATCTGCGAAAGAAAAGCGAACGGCAGACGATCTGATATCAGCACTTGATCGGGGACATCCTGTGCTTATGTGCATACAGGCGTGGTCTTCGTCAGAAGAAGGAGACGGATATAATACAACAGATTCCAATGATGCAGATACATATCTGACGGAAGGACACTGGGTCATATGCGTCGGCTACCAGGATAAGAAGGGCGGATATGTATTCTACTTTAATGATCCGGCATGCGTCGGACACTGTATGATGAGTGAAAAAGACCTGGATGAACGCTGGATCGATATGGATGCCCGGGGGAAAATTTACGACCATTATGGTATCGAGATCGAGGAAGATGTGGAAATCTATGATCCGGATGGGATATTTTATCTTGAATAGAGCTCCTTTAACAGTGAATTAAAAAATATCGGCACGATATAATATGATATGGAATGATGGCGCTAAGCTGCGGCCTTTTATGCAAAGAGCCGCAGTTCTTTTTTTGCAAAAAAACGCAGTATACGTCTGGCTGTGAGTATTTGACAGGCATAGGTGACAGAGGGTACAAGACACTAAAATACAATTTTTTCCAAGAAACCGTTGACAGAAAATGTAAATGGATATATAATCCAGATATAGTAAAAAATTCATTAAAATCCGGGCGCGGATCCCGGAAAGCGGCCGGGATCGAAGACCCTGGCACGGTCAAAAAGGAGGAAAAAAAGGTGATTGGAAAAATGGAAAACAGGAAGTCAAAGTTCAGGAAGTGCGCAGCGGCGGCACTGGCGGTGATGACGCTTGCATCAGCGGGTGCGACGCTTGCATTCTTTACAGATCGGGAGGAGAAGGTAAACACCTTTACGGTCGGAAATATCGACATACAGCTGGAAGAACCGCAATGGGATCCGGATAAAGGTAAGGATATCACTCCTGATAAAGAGGTGCCGAAGGATCCTCAGATCACTAACACCGGAGCCAACGATGCATACGTGTTCATGGAAGTCAGCGTGCCGAGAAGCGAGGTCAGGACAGTGAATGATGACGGCAGTCTCAGTGAGGTTCTCATGCAGGACCTGTTCACTTATGAGACGAATGAGGGATGGACTCTGATGAGAAAGCAGTCAAACGGCGACAGCACTACGTATTATTATGCATATACTGACGCGGATAATACGATGAAGGCGCTGAAGCCGGAAGAGACTACGACTCCTGTGTTCAGCAGTGTAAAATTCATAAACATGACAGAGGGAGAGCTTGAAGGCAAAGATATTTCCATAAACGTCATTTCGAGAGGAATACAGACGGAAGATCTTGATCTAACGGATCCGTTAGACATATATGCAGTGATCGTAGGAGGTATGAAATAGAGCGAGAGGTAAGTGGGTGAGATGAAAAGCAAATACCAGCCGGGGACAGCGAGTATCGCAGTCGCACTGATGGCGGTGATCCTGCTGATATCGGCAGACGTGGCGGCGGCACTGCTGATCGCCCGTCATTCTCTGGACAATGATTTCACTGTTGGGGAGAATATCAGCTCTATCGAAGAAAAATTTGATGAGTATGATGCGTTCAAGGCAGGGGAAACGTATGAAAAAAATGTAGCAGTGCGCAATGAAGGGAGTGTCGACTGCTATGTGAGAGTATTTGCCGAGGTGGAGGATCCGATCGTTTCGGAGTCTCTGAAGATAGATTTCAATGACAGAGAATGGACTGAGAAACAGAACGACGGGTACTATTACTACAGGAAAGTTCTCAGGTCCGGAGAAGTGACGGAACCTCTGTTCACTCAGATAACTGCGGCAAAGGATATAGACAGCTTCAGGATGATATGCTACAGCGAAACGGTACAGTCGGAAGGCAGCTCTGACGTCATTAGCGCATTCAGTGGCAGATGAAAGAAGGTGCAGATATGAAATTTGGATCGATACAGAAAAAGCTGGCGGCAGTGTGCCTTGTTGCAGCGGTTTTGATCACGTATACATCTGCCGTGTCTGCTGTGGCGACAGGCACAGTTCCGGACAGCAGCGCCATAGTTCCGTCAGGTTATACCTTCGATACCGGGTATATCAATGCTGAGTGGACGATAAATGATGCGTATAAAAACGTGATAACTGTTATGGACAAGCGGTCGGGAGAAGGGTGCATAAGCTTTGTCGTGGCGAAGAACGATTCATCGACGAAGACTTATACAGATCCGCTGACTGTTATATACAGGAATGCAGGAAAGATAAACGGAAGATATGTTGACATAAAGCTCAATGTGGACAAGCTGGTGCAGACCGGCAGCACTAATACGAATATCGTCAACTGCGACGGCGAGTTCTTGTGTCTGTGGTCGGATGTGACCGATGTTTCGTCTCACAAGACTACGGGAACGAGGTACAAGCTGACACATACGACAGACCTTTCGTATACGATAACGTATGCTGATGACGGCAGTCTGGTGGAGTTCCCGTGCTTTCAGGCTGTGACGGATCTTGACACATTCCAGAATGTCGCGTCGGTCGCAGAGGGATTCGTGCCTGTTTCGGGATACAACACGGCGTATCTGTATCCGGGTAGCCTGCTCAAACAGCAGAACGGGGGATTCTTCGCGCCTTCGCAGCTCGAAACCAACGGGACTGATTCATATACGAAGACAGGACTGTATATAACGACTGATAACGGAAAATTCACGGGCAGATTTTACGGTACGAACTGCAGGACGCAGCTGCTCATATACAATCAGTACAGATCGGGGATGCTGCCAAAGCCTTCCCTGTATATCGACGGCTCGCATGTCTATGAGCCGGGAGAAGACGTGCTGATAAATGTGAAACAGAATATAGGCAAACTGTTCGTGGATACGGTAACGAGATATACGCAATTTGTGATATCGGATGATGTCCCGCAGGGACTTTCGTATAAATCAGCCAGGGTCCTGGACGAATCAGGCGGTGATGTCACAGATAAAGGAACACTGAGCTACGATGAAACTTCAAGAACAGTGAAGTTCGAGTTTTCGAGCGGATTCATACAGTCTCAGAGCAGCTATGACGGGAGTCAGTATACGCTGGAGATAACGGCAGCTGCGGACAGCCCGGAAGGCGGCAGTGCGGTGATAACCGATACAGCGAGATCGACCATATCGGGAATAGATCAGGAGACTAATGAACAGTCGCTGAAAGTGGACACGCCGTACCATGTTTCATATGAATATGTGAGCGGATCACAGGGGCGGAGCCTGCCCGAGGAAATAAGCGTTTCAAAAGGAGCATATGCCATTTCGGACAGTGAGACATATTATCAGGGGGATGAAGTGCTGAGAAAGGAGAGCCCTGCGGAAGGTGAAAAGCTTGAGATCAGAGATGATGACGGCAGTCCTTACGGCTCCTGGGTACTGTCCTGGGATGAGGAAAAGAAAACGGTGGAAAACGCGGATATAGTTTTTACGGGAACGTGGAGATACGTGCCGGCTCCTCGCCTGGTGATAGTAAAGAAGATGAAAGACTCAAAGGATGAGTTCACGGCAGCTCACGGCGAACCGGTATTCCTGTTCAGGATAACCGGCAGCGACTCGGGAAAGTCGTGGTACAGAGCGATTACGTTCAGCAGCGAGGCTGTAAGAGAGGTCAGGAAAAACGGCTCGTACATGGACAGCGACGGTGTATGCTTCGTGCTCCGTGACGGATATATCTATGGCAGATATGCACCGGTATATCTGCCGGAAGACGATTATACAGTGGAAGAAATCGATACATTCAGGTTCATCAACACGCTGGCAGAGTCGAGATATCACGGTGACGAGGTGACTGTTGCGGATTCTGCGAAGAAAGCAGTGAAGGCGCCGCTCAGGCTGAGCGAGTACAAGCCCGGTCAGGATGGTTTCGGTGCGGATTATATCAGCGTATGCTTTGAAAATGCGAAAAGCGACTGGGGAAGGCTGTCGCATACTGATATCATCATAAACAGACTGAAGGAGGCGGAGTGATGAAAGCACAGATGAAGATATCGCGCAGAAAGTTCATTGCTGCCGCCGTGCTGCTGATGACTGCGCTCACGGGAACGCTCGTGTATGCGGCATATGTTTCTTCTGCAAAGGTGGCCAATAGCTTCAGCTCCGGCGGCGTAAACATTGAAGCGGAGTGTTTACAGGAGAGGGACGGCGAGCTGGTACCGGCAGGCGAACTGACCGTTGCGGATCTTGATTCAGTCGTTTCATATATACCGCGCATAACGAACAGGGCAGAGGAATCATATATACGAGTCAGGCTGGAAGCGGAGAGTGCCGGAGACGATATAAATATCTCAAAATATCTGTACGGTGTTGACAGCAGGTGGAAAGAGGCCGGAGGATATATGTACTGCACCGAGAGGCTCGCGTGTGATGAGACTGCGGAGCTGTGCAGAGGCTTCGAGATCCCTGACGACTGGGACTACAGAAAAGAAAACAGGCTGAAAGTAAGAGTCGTAGCCGATGCAGTGCAGGCAAAAAACATATATCCGGATTTCGAGTCAGAAGCGCCGTGGGGAGATGTGGCGGTCGAAAGATCCGAAGTCAGAGGGCAGTATACAGTCAGAGAAAACGTGCCGGTTTCAGGACAGGGCGCAGTTAAGATAGTCTGCGACAGGAGTTCGGGGATATCGGTTTCCGAAGATCGAATGTTCAGTGAGCTGACAGACGGAGTATTCATGCCCGGGGATGAAAGAAGCGGTAGTCTTGTTATCAGAAACGAGAGAAACCGCAAAGTCAAAGTATTTTTCAAAGCCGTATATGACAGCTCGGAACTGTCCCAGAGCATGCAGCTGAGAATCTGCAGCAGAAAGAATGACGGCAGCATGTCGGCAGGAAATGCGCAGAATTTCTACAGCGGCCCGATAGGGGACAGGAGGCTTGATGAATACAGGCTAATTGCAGAGCTGGGCGCAGGTGAAGAGCAGAGGCTGGATATCACCGCATCGCTTCCGGATGAGGCAGACAACCGATGCCAGTTGAAAGATGGCGCAAATATATGGTATTTCACTGCTGGTGAGGACGGCACCGAACCTGACACCGGCGAAACAAGCAGCCTCAGCGTACTGCTTATGCTTGTGTCATTGTGCGCGGCAGCCGCTGCGGCAGCGGCTTTTATCATCGTGTCGCCTGCACGCAGGACAGCCGGCAAAAAACTGCATCAAAAAATATAAACTGTACCGGATGCAAGTCGATAATGTGATATAATATGGCATAACGACAGCAAGAAGAAAGGAAGTGAGATCATGAGCGATTGCATCTTTTGCCAGATAGGCGAGGGGCAGATACCGTCGAACAAGGTATATGAAGACGATAAGATACTTTGTTTCCACGATCTGGACCCACAGGCACCGGTACACGTTCTGATAATACCGAAGAAGCATATCACATCTCTGGATGACGTCACTGAAGAAGACAGTGAACTGCTTGGATACATAATGACCAAGGTGAAGGAGATAGCAGCGACACTCGGTCTGGAAAACGGATACAGACTTGTGAACAACTGCGGCGAAGACGGTCTTCAGACCGTAAAGCATCTTCATTTTCATCTTTTAGGAAAACGAAAGATGACATGGCCGCCGGGCTGATGACGGGATAAAAGACAAGAAGCAGAATGATGAAAAAAGGCTGTATGCCGGCAGTGCCGGGTGTCAGAGATGACACCGGCGGTCGGATACAGCCTTTTCTTTCTTATCTTTGATATATATGGCAGATATCGCTGAGATCAATGACATGGCGACTGAGCGCTTTCATACGCGGTCAGTCGATGATCTTCAGGTTTTTCAGTGAAAGATCGAGGATTGGTGCGGAGTGAGTCAGTGCTCCGCTGGAAACGTAGTTGACGCCTATGTCGGCGAGCCTTGCGATGTTTTCCCTGGTGATATTTCCGGAGCATTCGGTCTCTGCACGGCCGTCTATCATCTCGACTGCTTTTTTCATATCATCATCAGTCATATTGTCGAGCATTATGATGTCTGCTCCGGCTTCGAGAGCCTCGCGGAGCATTTCCAGATCTTCGACTTCGACTTCTATCCTGCGTACGAACGGTGCGTATTCTCTGGCTCTCTTTACAGCAGCAGCGACGCCTCCGGCTGCATTGATATGGTTATCTTTGAGCATCACACCGTCAGACAGATTATATCTGTGATTGTGACCGCCGCCGGCTCTTACGGCATATTTTTCAAATATGCGCATGTTAGGGGTCGTCTTTCGCGTATCGAGAAGCTTTATCCCCGTACCTTCCAGCATGCGTGTCATTTCGTTTGTATAAGTGGCTATCCCGCTCATTCTCTGAAGAAAATTGAGCGCTGTGCGTTCACCGGACAGTATCGCGCGTGCACTGCCTTCGACAGTAGCGATATGCTGTCCTGCAGTGACCGCATCGCCGTCGGAAACGAATGCATTAACAACAGTGCTGTCGTCAAGCATACTGAAGACTCTGCTGAATACATCGAGACCTGCGATTATGCCGTCTCCCTTGCAGAGAAGCTGCGCGGAAGCACGGCTGCTGCTTTTCACTACTGAATTAGTGGATACGTCCTCCGAAGAGATGTCTTCGCGCAGAGCTGATGCGATCAGCGGATCCATATTGGTGCGCATAGTTATTTCATCTATCATGCTGATTCCTTTCTGTCCTTTTTGATGGCTTCAAGTATCTGTTTCTTGCTGTTTTCCGAGTATGCCGCCATATCGAGATATTCATGCAGATCCAGTCCGTATACATCGGCGATCTCATCAAGAGAAAGGTCCGCGTATCCCTCGTATCGAGACGGACTGTCTTTGCCTGCAGACCGCTGAGCGGTCATGTGCATGGCTGCACTTTCCGCGAACACCAGGCTTTCCAGAAGTGAATTGCTGGCGAGCCGGTTGGCGCCGTGAACACCATTGCAGCATGTCTCTCCTGCCGCGTACAGATGCTCCATCGATGTGCGGCTGTTGAGATCGACATCGACCCCGCCCATGAAATAATGCTGTGCAGGGACTACAGGGATCCATTCTTTCGTTATGTCATAGCCCTCCTGCATACACTTTTCATAGATGTTCGGAAAGCGTTTTTTCACGTCGATGTTTTTTATCGGAAGGAGCGACAGCCATACGTGCTCTGTGCCGTCTTTTTCCATCTGATCGAATATCGCCTTGGAGACGACGTCGCGCGGAAGGAGCTCGTCGACGAATCTGTTCCCGTTTTTGTCGTAAAGCTGTGCACCCTCGCCTCTGACAGATTCCGAGATCAGGAACCTCCGCTCGTGCTGCTTCGAGAACAGCGTAGTAGGGTGTATCTGTATATAACTGATGTTTTTCAGTCTGATGTCGTGCCTGAGCGATATGGCCAGAGCATCCCCGGTCAGATGCGAAAAATTGGTCGAATTGCTGTATATCCCTCCTATGCCTCCGCATGCCCACATTACATTATATGCAAATACGGCGCGGAGCTCGCCGCCGGCGTCAGACAGCAGTATGCCGTCGCATGTGTTGTCGCGGCAGAGGATATCGACCATTGTGGTATTGGTCACGACTGTGACATTGTTTCGTCTACCGACCTGCGACAGGAGCTTGTTTGTTATCTCACGGCCGGTGATATCGTCGTGGTAGAGTATCCTGTTCGTCGAGTGAGCGCCTTCTCTGGTAAATGAGAGATGCCCGGAATCGCTTTCGAATTCCACTCCGTAGCCGATGAGCTCCCGGATCACTCTTCGAGAGTTCCTTATCATGAAATCCACGGATTCCGCACGGTTTTCGTAGTGACCGGCGCGCATGGTATCTTCAAAAAAACTGTCGTAGTCATCGTCGCTTTTCTGAACGCATATGCCTCCCTGGGCGAGGAACGAATCGCTTTCTTCAAGATCACCTTTTGTTATCATCAGTATTTCCATATCTCCGGGAAGATGCAGAGCGGTGAAGCATCCGGCTACACCTGTCCCGACGATTATAACATCATATTTGTTTTTCATGATATCTCAGACCTTCTTTCTGCTTTACTCAGAAAGCTCCAGCATCCGCTTCATCGGAGCGTGAGCTCTTTTCATGAATCCTTCGTCCATTATGACTTCAGTGACTTCGTTTTCGAGGGCGTCGATGACTTTGTCAAGAGAGATCTTTTTCATATTCGGACATATCTGCATGTTTCCGGCAGTGTAGAATATCTTGTCAGGGTTTTTCTTTTTGAGCTGATAGAAAACGCCCATTTCGGTGGAAATGAGGAATTCTTTGTGATCGCTTTCTGTCGCATAGTTGATGATGCCGGATGTGCTTCCCACATAGTCTGCAAGTTCAGTGACTTCAGGGCGGCATTCCGGGTGTACGAGCAGCAGAGCATCGGGACGTGCCTTTTTCGCTTCGATGACCTGTTCGCGCAGGAGATTGTGATGCACGTGGCAGTATCCGTCATTGAAGATGAAATTCTTTTCAGGGAGCTGGTCTGCTATGTAATGTGCGAGGTTCTGGTCGGGGATGAAATAGATGTTCTTTTCCGGCAGAGCCTTTACGATCTTCAGCGCATTCGACGAAGTGACACATACGTCGCTGTGTGCCTTCAGCTCAGCTGTGGAATTCACATAACAGACTACAGCCAGATCTTCGTATTCGGATCGTACTTCCTGTATCCTTTCCACATCGGCCATGTGAGCCATAGGACAGTCGGCATCAGCGGCCGGCATCAGCACTTTTTTCCCTGCATTGAGTATCTTCGCGCTTTCACCCATGAAAGACACACCGCAGAGCACGATGATGTCAGCGTCGACCTTGGTCGCCATGTCGCTGAGATAGTATGAATCGCCTATGTAGTCTGCGATGTCCTGAACTTCATCAGGAACGTAGTAATGAGCCATGATGACTGCGTTTTTTTCTTTCTTAAGATCCTGTATCCTGCGAATCTTTTCATTCATGATATAAACTCCTTTGTCGGTATCCGCCGGCAGAAGCGTATCCTGCAGTACCGGATACCATGATAAGCTGTACGTCAAATTGTAAAGAGTATAACATTTTACAGGAAAATAAACAAGACAAATGTCTTTAAAGGTGTCAAGACAGCAAGTAAAGCAGATATTTCTGCAAATCAGCTGCACGTTTTGCAAAATACAGGTGCACGGACAGGTGAAAGATGGTAAAATAATAGACAAATTTTATATATGTTAATGTTTTGAACAAAAGGAGGCATCTTGTGTCAGTGGCACTAAGTCTTGTTCTTGTAGTATTTTTTCTTTTGATGAACGCGTTTTTCGTGGTAGCCGAATTTTCTCTCGTCAGAGTGAGAAAGTCGCAGCTGCAGATAGCTGAGGAGGAAGGAAAAAGCGGAGCGAAAGCGGCTCTTCTCGTTGCTAATAATGTAAATGCATATCTTTCGGCATGCCAGCTCGGTATAACGCTGGCTTCACTTGCTCTCGGATGGCTGGGAGAACCGGCTGTATCCGAGCTGATACGTCCGGCTGTAGCGATGCTGAACATACCTGAATCGGCAGTTTCAGCGATAGCTGTAGCGGTGGGATTCGCACTGGTGACAGCGCTCCATATAGTGGCCGGCGAGCTGATACCTAAATCTCTTGCGATATTTTCGACGGACCGCTACGCGCGCTTTACAGCTCTGCCGCTCGTATGGTTCTACCGGATAACGGCACCGGTGATGTGGCTGTTCAACTCGGTCACGAACGGAGTCATGAAGCTGATGGGGCATGACGATCCCACAGAGCAGGAGGTATATACAGAGGAAGAGATCCAGCTGCTGATCGACGAAAGCACGAAAAGCGGTCTGATCGATCCGAAACAGAATGAGTTCGTGGACAACATATTCGAAATGTACAACAAGGACGTGTGCTCGATAATGACGCCGCGAACGGATATGGAGTGCTTCGACCTGAATCTCCCGTACAGGGAGAATCTCGAGATGATAAAAAGATGCAAGTATACGAGATATCCCGCATGCCGCGGAGACAAGGATCACATAGAAGGCTTCATACATATAAAGGATCTTTACTGGAATGACGAGAAGATCAGCGGAACGAACTATGAGAATCTGCCGGTGAGGGAGATCATCGCGGTGTCCGAGACGCTTCCTGTCGAGAGGCTTCTTCAGATCATGCAGGACAAGGACTCGAAATTCGTGCTTGCGGTGGATGAATACGGCGGCACGGCAGGTATCGTGACCTTTTCCGATGTGATGGAGCAGATCTTCGGAAGTCTGGATGATGAATACATACAGAACGAGGAATCGGAGGTAGTGTTCCTGAGCTATGACAGCTTCCTGATAGACGGATCGCTCCCTGTGGCGGAGCTGATCGAGCTGATGGGGTTCGAACCCGACAAGGCCGACGAATGCGAGACCGCAGCAGGCCTGCTCCTGAATATTTTCGACAAGATCCCGTCTGAAGGTGAAGATGTTTCGGTGGAAGGCAAAAATATAAAGGTGACGTTCACCGTCCTGGCAATGGACAGGAGACGTATAGACAGGATAGGCGTGAAAATCGAAAAACAGCAGGCGGAAGGCGCCGGCGCAGCTTCGGAGTCAGGCGGGGACGCCGTGGAAAAGGGCAGCGATCTGTAAATCGCACACGCTGATATTTAAACCGCCTTATGAATAAAAAAATCTTGCATAACGTCTTATAAAATAGTATAATAGCAACGTTATAGGCAAGCCGTTCTTAGGTTTACAAAGATTTCTGTAAAGTCAGGAGGTGAAACGGGAAATGGCACAGGTAATAGTAAGAGAAAACGAAAGCTTAGAAAGCGCTTTAAAGAGATTCAAGAGATCTTGCGCAAGAGACGGAGTTATGTCTGAGCTCAGAAAGAGAGAACATTACGAGAAACCAAGCGTAAAGAGAAAAAAGAAGTCTGAAGCTGCAAGAAAAAAGGCTAAGAAGTACTAGTTCGCAGACAGACCGGAATAAGAGGTGTTTTAATTGACCTTAAAAGAGAGACTTAACGCTGACTTTAAGGAAGCGATGAAGAACAAGCAGAAAGTCCGCAAGGACACTATAAGCTTTGTAAGAGCTGCTATAAAGCAGTTCGAAGTGGATAACAGGGAAGAAATCGACGATGCAGGTATTGCATCCATTTTAGCCAAACAGGTGAAAATGCGAAAAGACGCCCTCGCTGATTTTGAATCAGCCGGTAGAACGGATCTTATAGATGCTTATAACGCAGAAATCGAAGTTCTTACAGAGTACATGCCTAAGCAGCTCAGCGCAGATGAGATCGCGGATATCGTGAAGGAGACTGCAGCGGCTATGGGTGTGGAACAGGGCAGCGGCAAAGCGTCCATGGGCAAGCTCATGGGAGCGACGATGCCTAAAGTCAAGGGAGTTGCAGACGGCAATGATGTAAAAGCTGCTGTGGAGCAGTTCCTTGGATAAACATACAACATATAGATAATGTTTGCCAGGCGGTGATGATATTGAAAGATATCATCACCGCTTTTTATATGTTTTTGGAATTTTCTTGGAATTTGCTGTTGTAATCACGCATTTTAAGATGGTATAATTTTTTACGAATCACGATATCGGGAGATTTGTCGATATTGGCAGCATTCATATGGAATAGTATTTATTATGAGATCATGACACTTGAGAAAGGAAGAGAGATGAAGAAGGTTTTTTCTTTGATATTGTCTTTCATGATCGCAGCGGCGATCGTGGTGCCGGCAATGACAACGGAAAGTGAAGCGGCTTTCAGCGCAAGGACTACTGTACCGGAATACGGTTCAGCGGCAGGTTCTGCATATTACTATACTAACAGCAATATATTCTACAGCTCCGGATACGGACCTAATCAGGTGAAGAGAAGCGACGGAAAGTATGTTACGGGAAACTGCACGTGGTATGCGTACGGCCGTGCCAGCGAGATACTGGGAAGGACCTTCAACTCGAACTTCCGATGGGATGCGTCGAGATGGTGGGACATCAACAAAAAAGGAAACTACTACCCTTACGGAAGCACTCCTAAGGTCGGAGCTATCGCATGCTACAGCACGCATGTAGCGATCGTTGAAAAAGTAGTCAACGGCCAGCCGTATGTATCGGAGTCGAGTTGGACGCTTTCATCATCAAGGCCTGCGTCGGCATCGGATATCGTGTTCCATTACGGTACTCCGTGGAGCAGCAGTCTCAAGGGATACATATATATAACAGATGACACGTCGACTCCTGATGAGACCGTCAGCGTCGACTACAGCGTAAAGATCACAGACAGTGACCTCAACATGAGGACAGGCCCGGGCACTGAATATACAAGGATCGGATATGTCAAGCAGGGTACATACAAGGTCGACAGTGAGTGCGGCAACTGGGTGAGACTCGCTGACAGCGGCTACTGGGTATGCAAAAGCTATGTTACGAAAGTAGAGACGAAGCCGAGTGATACTGTAGATACAGGAACTGACACGAACTACAAGGTGAGCATCACGACTGTAAATCTCAATATGAGAACAGGTCCGGGAGTATCATACACGAGAAAAGGATATATCAATCCGGGAACCTATACTATAGTCAAGACTACGGGAACCTGGGGACTCGTTCAGGAGACCGGCTACTGGGTATGCCTGGAATACACGACGAAGGTGAGTGACGATGGCGGAAACAGCGGAGGAAATACCGGCAGCAGCTATCAGGTAAAGGTAAATACCGCTGCACTCAACATGAGGACAGGTCCCGGAACGAACTACAGCTCCAAGGGACTCCTGCTGATAGGCAGCAAGTGCACTATAATAGATACCAAGGACGGCTGGGGCCAGATGAGCGAAAACGGCTACTGGATCAAGCTTGAATACACTACTCCTGTCGATGCAGAGTACAATGTCAAGGTGACAGACAGCGACCTCAACATGAGGACAGGCCCTGGAACATCGTATACCAGAAAGGGATACGTATCTCCGGGAGTGCATACTATCGTAGAGACAGACGGAGGCTGGGGCAAGCTCAAGAGCAACGGCTACTGGATCAAGCTGTCGTACACTACAAAAATATAAGTGCTGCGCAAATGATGCGGTACAAATGATGTATTTCAATAAATAGGAATTGATGCTATGATAGCCTGCTTACATATATGTTAAGCGGGCTATCGTTTTATATGATGCGTGCATATCAGCAGCTGCAAGGCAGCCGGTGCGGGGATGCGGCGCATCCGGGCGGTGTTTTATGTTTTTACCTGTAAATAAAGAAGATATGAAAAAGAGAGGCTGGGATCAGGTCGATTTCGTGCTGGTGACGGGAGATGCGTATGTCGATCATCCGTCCTTCGGAACGGCTATAATCAGCAGAGTGCTGGAGTCGCACGGGTTCCGCGTGGCGATACTGTCACAGCCTGCATGGGATGATGCGCATGATTTCAGGCGCTTCGGAAAACCCAGACTCGGGTTTCTGATAAACAGCGGCAACGTGGATTCGATGGTGAACCACTATTCGGTGTTCAAGCACAGGAGGCGCAGAGATGTATATTCGCCGGGCGGCAAAAGCGGCAGGCGGCCGG
Organism: Brotomerdimonas butyrica; assembly: GCF_025567305.1. Taxonomy (NCBI): domain Bacteria; kingdom Bacillati; phylum Bacillota; class Clostridia; order Eubacteriales; genus Brotomerdimonas; species Brotomerdimonas butyrica. The sequence continues at coordinate 103,251 of NZ_JAOQJP010000007.1, forward strand.
ACCGCGCGGTGATAGTCTACTGCAACCGTGCACGCGAAGCTTATAAAGATGTGCCGGTGATAATAGGCGGGCTCGAAGCCAGCCTCAGGAGACTGGGACATTATGACTACTGGGACAACAAGGTCAGGAGATCGATACTGATGGATTCCAGAGCCGATATACTGATATACGGGATGGGGGAGCATGCGTGTGTAGAGATCGCTGAAGCTCTCGAAGCCGGGATACAGGCTCAGGATATAACGTGGATAAACGGCACATGCGTGAGGATGAAGGATCCGTATATCCAGGATGACGACGTGATCCTTCCTGATTTCGAGTCCATAAAAACCTCGAAGGAAGAGTACTGCAGGAGCTTTGCACTTCAGTACAGGAGCAACGAACCCGTAAACGGCAGACGGCTGATAGAACGTTACGACAATAACAGTTACATTGTCCAGAACCCGCCGCAGCCCCCTCTGGAGCGCGATGAACTGGACATACTGTACGAGCTGCCGTTCATGCGCGACTACCATCCTTCATACGAAGAAGAGGGCGGAGTCCCTGCGATAGAAGAAGTCAAGTTCAGCATAACGGCAAACCGCGGATGCTTCGGCGGGTGCGCGTTCTGCGCGATCACATATCACCAGGGCAGAGAAGTCAGGAGCAGGAGCAAGGAATCGATAGTGCAGGAGGCAGAACTGCTGAAGCAGCAGGATGGATTCAAGGGATACATCCATGACATCGGCGGGCCGACTGCGAATTTCCGCAATCCGTCGTGTGAAAAACAGAAAAAGTACGGCATGTGTCAGCACAAGGACTGTCTGTTCCCGAAGCCATGCAGCCAGCTTGAAGCCGATCATACCGAATATATCGACGTGCTGAAAGCGGTGCGCGAACTCGACGGCATCAAGAAAGTATTCATAAGATCAGGTATAAGATACGACTATATGCTCGCGGACAAAGACAAGAGCTTCATGAAGGAACTCTGCATGCATCATGTCAGCGGAGTGCTCAAGGTGGCGCCGGAGCACATCTCGCCGAGAGTGCTGAAGAACATGAGGAAGCCTGCAAAGGAAGTGTTTGACAGATTCAGCGCGGAATACAGCAGGATGAACAAAAAGCTGGGAAAGAAACAGTACATGATACCGTACTTCATTTCCTCGCACCCTGGCAGTACGCTGCAGGATGCCGTAGAGCTGGCGCTTTACATGAAAGAGACGGGATTCGTGCCGGATCAGGTGCAGGATTTTTACCCGACACCGGGGACTCTGGCGACATGCATGTACTATACTGAGATGGATCCGTTCACGATGAAAAAGGTATATGTGGCAAAAACCGAAGAGGAAAAGAAGATGCAGCGGGCGCTGATGCATTTCAATAAGCGTGAGAACCGCAAAACGGTCATAAAGGCGCTGCAGAAGGCCGGCCGTGAAGACCTCGTGGAGGTGCTGCTGAGATGAGTATAATGCGAGAGGTCCTCCGCGCGTTCGAAGAAGGCAGGAAGCAGTACGGGGAGTCGGTCAAAATGATTTCGGCCGGCGGGCAGCAGCCGGATTTTACAGTATGCGAGGTATACGGTGCAGGTGCAAAGGTCTGCAGTGCTGCTGCATCGGGCGGTGACGGCAGTCGTGAAAAGGCGCGCAGCGCTGATCGGAGCGTCGATATCGATGGAAAGATCGCGTCAGGCGACAATTTGGAGTACATGATGCATCTTCTGAGGAATGAAGATATGCGAGGAAAGGTGCAGCTGATATATGTCGATCCGCCGTTTTTTTCAGGCAGCAGATATGAGGCGTCGGTGCGGCTCGATTCGGAAAAGCTGGGTGATTCGGGACTTCTGAAGGTCGGCGCATATGATGACAGATGGAACCGCAGTATCGGGGAGTATCTCGAGATGCTGACGGCGCGCCTGTTCATGATGAGGGATCTGCTCTCTGAAACGGGATGTCTGTGGGTGCATCTCGACTGGCACAGCGTGCATTACGTGAAGCTGATACTGGACGAGATATTCGGACCGGAGAATTTCGTGAACGAAGTTGTATGGAACTACAAGTCAGGAGGAGCGACAAAGCGCAGTTTTGCAAAGAAGCATGATACGCTGCTCTTTTACAGCAAAAGCAGGAAGTACAGCTTCCGGCCGCTCAGGGAAAAGTCGTACAACCGCGAGCTGAAGCCGTATCATTTCAAAGGCGTGGAGGAATTCTGCGACGATATCGGATGGTACACTATGGTGAACATGAAAGACGTGTGGAGCATAGACATGGTAGGGCGTACATCTGCAGAGAGGAACGGCTACGCGACGCAGAAGCCTGAGGCGCTGCTGGAGCGGATAATAAGCTCGTGCAGCCGCGAGGGCGATATATGCGCTGATCTTTTTGCGGGCTCGGGGACGCTGGGCGCAGTGTGTCAGAAGATGGGGAGACGATGGATCATGTGTGATGAGAGCCGTCTCGGCACGGCGGCGCAGATAGAAAGGATGGGCTCGTGCGGTGCGGTGTTTGCTGTAGCGCGCGGAGAATATCCGGGTGAACGATGTGGCAGGATCGCGGCAAAAGCGGCAGAACGTTCGGCTGGAGCACCGGATGTGTACGGCGAGCTCACGGTAAAGGCTGCTGACGGCAGGATAGAGCTCACCGGATACGGGCTGGAGGATGCCGGGACGCCAGGTACTGCGGTCGATATGGCAGAGCCGGGCGTAACATCAGCAACTGACTGCACATCAGAGCCGGGCAGCGCATCAGAACCCGGGAAGGCAGGCGCGTGTGGCCTTTACAGCGGCATGTGTGAGCCGAAGTCAGCTACAAAGCTTAAAAAGTACGCGCAGGAAGACGGGCTCAGCCTGATAAAATTCTGGAGCATCGATACGGCATACGACGGCCGCGTGCATCGGGCGGAAAATATCATATCAGGAAAAGAGCGGAGCTGTGAGGCCGGCATGTCAGCAGGCACATGCGATCCCGGAAACCATAACAATAGTGCCGGCAGTGCCGGTGATCCGGCGGATGCCGCCGTTTTAGCGGACAGCAGCGGCGGGAGCGCGTCAGCGAATGGGGCGAGGATCGTCAGCGTGACCGGATACGATGTACTGGGAAACAGGTTCTCTAAGGTCATGGAGATCAAATGAGCGAGCAAGAGTAATAGGAAGGAACGGGGCGCGGCAGAACTGCAGGCATGAAGCGGCGCAGGATGTTTTCTGAACATCCGGGGCTTGGCTGCCTGTGGATCTCGCCGGATCTCGCCGGATCCGTGATCGATCTGAAAATCTGAAATTTTTTGATAAAATAAGTTGCGCGCAAAATGGTTTTGATGTATAATATCAAAGTAAATTTTGTGCGCAAAGATATCAAGAATAAGGAAGACGGCAATGAGTTGGGGTCTGGATTATTTATCCCCATCTGAACGCCCGAAACCTTATCTTTTTTATTTTGGGCATTTTTATTATATAGCAGATATCATTTATGATATGAAGTCACACGTATTTATCAAAGAAAGCAGGTGGGGTGCATGAAAAAGTATATATTTGTAACAGGTGGAGTCGTTTCGGGACTCGGAAAGGGAATCACAGCGGCATCGCTGGGCAGGCTGCTCAAGGCGAGGGGGCTTCGTGTCTCGGCGCAGAAGCTGGATCCGTATATAAACGTGGACCCCGGTACGATGAGTCCGTATCAGCATGGAGAGGTGTTCGTCACGGAGGACGGAGCGGAGACAGATCTCGACCTCGGACACTATGAACGTTTCATAGATGAAGATCTGAACAAATATTCAAACCTGACGACGGGCAAAGTCTACTGGAACGTGCTCAACAAGGAGAGAAAAGGTGAATATCTGGGCAGCACCGTGCAGGTGATACCGCACATCACTAATGAGATCAAGGAATTCATATACAACGTAGGCAAGACTAGCAACGCGGACGTGATAATAACTGAGATCGGCGGCACGGTAGGCGATATCGAGAGCCAGCCGTTCCTGGAAGCGATCAGACAGGTATCGCTGGAGCAGGGAAAGGAAAACTGCCTGTTCATCCATGTGACGCTCGTTCCGTATCTGAAGAGCTCGGGCGAACACAAGTCGAAGCCGACGCAGCATTCAGTAAAAGAACTGAGGACAATGGGCATATCACCTGATATAATAGTGATGAGATCAGACGAGCCTATCGACGAGAGCATCAGGGAAAAGATCTCGCTGTTCTGCAATGTCAAGCCTGACTGCGTGATAGAGAACATGACGATCCCTGTGCTTTACGAAGCACCGCTGATGCTTGAAAAAGCGAAGTTTTCATGGATCGTATGCAGAGAGCTGGGACTCGATGCAGGCCCGTGCGAGATGACGGAGTGGCAGACGATGGTCGACAGGATCAAGGCCAGAAAAGAGTGCGTGAAGATCGCGATAGTAGGAAAATATGTAAAGCTGCACGACGCATACCTGTCGGTGGCTGAAGCGCTGAAGCACGGCGGTTATGAGAACAGCTGCCATATCGACATCAAGTGGGTCGAGGCAGAAGACGTGACTGCAGACACTGCGGAAGAGCTTCTCGGAGACGTGGACGGAATACTCGTTCCTGGAGGATTCGGCGACAGAGGCATAGAAGGAAAGATCACAGCTGCAAGATTTGCACGTGTGAACAAAGTGCCGTATTTCGGCATATGCCTCGGCATGCAGATCGCAGTGATAGAATTTGCGAGAAACGTACTCGGCATAAAGGATGCGGATTCCGGAGAGTTCAGCGAAGACTGTGCTCACAAGGTCATAGACTTCATGCCTGACCAGTACGGCGACATACCTAAGGGCGGCACGATGAGGCTCGGAGCATATCCGTGCAAGATAACAGCAGGCACGATAATGGAGAGAGCGTACGGTACAGGCGAGATCGCAGAACGACACAGACACAGATACGAGTTCAACAACGACTACCGCGAAAGATTCGAAGACGCAGGAATGAAGATCGCAGGTACATCACCTGACGGCAGACTGGTCGAAGCGGTAGAGCTGACAGATCATCCGCATTACGTCGGAGTACAGTATCACCCTGAGTTCAAGAGCAGACCTAACAAGGCTCATCCGCTTTTCAGGGAATTCATAAAAGCAGCGCATGAGACTGCGGCCGGGAAGAGATAGGTCCGGCAGCCGCTGCATGCAGACGCATTGTATATTCAGGAGGAATACAGCAGATAATGTATATCAGAAACAATACGATCGCAGTAATATTCAGAGTCATATTCATCATAGTGTGCGGGGCCGGACTGGTGCTCAGGTTCATGAGCATCACACCGTCGGCTGACATGATACTCGGCGACTTTGCAGTGATATCGAACACGCTGGCACTCGTGTACTTCGCATACCTGATAATCGCAAGACCCGGGTATGAACGGGGGACGCTGCGCGGAGCGGTGACGATATATATGGCAGTGACATTCGCGGTGTATTATCTGATGACATTCGGTACGGGATTTTCACTTCCCGTGGACCTGTCGGTGTCGGGATACCTGATGTATTTCATCTCGCCGGTGATGGTCTTCCTCGATTATCTGCTGTTCTGCAGGAAAGGCGGTTTCACGCCGTACAGTCCGGTGATATGGGCGATACTGCCGGTCGTGTTCAATGCAGCCGTGCTCGTCGTGAACCACATGGGACTTTCCATGAAAAGGCTGCCGTACTTCAGCCTGCCGGACATCGGGATGGTCGTTACGCTGTTCGTGTTCCTGGGCATCAGCTACATATTTTTTGTGATCGATGATCTGATGGCGGGACGGCGCGGATAAAAAACACTTAAAACAGGAAATCAGACAAAAAAGCTGTCTCTCAAACGTGAGGCAGCTTATATTTTGCCTTTTGCAGCAGGCATTCAGTCGTGATGGATATGTAAATATTTTTCTCTGGTAGCAAGACCGCCTCTGATGTGACGTTCGGCTTTGTTGTTTTCGAGGACTTCTTTGACTTCGGCTGCAAGACCAGGGTTGATCTCGCGGAGCCTTTCAGTGATATCTTTGTGCACCGTGGATTTTGAGATCCTGAATTTAGCTGCAGTGCTGCGTACCGTTGCTCCGGTATCGATGATATAGCGGGCAAGCTCCAGCACGCGCTCTTCGATATAATCTTTCATAGTATTGACAGTTCACCACCCCATTATCAATTAACTTTATCAGTCAAAACAATATATGTACGGATCGGCAAAATATACTTGCTTTAGATTTTCAGTGTAATTTTTATTTGTATGGCAAAACTAATAAATAACTGATAAAATGAAAGGAGTTCGCGGTAATACTGGGTATCGCGGGTTGGTAGTATGGTATTTGGTGAAGAAGTCGGGATCGATCTCGGGACGGCAAATGTGCTGATATATGTGGACGGCAAAGGGATAGTGCTCGAGGAGCCGTCGGTAGTCGCGATAAACAGAGACACGAATGAGATACTGGCGGTCGGAAGCGATGCAAAGCGCATGATCGGCAGGACGCCGGGCAATATCGCTGCGATAAGGCCGCTTCGCGAGGGTGTGATATCTGATTACGACGTGACGGAGAAGATGCTGCAGTACTTTATAAAAAAGACGTGCGGCGGCAGCCGGTTTTTCAAGCCGAGGCTTGTGGTGTGCGTGCCGAGCGGCGTGACCGAGGTGGAAAAGCGCGCGGTAAAGGAAGCCGCGCTGCAGGCGGGCGGCAGAGCCGTGTATCTGATAGAGGAGCCGGTGGCCGCGGCGATAGGCGCAGGCATAGATATCAATGCGCCGGAAGGCATCATGATAATAGATATAGGCGGCGGCACGACGGATATCGCGGTGATATCGATGGGCGGCATAGTCAGCAGCGCATCGGTCAAGGTCGCAGGAGACAGGTTCGACGACTGTATAGTGAAATACATGAGGAAGAAGTACAGTCTTTTCATAGGCGAGAGGACTGCGGAAAAGCTCAAGCGCGAGGTGGGCATGGCGTTTGCCGATGAGGAGCCGCTGAAAACCCTGTGCAAGGGGCGCGATCTTGTCACAGGCCTCCCGAGGACTGTAGAAGTAGGGTCTGAAGAGGTGCTCGAGGCACTCGAGGAGCCGCTGGATGTGATATGTGAGGCGACACACAGCGTGCTCGAAAAGACGCCGCCGGAGCTTGCGGCAGACGTCGGCGAAATGGGCATCGTGATAACGGGAGGCGGGGCATATCTCAGAGGCCTCGACAAACGCATACAGGAGCGGACCGGGATCAGGACAGTCGTGGCGGCAGACGCGGATCTGTGCGTCGCCAGAGGAACAGGAGAATCACTTAAATATATAGACATAATAAGCAGGAACAGTTTGAACAGGAGAGAAACTTATATATGAAACTTGAACTGATAGCAACAGCAACATTCGGACTTGAAGCGGTAGTAAGGCGGGAAGTGGAGGCTCTGGGCTACAAGGTGCTCAAGACAGAGGACGGCAAGGTCACTTATCTCGGAGACGAGCGAGCGATAGTCAGGTCGAATCTATGGCTGAGGAGCGCGGACAGAGTGCTTCTCAAAATGGCGGAATTCAGGGCGGATGAGTTCGAGGCGCTTTTTCAGCAGACAAAAGCTCTACCGTGGGAGCAGCTGATACCGCCGGACGGCAGGTTCACGGTGACGGGAACATCGGTAAAATCAAAGCTTCACAGCGTACCGGCGTGTCAGAAGATCGTCAAGAAGGCGATCGTCGACAGGCTCGGCGAGACTTACGGCATAGAGACTTTTGAAGAGACAGGAGCGGAATATACCGTGAAAGCGACACTGCTAAAGGACAGGGTGACGCTTACCGTCGACACCAGCGGGACAGGCCTTCACAAGCGCGGATACAGACAGGCGGATGTTGCGGCGCCTATCAAGGAAACGCTTGCTGCGGCTATGATACAGCTGTCGTTCTGGAATGCCGACAGGATACTGATAGATCCATGCTGCGGATCGGGAACGATACCGGTCGAAGCGGCGATGATCGGCAGGAACATAGCCCCGGGACTGAACAGATCGTTCGCCTGCGAAGGCTGGGAGCTCATAGACGAGAGCATCTGGAAGGAAGAGAAAAAAGCTGCCTTCGAGGCTATAAGATACGACAAAAAACTGCAGATCTACGGCTTTGACATAAACAAAAAAGCAGTCTCGGCTGCGAGAGAAAACGCCGGGGAGGCGGGCGTGGACGACTGTATAGTCTTTGGCAGAAACGATGTGGCAAATCTCAGAGCTGTCGGAAAAAACGGCATCATAATAACGAACCCTCCGTATGGCGAGAGGATCGGAGAAGCCGAGCAGATAGAAGCTATCTACAAGGCTCTCGGAGGCTTTATGACAGAACATCCCGACTGGTCGCTTTTCATGGTGACCACCGATAAAGAAGCCGAGGAAAAAGTCATGGGGCGAAAGGCGGAGCGCAGGAGGAAGCTCTACAACGGCAGACTTGAAGTGTGCTACTATCAGTTCCACGGAAAAAGAGTGCAGGATTAGCCTCTGCATGCAGCATATGGAAAGCGCCGGATATCCGGCATTTTACTGATAAAAACGGCTCGTCCGGGGGATAATATGTTATTATAGTGGCATATAAAGCGAAGATAAATAATTTTAAGATAAGGAGATTTTTAAAATGGCAGTAAACTTAAAAGGAAGAAGTTTTTTAACACTTATGGATTTCACACCTGAGGAGATCAGGTACATGCTCGATCTGGCCCGCGATCTGAAGGCGAAGAAAAGAGCGGGGATAAGGACCGAAGTTTTGAAAGGAAAGAACATAGTGCTTCTTTTTGAGAAGACTTCCACCAGAACAAGATGCTCTTTTGAAGTCGCTTGCCACGATGAGGGTGCAAATGTCACTTTTCTGGACTCAAAGAGCTCGCAGATGGGAAAGAAAGAGAGTCTCGAGGATTCGGCCAAGGTCCTGGGAAGATTCTTTGACGGCATAGAATACAGAGGATACGAGCAGTCTGTTGTCGAGGATCTCGCGAGATTTTCGGGAGTGCCTGTGTGGAACGGACTGACGGACGTCGATCATCCTACTCAGATACTTGCGGACATGCTCACGATAGAAGAGCATGTGAACAAGCCTCTCAGCAAGGTCAAAGTGGTATTCTGCGGCGACATCAGGAACAACATGAGCTATGCGTGGATGTACGGATGTGCGAAGATGGGCATGCACTATGTGGCTTACGGCCCTGACACGCTCGCGGCAGAGCTCGACAGCGAGATACTCGAAAAGGTCAATGCAGTGGCTGAGGAGACCGGAGCTGTGATAGAGGTGTCATCGGATCCGAAATGCCTCGAAGGCGCAGACGTGATATACACTGATATCTGGGCTTCGATGGGCGAAGAGGCCGAGATCCCGGAAAGAGTGAAATTGCTCACCCCTTACAAGGTGACTATGGAAATGCTGGAGCAGACAGGAAACCCTGACGTGATCTTCCTGCACTGCCTGCCGTCTTTCCATGACTTTGAAACTGATATGGCCAGAGAACAGAAAGAGCTGGGATACGATATAAGAGAAGTGACAGACGAAGTATTCAGAAGCAGACATTCAAAAGTATTCGATGAAGCGGAAAACAGGATGCATACGATAAAAGCTGTTATCGTTGCAACGATAGGATAAAGAAAAACCAGCCTTCTGATCACAGACCGGCCAGAGGGAAAGGAAGGTTTTATATGAAACCCGGAATAAACAATTATTCGGAGATAGGCAAGCTCAACAAAGTCCTGCTGCACCGGATCGGCGACGAGATCGAGGGACTGGTGCCTGACAACTTCGAACGTCTGCTGTTCGACGATATACCGTATCTGAAAGTTGCGCAGCAGGAGCATGACAAGTTCGCAGATGTTCTCCGGGAAAACGACGTCGAGGTCATCTATTATGTCGATGAGACGGTAAAAGCGCTCAGAGACAGGAAGGTGCGGGAACGGTTCGTCAAGGAGTTCGTAAGCGAGAGCGATATACATTCGGATGCCGTAAAAGAGGCGCTCGAAGAATATCTGATGTCTATGAGTGTGAAGGATATGGTCGAAAAGACGATATCCGGAGTGAAGAAAAGCGAGCTGAGCGTCAAGTCTACGTCGCTTGCTGATTATATCTCGTCGGGATATCCGTACTATACGGATCCGATGCCCAACCTGTATTTTACGAGAGACCAGGGTGCGTGCGTCGGAGACGGAGTCAGCATACACCGCATGAGCACTGCGGCGAGAAGACGCGAAGCGCTGCTGCTGAAGTATATGTTCAGATATGACAGCTCGTTCGCGCCGGAGGGTACGAATATCTGGTACGATTATGACCAGGCGTACTCGATGGAGGGCGGCGACGTACTGGTGCTGTCTGACGAGATCGTGGCGATAGGGCTTTCGCAGAGGACCACGGTTGCGGGCATAGAGCAGTTCGCGCGGAATATACTGAACAAGTCGTCGTTCAGGAAGATACTGGTGTTCGACATACCGAAATGCAGGGCTTTCATGCATCTCGACACTGTCTTTACCATGGTGGATTTCGACAAGTTCACGATACACCCCGAGATCGAGGGGCCGCTGCAGCTTTTCGAGATAACGCTGGACAGAGAGGGAAACGCTCATTTCAGCAGCATACAGGATGAGCTCGCGAATATACTGAAAAACGAGCTGGGCCTGCCTGCGGTCGACCTGATAAGGTGCGGAGGAGACGATGCTCAGGCTGCGCAGAGAGAGCAGTGGAACGACGGATCGAATACGCTGGCGATAGCACCCGGAGTCGTGGTGACGTATGAGAGGAACTACGTGACGAATGATCTTCTCGACAAGAAAGGCATAAAGGTGCTGACTATACCGAGCTCTGAACTTTCAAGGGGAAGAGGCGGTCCGAGATGCATGAGCTGTCCGGTGAACAGGGATGACCTGTAATTCTTCAGGATGCAGTTTTTCAGGAGGAAAGAAGATGAATGACAAGAGAATCGTAGTGGCTCTGGGCGGCAACGCTCTGCAGTCAAAAGACGGTCCGGCCACAGCTGAAGCTCAGCTTGAGGTCGTGAGAAAAACGTGCGAGCATATAGCCAGGATCAGCGGCATGGGGCATGAGATCGCCGTGGTGCACGGCAACGGGCCGCAGGTCGGCAGGATCGTGATGGCGTCGGAAGCAGCCGGAGAAGTGACGCCTGTCATGCCTTTCGATGTGTGCGGCGCCATGTCGCAGGGATATATAGGATACCATATCCAGCAGTGTCTGAAGTATGCGCTGAATAAAGACAACCGCAACATCCCGGTCGTGACGGTGGCGACTCAGATGATAGTCGATGAGAGAGACCCTGCATTCCAGAACCCTACCAAGCCGATAGGGCCGTTCTACACGAAGGAACAGGCTGAGAAGCTGAGTAAGGAAAAGGGCTATGTGATGAAGGAGGATTCCGGTCGCGGCTACAGGAGAGTAGTCGCATCGCCGCTGCCGCAGAGGATCGTGGAGATCGAGGCGGTGAAACAGCTTTGGGATCACTCGATCGTGATAACGTGCGGAGGCGGAGGTATCCCGGTCATCGAGAACCCGGACGGTACGCTGTGCGGAGTCGCGGCAGTGATCGACAAGGATTTCGCGGCCGAGCTGCTGGCTGAGAAGGTCGACGCCGATATACTGATGATCCTGACCGAAGTGGAAAAGGTAGCGATCGATTTCGGGAAGCCGGATCAGAAGGATCTTTCGGGGATGACGCTGGCTGAGGCCGCAAAGTACGTGCGTGAAGGGCAGTTCCCTGCGGGCAGCATGCTGCCTAAGGTGGAGGCGGCGATGAAATTCGTCAGGACGTATCCGGACAAAAAAGCTATAATAACCTCGCTCGACAAGGCGGTCGAAGCACTGGAAGGGAAAACGGGCACGGTGATAACCTTCAACTGAGCTTAAATTCCAGTGATTTCTGCGAATTCAGAAAATGATAAGTTTTGTTTGTCGTTAAAAAATAATTTACTTGCTTTAAACCATATTAAGTGATATCATCTATAAAGTCATCTTTTTGTAGATAAGACAAACATCATACATTGGAAGAAATCAGAAGGTAGAATATGGAGATTGAATTAAAGTACAGGATACCTACGCAGGAAGTTGCAGATGATATCTGGAAAGACAAACTTTTTTTTACTCAGGAAGAAGAGGGGACAAGAGAAGAAGCCTGCTTCAATGCCAGATATTTCGACACGCCGGATTTTGATCTTGCAAAAAATGATATGGCGTACAGAGTAAGAAAAGAAGGCTGCAGATGGGTGGCAGCGCTTAAGTGGAAAGGTCACAGTGAAGGCGCTCTTCACATGAGAGAGGAGATAAACGTTCCTGTGAATGACGACAAGGCTGCTCCTGAGGTTTTCGGAGAAAGCGAGATCGGCGCAGAGCTCATGAGAGTGATCGGTGAGAAACCTCTCTACAGCATGCTCGAGACGAGATTCCACCGCAGACGTTTCAGGATAGATACGGGCACGGGCATATTCGAACTGTCCGTCGATGAGGGCTTCATAGTTACGCCTTACGGTGAAGAACCCATATCCGAGGTCGAGATCGAGCTTTTCTCAGGCGAGACATCGGAGCTGCAGGAGCTTGGCGAAAAGCTTCAGAAGAAATATGATCTTGAAAAAGAAGAACGAAGCAAGTATTCGAGAGGAATAGACATAATACGGGCAGGCAGATAGCATACAGGCGGAAATATCGAACAATATAAGGAAACGGTCATAAAAAAGGGCGTGAGAGTCGATCTTCACAGGCCCTTTTTATTATCCGGGAAATATCGTCTGCGACATTTTCACATTAAACTCATGTCGTTCAACTGCTGTTCAGCGCTTTTTAGTGATGAGGAGTATCTCAGGCGGATCGTTTTTCTGGTTTGCTATGTTCACGTAGGCTGCGTGATATGTGCGGGAGTCCAGCCCGCGCGCCATGGAAAGGAGCGCTTCCTTTTCTTCAGGACCCTTGCTGTGACCGCTGTACATCGTGATGCACAGAAGTCCGTCTTTCTGCAGCAGCTCCAGCGCTTTTGCGGCGGCAGCCAAAGTCGAGGAGCGTTCCGTTACGGTGTTCCTGGCGGCGCCCGGGAGATAGCCGAGGTTGAACACGACGGCTTTTACAGGCGTACTGATATACAGATCCATGTTTTCATGGGAGTCGCATATCAGTTTCACGGTCCCGTCTTCGAGACGGTCACGGAAGCCGTTCGATATCAGAAGCTCTTTCGTATTGTCGACCGCCTGCTGCTGTATGTCGAACGCGTAAAGCGCAGACGGTCCGTGCCGCAGGAGTCTGAGCGTGTCGTGGCCGTTGCCGCATGTCGCGTCGACGAGTACGTCTCCGGGAGATATGTATCCCGAAACGATGAACATGGCGAAATCTGTCGTAGTCTGGATTATATTTGACATTTATGGTACACATCCTTATAATAACATTTATTAAATTATGTTACTATGCGAAACTGATGTCAATAGCCTTTACTTTTAAAAGGAAACAAGGTATAATAAAATGCACTATGTGTTTATAATCGAGGAGGATATATATTCATGAAACCAACATTAATTTCAAAAGAAAACAACGAAGCAAAATTCACTATGGACTTTACCGCAGAGGAATTTGAGAATTCAGTGATAAATGTCTATAAGGCTCAGAAGGATAAATTCACTATCGACGGCTTTAGAAAAGGCAAGGCGCCCAGAAGCATCATAGAGAAGAAGTACGGAGAAGGCATATTCTTTGAAGATGCTATCAATGATCTCTTCTCGACTTATTATCCGCAGGCTGTAGAAGCACTTTCACTGGACGTTATCGACAGTCCGAGAGCTGAATTCGGCGAGATCAAGAAGGGCGAAGACTTCACAGTTACTATTACTGTTGAATGCTATCCTGAGATCACGGTAAAAGACTACAAGGGTGTTGAGATCGAAGCTGTAAGCAGCGAAGTTACAGACGAGGATATAGACAACGAACTCAAGGCAAGAGCTAAGAGAAATGCCAGAATGGTGACTGTAGACAGACCTGCAAAAGAAGGAGACACTGTCCTCATCGATTACGAAGGCTGGGTAGGAGACGATCAGTTCGAAGGCGGCACTGCGGAAAGACAGCCTCTCAAGCTGGGTTCAGGCACATTCATTCCTGGATTTGAAGAACAGCTCGTCGGTGTAAGCACAGGTGAAGACAAAGACGTAAAGGTTACTTTCCCTGAAGAGTATCATGCAGCAGATCTCGCAGGAAAAGAAGCGGTATTCAAGTGCAAGGTCCACGAAGTCAAGGAAGAAGAGATCCCTGAGATCAACGATGAGTTCGTAAAGGACATCAGCGAATTCGATACACTTGACGAGTTCAAGGCTGACATCAGAAAAGAACTCGAAAAGTCAAAGGCTTCAAGAGCAGAAAACTCAATGAAAAACGCTGTTCTTGCAAAGGTGTTCGAAGCAAACGATATCGATGTTCCTAAGCCGCTCGTTGAAAGCGAACTCGACAGCACTATGTCAGAATTCGACCAGCAGCTCAGAAGCCAGGGGCTCGATCTGAACACTTACATGGAATACATCGGCAAGAACACTAAGGAGTTAAGAGACGAGCTCAGAGAAGAAGCTGAAAAGAAAGTGAAGACGAGAATGATCGTGACTGCTGTTGCAGATCAGGAGAACTTCGAAGTAACTGACGAAGAGATCAGCACTGAGATCGAAAACATGGGTAAACAGTATGGCATCGAAGCTGACAAGATCAGAGAGATGCTGGGAGCACAGAATATCGGCATGATCGCAGGCGACATCAAGATCAGAAAAGCAGTCGAATTCATGTACGACAACGCTGTGAAAAAATAGGCAGAAATAAGGAGGTCCGGATATGGCATTAGTACCATATGTTATTGAGCAGACAAGCAGAGGAGAAAGGTCTTACGATATATACTCGAGACTTTTGAAAGACAGGATAATATTTTTAGGGGAGGCTATCGACGAGCATATAGCCAGCCTTGTAGTCGCTCAGTTGTTATTTTTGGAAGCTGAAGATCCGGATAAGGATATAAATATATATATAAACAGCCCCGGCGGTTCCGTGACCGCCGGCATGGCTATTTATGACACCATGCAGTATGTAAAGCCTGAGGTTTCCACGATATGCGTGGGAATGGCAGCGAGCATGGGCGCATTTTTACTGTCGGCAGGCCAGAAGGGCAAGCGCTTTGCACTTCCGAATGCCGAGATCATGATCCATCAGCCGCTCGGAGGTGTGCAGGGACAGGCTGAAGACATAAAGATACATGCTGAATGGATCCTGAAGACGAGAGAAAAGCTGAACAGAATACTCAGTGAAAACACAGGACAGCCCTTAGATGTTATTGCCAGAGACACAGACAGAGATAATTTCATGTCAGCGGAAGATGCTGTGAAATACGGCCTTATTGACAAGGTGATAAAAGACAGATAGACAGGGGTGGTTATTTATGAGTAAATACGACGAAAACAACGAGCTGAGATGTTCGTTCTGCGGCAAGCCTCAGAGCCAGGTGAAGAGACTGATAAGCGGATCAGGGGTGTATATATGCAATGAGTGCATAGAGCTGTGTCAGGATATACTGAACGCAGAGGAGTCAAAGCATATTGCAGAGCAGGACGGCATTGCAGTCCAGAATGACAGACTGCCTAAGCCTAAGGAGATCGACGATATCCTTTCCGAGTACGTGATCGGTCAGGAAGAGGCGAAGAAGGCTCTCGCGGTAGCAGTTTACAACCATTACAAGAGGATAAACTGCGCGACTGATGATGACGGCGTCGAGATACAGAAGAGCAATATCATCATGGTCGGACCTACAGGTTCGGGCAAGACGCTGCTCGCACAGACGCTTGCGAAGATACTGAACGTTCCGTTCGCGATCGCGGATGCTACTGCACTGACAGAAGCCGGATATGTGGGCGAGGATGTCGAGAATATACTTCTGAAGCTGATACAGGCTGCAGATTATGACATAGAAAAAGCACAGCGTGGAATAATCTACGTTGATGAAATAGATAAGATTTCGAGAAAATCGGAGAATCCGTCGATCACAAGAGATGTGAGCGGCGAGGGAGTGCAGCAGGCGCTCCTCAAGATACTGGAGGGTACTGTGGCAAATGTGCCGCCGCAGGGAGGAAGAAAGCATCCCCATCAGGATTTTCTCCAGTTCGATACGACGAACGTGCTGTTCATATGCGGCGGAGCGTTCGACGGACTTGACAAAGTCATACAGAGAAGGATCGGCGAGAAGACGATCGGATTCAATTCCAACGTCGAAGGCAGCAAGGTCGATGAGTCCGATCTGCTGAAGAACATACAGCCTGAGGATCTTCTCAAATACGGTCTGATACCTGAGTTCATCGGCAGACTTCCTGTGCTCGTGACTCTCGAGGAGCTGTCAAAGGACGCTCTTGTGAGGATAATCACCGAGCCTAAGAACGCGCTTATAAAGCAGTACAGAAAGCTGTTCGCGATGGATGACGTGGAGCTCGAGGTCACAGACGATGCTGTCGAAGCGATAGCTGAGCAGGCGCTCGAGAGAAAGACAGGCGCGAGAGGTCTCAGAGGCATCATGGAAAAGATCATGAACAATATAATGTATGAACTGCCTTCGAGAGACGATGTGAACAAGTGTATAATAACTAGGGAAACCGTAGAAGCGGAAAAAGATCCTGAACTTGTATTGACAGAGCCTGGACTCGCAAAAGAAAAGGAAGCTAAGGCAGAAACGGCGTAAGTGAAATGACAGGCGGCTTTTTGTAAGTCGCCTTTTTCTGACATGACAGAAAAAGCGTCTTGCCCGCAGACTGGATGCAGAACGGCGCAGACGTGATGTTATATGGAGGGTAGTATTAGTATGGAAGATAACAACAAACCAAATGTTGACATAGATACGGAAAAAGATGATGATCAGATAACGGAGAACGTTACGGATGCTGATGAGATGCAGCTTCCGATGATCCCGCTCAGGGGACTTTCGGTGTTTCCGAACATGGTCCTTCATTTTGATATAGGAAGAGAGAAGTCGATAAACGCACTGGAAAAGGCTATGGTGACGAACCAGCACATATTCCTGGCTTCGCAGAAAGACGATGGTACGGATCTGCCTACGCCGGAAGACTTTTACCATGTGGGTACAGTAGGAAAGATCAAGCAGATGCTGAAGCTTCCGGGAGATTCGATAAGAGTCCTGGTCGAGGGCGTATGCAGAGGCGCTATCGAGGATGTGATGTTCGAGGTGCCTTACTTCAAGTGCCGCATAAGAAAGATCGAGGAGCCTGAGTATCCTGCTGACGATGCGGAAGCGGAAGCACTGATGAGGACTGTCCTTTCCAGCTTCGACGAGTATATAAACCTTAACAGGAATCTGGCTGCAGAGATCTTTGCATCTGTAGTGACGATAGAGGATCCGGGCAGGATGGCGGATATGATCGCGTCTCACCTTGAGATCAAGCTTGAGGACAAGCAGCGTCTTCTCGAGACCATAGATCCGAAGGAGCGTCTTGAGACTCTCAACACGATGCTGACAAAGGAGATCGAGATCCTCAACATCGAACAGGATATCTCGAGCAAGGTGAAATCCCAGATAAACAAGAATCAGAGAGAATACTATCTGCGCGAGCAGATGAGAGCTATACAGGAAGAGCTCGGTGTGTCCGAGGACGTCGAAGATGAAGTCGCAGGATTCACTGAACAGCTCGAAAAGCTCGATCTTGAAGAGAAGACAAAGGAAAAAGTAGAAAAGGAGATCAGCAGATTTTCCAAGATGCAGCCGTCATCGGCAGAAGCGACTGTGAGCAGGAACTATATCGAGACGATACTCGGACTGCCGTGGAACACTGAGAGCGAAGACAATATCGACCTCAACAAGGCCGAAGAAATACTGAACGAGGATCATTACGGGCTGGACAAGGTAAAGGAGAGAGTTCTCGAATACCTTGCGGTAATGCAGCTTTCAAAGGGACTCAAGGGTCCTATCCTCTGTCTCGTAGGTCCTCCGGGAGTCGGCAAGACTTCGATCGCAAGGAGCATCGCAAGATCCATAGGCAGAGAGTTCGTCAGGATGTCACTCGGCGGAGTGAGAGACGAGGCTGAGATAAGAGGACACAGAAGGACGTATATCGGTGCTATACCGGGAAGGATCATCGGATCGATAAAGGACTGCGGTACGAAGAACCCTGTTTTCCTGCTTGACGAGGTCGACAAGATCGGCGCGGACTACAAGGGTGATCCGGCTTCTGCACTGCTGGAAGTCCTCGATCCGGAACAGAACAAGGACTTTACGGATCACTACCTCGAAGTGCCGTTCGATCTTTCAAAGGTGATGTTCATAACGACTGCGAATACCACGAGCACTATACCGAGACCGCTTCTCGACAGGATGGAGGTCCTTGAAGTCAGCGGATATACTGAAGAGGACAAGCTGCAGATCGCGGAGAAATATCTCGTGCCTAAGCAGGTTAAGGAAAACGGTCTGACGAAGAGCAACATCTCGTTTACAGAGACAGGACTCAGGACACTGATCAATTATTATACGAGAGAATCCGGAGTGAGAAATCTCGAGAGAGAGATCGGCAATCTCTGCAGAAAAGTCGCAAAGAATGTCGTATGCGGCGATACTAAGAAGGTCAGCATCACTGGCAAAAAGGTGCAGGAGCTGCTGGGCAAGAAGAGATTCAGATTCGATATAATAAAGGGCGAGACCGAGGTCGGAGTGACTACCGGACTTGCATGGACGGTGGTCGGAGGCGACACGCTGTTCATCGAGACCACAGCTGTTCCCGGAAACGGCAAGCTCGTGCTGACGGGACAGATGGGCGATGTGATGCAAGAATCCGCAAAAGCCGGCCTGAGCTACATCAGATCGGTGAGCAAGAAACTGAAGATAGACGAAGACTTTTACAAAAAATACGATCTGCATGTCCATATACCTGAAGGTGCGATACCTAAAGACGGTCCGTCGGCAGGTGTGACGATGTGCACTGCTATAATTTCCACACTCACGGGTATCCCTGTGAGAAAGGATATCGCGATGACAGGTGAGATCACGCTGAGAGGAAAGGTGCTGCCTGTCGGGGGTATCAGAGAAAAAGTCATGGCTGCACACAGAGCCGGCATCAGAAAGGTGCTGCTCCCTGCAGAAAACGATGTCGATATACAGGATATCCCGGAAGTGGTGAGAAATGATATGGAATTCGTGCTCCTTCGAAATGTCGATGATGCACTGAAAGAAGTTCTCGTAAAGGATAAGAAAAATGAAGATAAATAAATCTGATCTCGAGACTGTTGCGGTAAAGCCGTCCCAGTATCCGGCGCCGGATCTCAGGGAGATCGCGTTCGCGGGACGGTCCAACGTGGGAAAATCTTCTCTCCTCAACCTGCTGACAGGCAGGAGGAAGCTGGCCAGAGTGAGCGGCAGTCCCGGGAAGACCAGAACGATAAACTTTTATATAATAAACGATGCGTTTCGCATAGTCGACCTCCCGGGATACGGATATGCCAAAGTGGCTAAGTCTGTGTCGGCAGGCTGGGGCGAGATGATGGAGCGGTATCTGCAGAACAGAGAGAATCTCGTAAAGGTGGTGCAGCTCGTGGACATCAGGCATGCTCCGTCAAAGCAGGATGTCGAGATGTATGAGTATCTCAGACATTACGGTCTTGACGGGCTGGTGGTGGCGACGAAGGCTGACAAGATTTCGAGAAACCAGATGGCAAAACAGATGAAGCTGATAAAGCAGACGCTGGGCCTGTCGTCGGAAGATGTGGTGATACCGGTATCCGCACTGAAAAAGACAGGGTATCAGGAGCTTCTTGATGAAATGGAAAAAATACTGGAGGCGCAGGAGTAATGCAGTTTTTTGGACTCAGAGTTCTTATAAAGAGGATAAAGGCCATCAGATTCATGATGGCTGACAGATCTGTGCCCAAAAGAAAAAAGGCTCTTGTCATAGCCGGTATAATATACCTTTTCCTGCCGATAGATCTCATTCCGCCGATACTTTTTCCGATCGCGTGGATGGACGATCTGGCGCTGTGGCTGTTCATACTGTGGTATCTCAGAGACGAGCTGGACAAGTACTGGAACGGCGGGAAAACATATGACTATTCAAAAAAGTACCGAGACAAAACATTTGTAGATGATGTGGAATACGAAGTAAAGGAAAAAGAAGGAGAGGATTCTAATGGCAAATGATACGATAGGAACTGTAATGATAACGCAGGAGCAGATCAGTGAGAGAGCTGCGCAGATCGGCAGAGAGATCGAAAAGGATTTCGATGGCGAACCGGTCGTGCTCGTAGGGATACTGAGAGGCGCGGTGATGTGGATGGTAGACATCATGAAAAACGTCAACCTCGATATGGTGATAGATTTCATGGCTGTCAGCAGCTACGGATCATCGACGAAATCATCAGGCGTTGTCAGGATCAACAAGGACCTGGATACGGACGTTGCCGGAAAGAATGTGATAATCGTTGAAGATATCGTGGATTCGGGAACTACGCTCAGCTACCTGAGAGGATATTTCGAGAACAGAGAGGCAAAGGCTGTAAAGATCTGCACGCTGCTCGACAAACCTTCGGGAAGAAAAGTCGATATAGACGTCGACTACATAGGATTTACTGTGGACGACAGGTTTATCGTCGGCTACGGACTCGACTACGATCAGAGATACAGGAATCTCCCGTACATAACATATCTTGAAGAATAGAAGAAGAACAGTAAATGCTGAAGAGATCGAAGAATAAGTAAAGCAAATGAAATGATCACAGCGCCGCCGCGTCAGAGAATAACGTATCCTGATGCGGCGGCGTTTTTGTATGGATTCAGGTTTGTACGGATTCAGCTTTCCATCTGCTTCGCCAGAAGACCGGCTCCGAGTTCGGCAGTCTTGATCTCGAGTTCGCTGAGGACCCTGCCTTCAGGCGGCAGCACTGTCACAGATCCGATAGGGTCGCCGTTTGCAAGTATCGGGATCACGATTTTCTCAGGCCTTTCATATTTGCTTTTTTTCTGTATTATATCATCGAGATCTTCGTCGATAGCTCTGTTGACATAATCCTTCTGCTTCAGTCCCGAGACAGCAACGAACCGGTCTGTGTCGGATACGAGAACAGGAAGACCGAGTACAGCTGCGGCTGATTCCGCAAAGCCTTCGGCTATATGGCCGAGCTCGCTCACAGGTGAGTATTTTTTAAGTATCACTTCTCCTGCAGTGCCGGTATAGATCTCAAGAGGATCGCCTTCACGTATTCTGAGGATCTTTCTTATTTCTTTCGGGACCACGACACGCCCCAGGTCATCTATTCGTCTTACTATTCCAGTAGCTTTCATTTGATTTCCTCCAGTAGGTTTTGTATACGCATATTATCTGTAAAAGATGGTTAAATATACATATGAAAGTCTTTGACTTTTGGCATTGCATGCAGTAACATTTTAATAGTATGTTCTTTCGAAGAAACATATTTATCACTAAAATAACAGCAGGAGAGACAGATAGATCATATGAGTAAAGCAGATAACAGCAGATTAAGTGGATTGTGGAAGATAATATTCGGGCGTACTACGATACTGATAGTACTGCTTTTACTGCAGGTTCTGGTTCTGTGCGGCGGATTCGTGATACTGGGAAGACGTATCCTCATCATGAATTATGCGGTAGGATTCCTTGAGGTTTTCATACTTATGTACATTGTAAACAACCGGCAGAGCAGCAGCTTCAAGCTTATGTGGATCATATTCATGCTTGTGGCACCGATCGTCGGGGTGGCGTTTTACCTTTTTACCAGGCTGCAGCCCGGAACGAGATTCATCGCCAGACGAGTCATGGAACAGATAGACGAACAGGAACCGTTCCTGCAGGTAGATGGGAATGTGACCGAGGAACTGTACGAGTCGTCGAAGATGGAGGCCGGACTTTTCCGCTATATAAAGGAAAAAGGGCATTATCCCGTATACGGTGATGCCGCAGTGAAATATTTCCCGCTCGGTGAAGACAAGTTCAAAGAGCTCGTGTATCAGCTCGAACAGGCAAAGGATTTTATCTTCATGGAGTATTTCATCGTCGCCTATGGTCATATGTGGGATACAGTGCTCAATATACTCAAAAGAAAAGTTCAGGCAGGCGTAGAAGTGAGATTCATGTACGACGGTACGTGTACTTTAGCGCTTCTTCCGAAAAACTATGACAAATACCTTGAGCGATACGGGATAAAATGCAGGATATTCTCACCGATGATGCCGTTTCTGTCGACACACCAGAACAACAGGGATCACAGGAAAATCGTCGTGATAGACGGGCATACCGCTTTCACAGGAGGAATAAATCTTGCCGATGAGTATATAAATGAAAAGGAAAGATTCGGACACTGGAAGGACACTGCCATAATGGTAAAGGGAAGAGCTGTGAACAGCTTTACACTGATGTTTCTGCAGATGTGGAATATCAGGGCAGAAGTTCCGGAAAACTACAACAGATATATGTTCAGAGGATACGGATCAGCGGCGCCGGACCGGTCTGTAAAGACCGGCGGATATATAGCGCCGTACGGCGACAGCCCGCTCGATCATGAAGAGGTCGGCGAGAAAGTATATATGGATATACTGAACACTGCAAACGACTATGTGCACATAATGACGCCATACCTGATACTCGATGAAGAGATGATCGACACGATCATATTCGCAGCGCAGAGAGGCGTAGATGTGAAGCTGATACTGCCGCATATACCTGACAAGAAGTACGCGTACTGGCTCGCGAGGACGCACTACAAGGAGCTCATTGCCGAGGGCGTCGAGATATACGAGTACACGCCGGGGTTCGTACACGCCAAGGTGTTCACCAGCGATGATGAAAAAGCTGTCGTCGGGACGATCAACCTTGATTTCAGGAGTCTGTATCTGCATTTTGAATGCGCTGCATATATATGGAAGAACCCTGTTGTGCACGATGTGGAGTCGGATTTCCAGAAGACTCTGGACAAATGCCAGCAGATAACGATGCAGAGCTGCAATGAATACAATATAATATACAGGATAATAGGAAGAGTGCTGCGCTTTGTCGCGCCTCTCATGTAAAAAAGAAAGGAAAACGTGATGCTTTTCAGCAATATTACGATACTAGACGAAGAACTCAATGTAAAAGAAAACCAGTATGTGCTCATAAAGGACGATCGCGTCGCATACATCGGAGATGAAAGACCGCAGGAAGTATCCGGCCGCGAGATCGACGGAAAAGGCAGACTTCTGATGAGCGGTTTTTTCAACGCTCACGCGCATTCACCGATGACTCTGATGAGAGGGTACGGAGAAAACATGGTGCTGCAGGACTGGCTCACCAAAAAGATATTCCCGTTCGAAGACAAGCTGACGGGAGAAGCCGTTTACTGGGGCACGATGCTGGCGATGGCTGAATCGCTCAAGTTCGGCATCGTTTCCACGAGCGATATGTACTACTTCTGCGACGACATGGCCAGAGCAGTGGCAGACAGCGGTACCAAGAACAACATTTCGCGTTCGATAGCCAATCCGATGGGAGCAGACGTCAGCAGACTCGAGAGCTTTGACGAAATGAAGCACTTTTACAGAGAATTCAACGATGCGGCAGATGGCAGGATCATCGTGGATATGAGCCTTCATGCCGAGTATACATCGAATCCGGAGACTGCAGTGGCGCTGGCAGACTACGCGCGATCGCTTGACGGTGTGAAGATGCAGGTACACGTTTCTGAGACGGAATTCGAGCACAGCGAGTGTATAAAGAGACACGGCATGACTCCGGCAGCTTATCTCGAGAAGACGGGGATCTTCGACGTGCCGGCGGTAGCTGCGCACTGCGTCTACTCCGACGACAGTGACCTTGAGATCTTTAAGCGAAAAGGCGTCACAGTGGCTGCCAATCCGGTGAGTAACATGAAGCTCGCCAGCGGCATATGCAACGTGCAGAAGATAATCGACAAAGGAGTCAATCTTGCCATAGGAACGGACAGCGTGGCAAGCAACAACAGTCTTAATTTCTTCGAGGAGATAAAGACGCTGGTCACAGGCACGAAAGTGATCTCAAAGGATCCGACAGCCGTGACTCCGAAAGATGCGCTCAGAGCAGCGACATACGGAGGTGCAAAGGCCCAGGGAAGGCTGGACAGCGGAGCTCTCAAAGAGGGCAACAAGGCCGATCTGATAGTAATAGATATTTCAGGACCGAATATGCATCCTGTTCACAGTCTCATCAATAATCTGGTGTATTCTTGTTCAGGTGGCGATGTCCTGATGACGATAGTTGACGGTAAAGTGCTTTATGAAAACGGGCAGTACAGCACTATAGATATAGAGAAGACCGTGGACATGGTCGAGAAATCAACCCGTGAAATACTTGAAAGGCTTTAATCATGACTAAAAAATCATTGTTGAAAGGTGCTGCGGTAATGGCCGTCGCCGGTATCATAGTAAAAGTGCTTGGTGCATTTTTCAGGATACCGCTGGCGAACATGATAGGTGCCGTGGGCATGGCAAACTATACGCCTGCATATGCACTGTACAGCTTCCTGCTGGTCGTTTCAACGGCAGGACTTCCTGTGGCGATATCAAAGATGGTATCCGAACGGTGTGCAAAAGGGCAGTTCAGAGAAGCAGAGAGGGTTTTCAGGATATCGAGGACGCTCATGATGGTGCTGGGCGTGATAGGGTTCCTGGTGCTGCTGATCTTCGGAAAGCATATTGCAGAACTGATAGACATACCGGGGTCTGCGCTTTCCATGAAGGCGACGGCGATAGCTCTGCTGCTCGTACCGGTGATGTCTTCGTACAGAGGATATTTCCAGGGCATGCAGGAGATGAGGCCGACCGCAATATCGGAGATCGCAGAGCAGTCGTTCAGAGTGCTGTTCGGTCTGGTGCTCGCATACTCGCTTATGGCCAACGAATACAGCATCGCATCGGGATACACTCCTGAGCAGAGAGGCGCCGCCGGAGGATGCTTCGGAGCTTCGGCAGGAGCGATAGGCGGGCTTGCCGTGATGCTGATCGTTTACATGGCAGCCAAGAAAAAGATAAAGCTCAGGATAAAAAATGATAAAACCAGCGTTTACGAAACGGCAGGCACGATACTGAAGAAGATCGCGGTCATCGCGATACCTATAACGATAGGCGCTGCGATAATGCCGATAGTAAACCTCATAGACGCAGGTATCGTAAAGGTCAGACTGATGGCTTCCGGATGGGAGTCCACTGCGGCTGAGAGTCTCTACGGGCAGCTGACGGGATTTGCATCCCCGATAATCCAGTTTCCCGAGGTCTTCATGCTCGCGATAGTGATGAGCCTTGTGCCGATGGTATCCGCTGCGCACAGCGTAGGTGACAGAGAGGAGCTGCACAATCACATATCGCTCGGACTGCGCATGACGACGATAATCGCGTTTCCTGCATCGACAGGCATATTCGTGCTCGCAGAGCCGATACTGACGCTTCTCTATGCATCCCAGAAGGCGAGCGCGATAGCGGCAGCACCGTGCCTGCAGATCTTTGCAGTAGGATTCGTATTCCTGTCAATAATAACTACTATGACGGGCGCGCTGCAGGGAATAGGCAAGCAGCACATACCTGTGATAAATCTCTGCGTCGGTGTGATCGCCAAGTTCATCGTGACATGGACTCTCACAGCGATACCGGCAGTAAATGTAAAGGGTGCAGCTATAGGTTCGGCATCTGCATATCTGATCGCGATGACACTGGATCTGATCGCGCTGAAAAAGTACAGCGGAGTGAAGTTCGACGCGGCTGTGGCTGTCAAGAAACCGCTGATATCGTCAGTCGTGATGGGACTGATCGTACTGCTGCTGTACAGGCTTTCGTTCATGCTGACGGACAGCAACAGCATCTCGACCGTGATATCGATATTTGCAGGAGTCGTGGTGTACGGACTGATGATACTGAAGACGAAGGCAATAAGCCGTGATGAACTGATGACGATATCGGCCGGGAGAAAGCTCGCTGCGATATGCGACAGGCTCAAGCTGTGGTAAGTCTCGCAAAGGTTGAAAACAGCAGTCTTTATCCTAAAACAGCTTGACAAACCCATTGAAAAATGGGAAAATAGAACACAGAGCTCAGGCGGATCAAGGGTAGATACGAGGCGAGCCTGAATTTGTATTTGAAATAATAAAAGACTATATGTTATTAATTTTAAGGAGGATTTATTGATGAATAAAGCGGAATTAGTAGCTGCAGTTGCAGAAAAGACCGGTTTTACAAAGAAGGACGCTGAATTAGCTGTCAATGCTTTTGTTTCAAGCGTAGAAAGCTCTTTAGTTAAAGGTGAGAAGGTACAGCTGATCGGTTTCGGAACTTTCGAAGTTCGTGAAAGAAAAGCAAGACAGGGAAGAAATCCTAGAAAGCCTGGCGAAGTGATCAAGATCGACGCTTCAAAAGCTCCTGTATTCAAGGCTGGAAAAGCTCTTAAGGATGCAGTGAATAAATAAGACAGTGTGTCTGCTAAAGGGTAACTTGGTTACCCTTTTATTTTTTTGAGGAGGAAGTATGAGGATAGACAAGTTTCTTAAAAACTCCCGTATCATAAAACGCCGTACTGTTGCAAAGGAGGCCTGCGAGCAGGGCAGGATAACGGTGAACGACAAGGTCGCAAAGCCCGGTACTGAAGTGAAAGCGGGCGATGAGATCTATATACAGTTCGGCAACGGTAGCCTGCGGGTAAAGGTTACAGAGTTAAAGGATTCGTGCCGCAAGGAAGATGCGGCTTCGATGTATGAAGTGATAGAGTAGGAGATTTATGCAGAAGAAAAGCAAAGCAAGAGAGAAGATAGAAAACATCAGAAGAGAGATAGAAGAGAATGCAGGACAGAGCATGAATGCGCTACTGGCGCCTGAGCTGTGTGATCTTGACGAAGAGAACCTGATCTCTGAAATGAGATTCAGAAAGTACGAGTGGGAGAGCAACGAGCGTGGAGAGGTGCACGGCGGAGCCATATCAGCCATGTTCGATACGGCGATGGGAATAACCGTACTGGCATACTGCGATTCAGTCGAGATATCCACAGCTGACCTCAGCGTCAGCTTCATAAGACCGTTCCTGGGAGAATCGTTCATATTCAGATCCGAAGTCATCCACCTCGGCAGATCGCTCGTGCGCGTGAGAGCGATAGCGTATGACGAGGCATCGGGAAAGACGCTGGCTTCGGCTACGACGAATTTCGTCCATCTCAAATGATGATGTGATATCGGGATATGAAAAAACCTGCGGCCTCGTTTGAGGAGCAGGTTTTTTCGTGCAAAGAAAGGGACCGCCGCTCTGACGATCATAAATCGTTAATGCGGCAGTCCCTCGTTTTTTGTGAGTATATCGATGTATCCCGATATTACTGCACCAGACTTTCCGTGTAGTGGAGCAGGTTCATCAGAGCCGCTTCTCTGTGCGTCAGGCTGCATCTGTATGAGACTGCATTGATATCGGCTTTTGATGCGAATACGTCAAGATCGCTGCTTTCAAGAGTGTTTTCTGTGATCGAGTCCTTTGTACCGAGTGCATCGGCAAGGAAAGCCGAAGCGCCGTTTTTGCTGTCTGCCGACCATGTCATGTGCGGGTCTGTGACGCTGTACGAGATATCGCTGAGTCCCGATGTCGTCAGAAATTCGGCGGACATATCTGAAAGCGTCGCCTTGTCTGTGCTTCGTGATCTCATCTTCAGAGTGAACGTGCCGCCCGAAGTCGAGACGTATGAGATATCCGATGCCGAGATGATCTCACCGGTGTCTTCATCCTGAAGGTATATGCCGCTCTGCAGCGTGTACATGAGGCTGATGATATTGTTGCTGCTATCGCTGCTTATGACTGTTTCGGGAAGCGATGTCTCGGTCAGGGTGTATACGAAATTGTCGCCAAGCTTTTCGAATCTGTTTTTTATGCTGTTGTATGATTTTTCGAATTTTGATGTAAAGCTGCTTATATCGTTGTCGTTCACAACCACTACGGCAGTTGCAGATGTAGGCGTGTATCCGTCTGACGATTCGCATTCGAACGATGCCAGATCGAAGAGCTTACCGGAACTCTTTTCTGTTGCGAGCAGACTTCCGATAGTTTCGACCGGGTTAGGATAGTGATTTTCAAAGCTGAAAGGATCATGGTATCCTGAGATCGACATCGTTATAGTGTAAGCGTGAGTATAAGATGATGCAGAGGTCGACAGTGATGCTGTCATCGTACTGTCCATTTCATATGAGCCTGCCCGCACCAGCTCTATGTCGTCACTGTTGTCTATGTTTATGAAGCTGCCGGAGCTGTAGTACTTGGGATCTGCAGCTGAAGCGCCTGTGAATTCACCGTGATCCACCTCGGTGACGATCAGTGATATATTGCCGTGTACTTCAGGGCCGAGAAGCGAAGTGAGCGAGATCGCCAGTGACTGCATAGAATTTTTGAAGTCATCAGTGCGTATGGAGCACTGAAGCACAGTCGGTTCACTGTTTTCAAACCCTGTGGTGGCAGGATTCGACAGGATCGTGTAGCTGCTGCCGCTGTCGGCTATCTCTATACTGTTTTTCTTTGCCCATGACTTGAGATATTCAGAAACCAGCGAATACTGTCCCGAGTCGCCGGAAAAAGTCGAGGTCAGCTCTTCATAAGTAGATTCCAGTGATGATTTAAGTTCGTTTTCTCTGTTCATTTCCCCGAGTGAACAGCCGCTTAAAAACATCACTGATATGAGTATAAGCGGGATGATCGTTAATATGTATTTTTTCATGGTCTATATTTCTCCTTGTCTGTCCCTTTCAATTCGAATATAATAATAGTATAATACCATTATGAAGAAAATAAAATGTAAAGATTAGATGAATCTTTAAGAAATTATGCAAGGAGACAGAGATGGATACTCGTAACTTTCTGATACGCGATGCGGAATTCGGCGACTATGAATATTTTATGCGATGGGAGAACGATCCTGAGGTGACGCGCTATCTTTCCTTTGACGAGGGCAGAACGTATGAAGAAGTGGTCACTGAGGCTCTTTACAATAAGTTCAGCAAGGACAGGATGGATTTCACGATAGTAGATCGTGAAAAGGATGCGCCTGTAGGCAGGATATTCATTTCAAAGATCGACAGGCATGCAGATTCACTGGACATAACGAAATTCTATATCGGAGACGTCTCGCTGTGGGGAAAAGGCGTTGCCAGGGAGATAATGGACGAGCTGCTTGAGTACTGCTTTACTTTCCTGCATATAGAGCGCGTGACGATGGATTACTATACGGGGAACAAGCGTGCGTACACTCTTTACGAGAGCCTCGGCTTCAGAGAGGAAGGCGTGGCGAGGAATGCCACGAAAAAGGACGGCAGATATTATGATCTTCACGTAATGTCGATGCTCAGGTCGGAATTTTTCGGTGAAAAAGAATAGAAAAAACAGTTCTGGCATATCAAGGGATGTATGATACCCGCGACGGATATAAGGCGGGATTTGCCCACTGTGTACAGAGGTATTTTTGAATGCAGCGTTTTCAACGTTTTCGGGAAAGCGTTGTTTTTTTGAGCCTTTTGTGTTTCACAAAAAGTGCATTCAAATACACAGGTATGGTATTGACTCGTTCTGTATTTTGTGTATAATTTATAACAGTTACGAAAGAAGAAACAATATATAGTGGTGAGAGAGGAGAGTATGTATGGATCAGATAAAGCAGATCATCAAAAGAGACGGCAGGACTGTTGACTTTAATGTCGACAAGATCGCGGACGCCATCTATAAAGCTGCACAGGTGCTGGGCGGCAAAGATTACGATATGGCGAGGTTCCTGGCAAGACAGGTCGAGGTGTATCTTCTGGAGATATGCCACAATGATATACCTACCGTAGAGCAGATACAGGATGCTGTAGAGAAGGTGCTGATCGAGAACGGTCATGCGAGGACTGCCAAAGAATTCATACTTTACAGGGCTGAGCGTACGAGAGTGAGAGACATGAACACGAGACTCATGAAAATATATGAGGATCTTACTTTCAAAGAAGCCAAGGACAATGACACAAAGCGTGAGAATGCCAACATAGACGGCGATACAGCGATGGGAACTATGCTCAAGTACGGTTCCGAAGGTGCGAAACAGTTTTATGAGATGTTCGTGCTCAAGCCTGATCATGCCAAAGCGCACAGAGAAGGCGACATACATATCCATGACATGGATTTCCTGACACTTACTACGACATGCTGCCAGATAGATATAGAGAAGCTTTTCAAGGGCGGATTCTCGACAGGACACGGATTCCTCAGAGAGCCTAATGACATACAGAGCTACGCTGCACTTGCATGCATAGCTATACAGTCGAACCAGAACGACCAGCACGGAGGTCAGAGCATACCTGATTTTGACTACGGCATGGCCAACGGCGTCAAGAAGACGTACAGGAAGCTTTACTGGACGAACCTGGGGAAAATGCTCAATCTTCTCTTTGACATAGAGGATGGGGTGGAGCAGGTAAAAGCCATAGGCGCGGAGATCATGGAAAAGGACGATATATATCCTGTCCTTGCGGACGACAACGGCTACAAGGAAAAAGAGCGTGAATACCTCAGAGATATAGTCGACGAAGGATCCATAGACAAGCTCCAGAAAAAAGCTACAAAATATGCAAATGAAGAGATCAGGAGAGCCACATATCAGGCTATGGAGGCTTTCGTGCACAACCTCAACACGATGCATTCCAGAGCAGGCGCCCAGATACCGTTTTCCTCGATAAACTACGGTACAGACACATCTCCTGAAGGCAGGATGATAATAGAGAACATACTGCTCGCAACGGAAGCAGGCCTGGGAAACGGCGAAACTGCGATCTTCCCTATACACATATTCAAGATAAAGGAAGGCGTCAACTATAATCCGGGAGATCCGAACTACGACATGTTCAAGCTGGCGTGCAGAGTTTCAGCAAAGAGACTCTTCCCTAACTTCTCGTTCATCGACGCTCCGTACAATCTCCAGTACTATCATGAAGGCGACCCTAATACTGAAGTCGCTTACATGGGCTGCAGAACGAGAGTAATAGGAAACGTGTACGACCCTGAGCGCGAAGTAGTCGGCGGAAGAGGAAACCTGAGCTTTACATCGGTAAACCTTCCGAGAATAGCGATAAAGGCGCATGGAGACATAGACTGGTTCTTCGAGGAGCTGGAAAGAAAAGTCGATCTGTGTATCGATCAGCTCATGGAAAGATTCAAGATCCAGTGCTCAAAGAAAGTGAAGAACTACCCGTTCCTGATGGGGCAGGGTATATGGATAGATTCGGACAAGCTCAAGCCTGAGGATTCCGTGGCAGAAGTGCTCAAGCACGGCACGCTGACGGTGGGCTTCATCGGTCTTGCGGAGTGTCTGAAAGCGCTGATAGGCGTACATCACGGAGAGAGTCCTGAAGCTCAGAGCCTAGGCCTTGAGATAATAGGGTTCATGAGAAAGAAGATGGACGAGGAGTCGAAGAAGACAGGTCTCAACTTCACGCTCATAGCAACGCCTGCGGAGGGTCTTTCGGGCAGATTCGTAAGGATCGACAAGGCAAAGTACGGCATCATAGAAGGTGTTACGGACAGAGAGTACTACACTAACTCTTTCCATATACCTGTATACTACAACATAAACGCATTCGACAAGATCAGGCTTGAGGCACCTTACCATGCGCTCACGAATGCAGGTCACATAACATATATAGAGCTGGACGGAGATCCGTGCAAGAACCTCGACGCGTTCGAGCAGGTCGTAAGATGCATGAAGGAGAGCGGAGTCGGATACGGTTCGATCAACCATCCTGTAGACAGAGACCCTGTGTGCGGATACACCGGCATCATCGACAACGAGTGCCCTTGCTGCCACAGAACAGAGGATGACGGGGATCAGGGATTCGAGAGGATCAGACGTATCACCGGATATCTCGTAGGCACGATGGACCACTGGAACGACGCGAAGACTGCCGAAGAGCGGGACAGAGTAAAACACAGCCTCGATTCGGGAAGAGAGACGCTGTAATGGCTGCGGTGGACGGATCAGGTTCTTTGAGGCTCGCAGGGATCGTAAGAGAATCGATAGTCGACGGCCCCGGCATAAGATTCACGGTCTTCTGCCAGGGGTGTCCGCATGACTGCCCGGACTGTCACAATCCTGAAACTCACGATTTTGCAGGCGGTTTCGACTGCAGCACGGACAGGCTGATGGAGGAGATAGAGAAAGATCCGCTGCTCGCCGGAGTCACGTTCTCGGGCGGCGAGCCGTTCTGTCAGGCGGAAATGTTCACGGAGCTCGCGGAAAAGGTCAGGGAAAAAGGCCTTTCCGTGACTGTGTTCAGCGGGTACACGTACGAACAGCTGCTCGCTATGGCTGAGAAAGACGTTCATGTGAAGAGGCTGCTGGAGCTCACGGATCTGCTGATAGACGGTCCTTTTGTAAAGGCGCAGCGCGATCTGACGCTGCAGTTCAGGGGCAGCAGGAACCAGCGCCTGATCGATATGAAAAAGACAAGAGAGGCAGGAAAAGTCGTGCTGTGGGGCGACGATTCGGGCAGCGGACAGACGCGTTAAATCACATATTCGGGCAGCTCATAAAAAAGTTCTTGTGTTAGTATTTTTAGTATGCTATAATGTCATTTGTTCGAGTCTGTTTTATGATTTTGATGATCCATGCTCGAGTTAAAAGCAAGTGAAAAAAGTTGCGAAAGCTTTTAGATACCAAATGTATAAGGAGGTGCGGCAGATGTCAAGAAAGTGTGAAATTTGCGGAAAGGGCCAGGTTTCAGGAAACAATGTATCCCATTCCAACAGACATACTAGAAGAAAATGGAATGCTAATATTCAGTCTGTAAAAGTCGAAGACGGCGGAACAGTAAGAAAAGCAAAAGTATGTACTAGATGTTTAAGATCAGGCAAAGTAAACCGTGCCATCTAAATTTGAAAAATAGACGCTCACAGTGTGGGCGTTATTTTTTTGCCAAAACAGCGAAAATGCTACGATTTCTTTATCAGCATGATCCCCAGAACTACGAGCACGATGCTGAGGAGCATCACCCAGTATTCAGGAGGGAGCACGAGCGCAAAAACCGTGACGATGCCCAGCGCGAGCATCGCAATACCTGCTTTCTTTGCAAAACACTGCTGTTTTCTTTTCTTCCTTTCCGGTCTGCAGCAGCCGTATTTCTGTCTGTTCATAACGGATCACCTCGGGATATAATATGCAGAGACGCAGATATTGTGCATCGATAACGGCATATGATAAAATATCAGGATAACGGACGTATTTTCAAAGCACACAGGCAGAAGATATATAGAGGTGAACAGATAAATGGATTTAAGGGAAAGTGTCACATCGCTGAAAGGCGTGGGACCGAAAAAGGCAGAAGCTCTGAAAAAGCTGGGTATCAGCACGATGGAGGATCTCGTGTTCTTCCTGCCGAGAAGCTATGAGGACAGGCGAAACCGCGTCGATATAAGCGATGCGGCGGAGGATCAGAACTCTGTCGTGACAGGCGAGGTAAAGCTCGTGGTGAACGACAGGTACAGAGGCGGCAGGAAACAGATGCTCAGGCTGCTCGTCGAGGACGGGACCGGTTCTATGGAAGTCGTGTTCTTCAATGCGAAATATCTTCAGCACAGCTTCAGGACCGGCAGAAAATACACGTTTTTCGGCAAAGTGACGAGAAACTTTGGCAAAATGCAGATGATCCATCCGGAATTCAGCGATGCGGACGGCATGGAGGACGGGATACTGCCGGTGTATCCGCTTACAAAAGGCATTTCGCAAAGGGAAATGCGCACATGGCAGAAATCGCTGAAAAGGGCATATTCCATGGCAGAAGACATCCTGAGCAGCGAAGCGGTCGAGCGCAACAGGCTGTGCAGCCTGAGCTACGCACTCGAAAATGTGCACTTTCCGCAGGAAAAACAGAAACTGCTCGAGGCGAAATACAGACTGATCTTCGACGAGCTGCTCATCCTGCAGACAGGCCTGTTAATGGCCAGGCAGAATGTCACGGACGGAAGAAACGGCATAGCGTTTTCGCCGGAAGCCGATACGGGCAGATACATAGAATCGCTGCCGTATCCGCTCACCGGAGCACAGCAGCGGTGTGTGGAGGAGATAGAACGCGATCTGGAAAGCAACACGGCGATGAATCGTCTCGTGCAGGGAGACGTGGGCTGCGGTAAGACTGCGTTAGCCGAGATCGCGATGTACAAGGCAGTAAAAAGCGGATATCAGGCGGTACTGATGGCGCCTACGGAAATACTCGCGGCGCAGCATTTCGACGGCATAAGCAGAGCTTTTGAGGCTCACGGGATCAGGACGGCGTTCCTCACGGGATCGCTCAAAGCCGCGCAGAAGCGCGAGGTGCTGGAGCAGATCGCGACAGGTGAGGCGCAGGTGATAATAGGCACGCACGCGGTGATACAGCCGGATGTGGAATTCAGCAGACTGGGTCTTGTGATAACAGATGAGCAGCACAGGTTCGGCGTCAGACAGAGAGTGAAGCTCAGAGAAAAAGGAGAGAACCCGAACGTCCTCGTGATGACCGCGACACCGATACCGCGCACGCTTTCCGTGATACTGTACGGAGATCTGGACGTTTCCATAATAGACGAGCTGCCGCCGGGAAGACAGCAGACTGTGACGAGATGTCTCAAGTCAGAAAAACGCGGCGAATGCTATGATTTCGTCGAGCAGCAGCTGAAGCAGGGGCGGCAGGCATATGTCGTCACTCCTCTTATAGAAGAATCGGAGACTCTCGATGCAAAATCCGCAGAGCAGGTCGCTGCAGAGCTCAAAAAACGGTTCAGAGGCTACAGCGTCGAGCTGATACACGGTGCGATGAGCCAGGATGAGAAAGACCGGATCATGGAGTCTTTCAGCAGAGGCGAGACAGACGTGCTGGTCGCGACTGTCGTGATAGAGGTCGGCATCAATGTGCCGAATGCCACTGTGATAGTGATCGAAAACTCAGAAAGGTTCGGGCTCGCGCAGCTGCATCAGCTCAGAGGAAGGGTCGGCAGAGGAAGCCACAGATCGTACTGCTTCCTCATTCTTGACGGAGGTTCGGAGATCGCCGAAAAGAGAGGTCAGATCATGGAGGCCTCGAGCGACGGATTTTTCATAGCAGAGGAAGATCTGAAGCTGAGAGGTCCGGGAGAGATCTTCGGCACCAGACAGCACGGACTGCCGGATCTTGCGATCACCGATCTCTCAAAACATATGAAGATCCTGGAGCAGGCAAAGGAAGAAGCGAAAGCGATGCTGGCGGACGATCCCGCGCTCGACGCTCCTGAGCACAGCGCTCTCAGACGCCGCATCACAAAACTTTTCGGCGAAGATCTGACGCTCGATCTGTGATATGAAAAAAACGGCAGCATATGAAATAATTGCTTGTAATACTTTTTTCACCCCGGGTTAAATTATTATTACAGGAGGTGATGTTAAATGTCATTACAGGATAAGATGAATGTCAGTGCAAAACCGGCATTAAAGAACTTAAAGACTGAAGTAGCGAGCGAGCTGGGTCTTGCGAATTACGAACAGGCAGACAAGGGAAACCTCACTGCCAGACAGAACGGCTACGTTGGCGGCTATATGACTAAGAAGCTCGTCGAAATGGCTGAGCAGCAGCTTTCAGGAAAATAAGCTCCTGACGTATAGAAGCTGAACAGAACGGGAAGAGAGATATCTGCCGGAAAAAGCGGATATCTCTTTTTCATGTAAAGCTGCAGGCGGCCTGCGCCGGACTTTTGCAGCGGATGCCGGGCATGGCGATCCGCATGTGTGCTGTCGCGGCATGTCTGTCATACAAAGGGTCGCAGCTGAGAATTTTGCAAACACATATGGATAAATCCGCACTTTAGTGCTAGAATATGTAAAAACATCTACTGGAGGGACAATATGCGTGTAATAGCAGGTGAATATAAAGGAAGAAAGCTTCAGACTCCTTCGGACTACGCGATCAGGCCGACGTCTGACAAGGTGAAGGAAGCGCTTTTCAGCATACTTACGGACAGGATATACGGCAGCAGGGTGCTGGATCTCTTTTCGGGGACAGGCAACCTCGGTATAGAGGCGCTCAGCAGAGGGGCGAGTCTGTGCGTGTTCGGCGACAGCTCGAGGGAAAGCATCAGACTGATAAAGGCGAACATCGCCCACTGCAGGGCTGAGGAAGGAGCAGTCGTGGTGCCGGGAGATTACCGCAGGACTCTGACGAGCACATCGGAGACATTCGATATAATACTGCTGGATCCGCCGTACGACAAGGGACTTCTGAGGCCGTGCTTTGAGCTGATACGTGAACGCAGACTGCTCAACGAGGGCGGAGTGATCGTTGCAGAGCACAGAAAAGAAGAGGTCATGGAAGACGAGATATGCGGATTTTCCAAGCTCAAGGAACGCCGGTACGGGATCATCATGTTGTCAATATATTGTTGAATAAACCCCCGGTCCATGGTATAATTAACAGGAATTTCTGGGAGGATTTACATATGAAGACAAAGGCCTTATACACGGGCTCATTCGATCCGCTTACAAACGGACATCTCAACATCATAGAACGTGCGGCTAAACTTTACGATGAGCTGACTGTGGGAATAATAGTCAACCCTTCCAAAAAGTGCGCATTTTCACTTGAAGAACGAAAAGAAATGATACATACAGCGCTGGCTCATCTTGACAATGTGAGCGTCGACTTCTTTTCCGGACTGCTCGCGGACTACGTGAACAGCAACGGATTCAACGTGGTGGTCAGAGGGCTCAGAGCTGCGATGGATTTTGAATACGAGATACAGATGGCTCAGATGAATGCGAGACTGTTTGACGAACGCGTGGAGACCGTGTTCCTGATGACTGATCCGCAGTACTCATTCCTGAGCTCCAGCATGATAAAGGAAGTGCATTCGCTCGGCGGCAGCATAGACGGGCTCGTGCCGGATGCGATACTTGAAAAGATGAATGAATCGAAGAACTGACGAGACACAGGAGGATAATGATGAGGGTTTTAGAACTTTTAGAAGAAATTGAAGAAATCGTTGATACCGCCGCAGGTTTTCCTCTTACAGGGAAAATAATGGTCGATTCACAGGAGCTGCTTGAGATAGTCAGAGAAATAAGGGCTGAGCTCCCTGACGAGATACAGCAGGCACAGTGGATAAAGAACGAAAGAGAGAGGATCATCGCAGAGGCGAGGACGCAGTATGAAGCGGTGATCGAAGACGCTCAGAAACAGGCTGACACCCTCGTTGAGAACAATGATATAACGGTAAAGGCGAAACTCCGTGCGGACGAGCTGATGAGAGTCACCGAGAACACTGCAAAGCAGCTCAAGATCGGAACGTACGACTACCTCGACAGCATCCTTTACAGCTTCCAGGGCAAGATGGAGCACCTCAGCTCGATCTACTTCGGGGAGATGTTCACGAGCATCGAAAAAGCCTTCGACGACATCAATTCGGCACTGGCTGCGAACAGGGACGAGCTCAAGGAGATGGCGTACAGGACGCAGGTGGATGCGGACGACATGCCTGCCCTGTCAAAGTCTGAAGACGAAGAGGAAAAAGAATAAATACACCGGATACATAATACCCGTAGTCTGTAATATATATGGACTATGGGTATTTTTAAATTCAGCAGAAAAAAGATAATACTGGCAGGTGTGATGACTTCTGCATGCTGCGTACTGATGGTCGTTTTCCCGTCCATAGCGCTCTGTTCAGCGAGAAAGGGCATATCGCTGTGGCTCAGCAACGTGTTGCCCGCGCTGCTGCCGTTTTTCATATGCGCCAATTTCCTGCAGGATATAGGGGTGATACGGATATTCAGATCGGGAGTCTTCCCGTTCGTGATGAGCGTATTGTCGGGGTATCCTATGGGAGCAAAGATCGTGGGGGACCTCAGGCGCGACGGAGAGATCTCGCAGAGGGAGGCGATGAGACTGATGAGCTTCTGCAGCACGTCAGGGCCTGCGTTCATGGTCGGTGCGGTCGGTGCGGGCATGCTGGGGTCGGGAATGCTTGGCGGTATCATCGCGGCGGCGCACTATGCAGGAGCTTTCCTGAACGGTCTGCTGTACACTCGTCTTCTGGGGCGCGACGATGCGCCGGCAGGTCCGCTCTCATGCGGTGTGAGCGAAGCGAAAGGGCTGCAGGAGTCTTTCACGGATGCGATACTGCTGTCGTTCCGATCGCTGGGGATCGTGCTGGCATATATCGTGCTGTTCATGTTCGTGACAGATTTCCTGCATATGTGCGGCGGTTTTTCCATGATAGAAAGCATGCAGCTGAGAGTGCTCGCGAAGGGGTTCTTTGAGATGACCGTGGGGTGCGGCGCAGCTGCAGAGTGCGTGGATGCTGCGGAGTCTGTGAAGTGCGTCATGTGTGCTGCGATAATGTCCTGGGGCGGCCTTTCGGTGCTGGGTCAGACGATGAGCATGCTGTCCGGAACGGGGATACCGGCGGGCTACCTGGTCATCAGCAAGATCACGCACAGCCTGTTTGCGGCAGCAGCGGCTTTTCTTATCTGCGGCGCTGTGTTATGATACAGGTATGAAAATATTAGGGATAACAGCGGAATACAATCCGTTTCACAACGGACACAGATACCATCTCCAAAGATCGATGGAGATGACAGGCGCCGATTATTCGGTGGCAGTGATGAGCGGCAGCTTTACGCAGAGAGGAGAGCCGGCAGCTCTCGACAAGTGGACGAGGAGCCGGCTGGCGGTTCAGAACGGCGTGGATCTCGTGCTGGAGCTGCCTTTCCTGTACGCGTGCAGCAGAGGCGAGATCTTTGCATCAGGAGCAGTAGATATACTGAGGGGGATAGGAGCCACGCACATCTCGTTCGGCAGCGAGAGCGGCGATCTTGAGGCTCTGCAGAGTCTTGTCACGGGCATGCGCATGCGCAGCGGAGAAATAGACGAGATCAGGCTGCAGGAGATGCAGAAGGGCGATTCATTCGTCAGATCTCTGCAGCGTGCAGTGGAAAAGGTGCTAGGCGCGTCTGCTGCTCAGCTGATGGCGGAGCCGAACAATATACTGGCGATAGAGTACCTCAAGAGGATAGACTGCTGGAACAGCATGGGGCCGTCTGATGGCGGCTGCAGAAATCGCATAGAGCCGTGCACGGTGAAGCGTTTCGGTTCGGGCTACGGATCGCTCAATGAGGAAGCGGGGTTCGCAGGAGCGACCGTGCTGAGAAAAATGGTGGCTGATGGAGTGTCGTGCAGTGACGGTGAAAGCGCGGACTGCGGTACAGCAGCCGGTGACGGATCGGTAGCGGACGGTGGAGAGGATATCACGGCAGGCTGTTCTGATGCAAAGGCGCAGCTCGCGGACATGCTTTCGCGGTACATGCCGTCTGACTCGGCAGAAGCACTCGCGGGCGCAGGAAGCCGCGAAGCGGCAGAGCACAACGAATTCGTGATGCTGCAGGGAGAACTGATGAGAACCGGCAGCAGTGAGCTTTCCACGATATACTGCATGGGCGAAGGTCTCGAGAACAAATTCAAAAAAGAGATCGTCAGAGCGTCGTCGATGGCAGGGTTCATTTCCTCGATGGTATCGAAGCGGTATACGGAGGCTGCGATACGGAGACTGACGACATATGTCCTGATGGGAATACGGGGCTATCAGCCCGAAATGAAGCCGTACGCGAGGGTGCTGGCTGCAGGAGTGAAAGGCAGGGAGCTGCTGAAATTCATCAAAAAGGAAGAGCTGGCGACGATACCGGTGATAACGAACATAAACAAGCAGGAAGACGACTGCTCGGAAGTCCATGAGACTCTCCGGCACGATATACTGTCTGCAGACCTTTACAATATAATAATGCAGAGGAGCCTGTATGACTTCTCGGACAGAGTGATGATGCCGTATATCGAACGGTGACGAAACCGGGATAAAATTGACGAGAAAATTCTGAAAAATATCAAAAGTATTGAACCGGACAAGCTTAAACTGTATAATAATATAGTTATTTTATTAATAATTCAAAGTATGGAGGAATTTAAATGAAAGTTTTAGTAATCAACTGCGGTAGTTCTTCACTGAAATATCAGGTTCTTGATATGACAAACGAAGTTCTTTTATGCAAGGGACTTGTAGAAAGAATCGGAATGGACGGATCGGTGATCACACATACAAAGATCGGAATGGATGAGAAGTTCCAGCTGATCGTTCCTATGGAAGACCACAAGGACGCTATATCACACGTACTGATGGCTATACAGGATGAAAATCACGGTGTAGTCAAAGATATGAGCGAGATCGGTGCAGTAGGTCACAGAGTAGTACATGCCGGCGAAAAATTCGCGCATTCGGTACTTATCGACGACATGGTGATAGAAGCTCTGGAAGAATGTATAGACCTGGCTCCGCTCCACAATCCGCCTAACCTTCTCGGTATTGCAGCATGCAAGGAACTTATGCCTGACACACCTATGGTAGGAGTATTTGATACAGCTTTCCATCAGACAATGCCTCCTGAATCATATATTTACGCTATTCCTTATGAATACTATGAAAAGTATGGCATCAGAAGATACGGCTTCCACGGAACGAGCCACAAGTATGTTGCAGAGAGAGCTTCAGACATACTCAATGTAAATCTTGACGACCTCAAGATCATCACATGCCACCTTGGAAACGGAGCATCAGTATCAGCTATCAAGAGAGGCAAGTGTATCGATACATCGATGGGATTCACTCCGCTCGAGGGACTCGTAATGGGTACAAGAAGTGGTGATATCGACCCTGCTATCGTTACTTACATCAGAGAAAAGGAACACCTCGATCAGGGTGTTGCAAACGAGATCCTGAACAAGAAGTCAGGTGTACTGGGAATCTCAGGCGTTTCAAGTGACTTCAGAGACCTCGAGGCAGCTGCAGAGGACGGAAACGAAAGAGCTCTGCTGGCACTCAAGGTATTCGCTCACAAGGTAAGATTCTACATCGGAGCTTACATCGCAGAGATGAACGGCGTAGACGCTATCGTCTTCACTGCAGGAGTCGGCGAAAACGACATCGCTATGAGAGACATCATCTGTAACGACCTCGGAAATCTCGGAATCAAGCTCGACCTCGTAAAGAACAAGGTAAGAGGCAAGGAAATGATCATCTCAAGAGACGACTCAAGAGTAAAGATTATCCTGATCCCTACAAACGAAGAGCTTATGATCGCAAGAGATACATACAAGATCGTAACTGAATCAAGAGCATAATCGACGATATCGTGAGATATTTTTACTAACAGTAAAAATAGTAGTTGACAACTGATACCAATGGAATGTATACTTTAGAAGTTGCAAATTATTAGAACGATATTTGATTCAACGAATATGTTATACACATCATGGCACAGAAGGAGGTGTAAAAAATGGCAGTACCTAAGAGGAAAACTTCAAAGGCAAAAAGAGATCAGAGAAGATCACCTAACATGAAGATGAAAGCACCTGGACTTTCAATTTGTCCACAGTGCCACGAGCCAAAGCTTCCGCACAGAGTTTGCCCTAACTGCAACTATTACAATGGTAAGGATGTAGTGGAATCGGCAGAAGCGTAAGCGCTGGTAAGTCTGCTCTGCACGGCAGAGAGACATTATAATGGAAAACAAAACGGTATCGGGTCTCGGTACCGTTTTTTCATGGAGTAACAGGATGTCGCCGGGGTGCGGTATGGATGGATCGGGATCAGCTATGCGGCAGTGCCGGGCTCTTGGGTCGCGAATGATATGTGCGGCAGAGAGATGATGGTATGATGCTGTGCGAGCAGATATCCGATCTCCGAAAAAATGATATTGACCAAAGGGGGGAATTTTGAATGCTGTTTATAGAATATCCGAAGTGTTCGACCTGCAAAAAGGCTAAGAAGCATCTTGAGGAGCTGGGCGTCAGCTTCGAGGACAGGCATATAGTGGAGGAGAATCCTACTAAAGAGGAGCTCGCGGAATGGATAGCAGTGAGCGGATATCCGGTAAAGAAGTTTTTCAATACGAGCGGTATGAAATACCGCGAGCTCGGCCTGAAAGACAGGCTGCCGCAGATGACAGACGAGGAGAAGATTGAGCTGCTGGCAACGGACGGGATGCTAGTGAAGAGACCGCTGCTGATAGACGGCGACAGGATACTGGTAGGATTCAAAGAGGCTGAATGGACATTTTGATCGTTTTACAGCTGGTTTTGCTGCCGCAGTTTGCAGCGAACAAAAAACTATTGACATCGGAGCGGAATAAAGATATCATACTGGTAAATGAAAGGGAGTAGCAGGCACATGATGTGTTTACGCTATCGTCAGCGCGGTGATAACACACCCGGTACGTAATGAAACTGCGAGACTTTTATTGCATGTTTATCATGCAGTAAAAGTCTCTTTTTTTGTTGGGACATATGTACATGTGCGGTCCTGCAGCGAACCGCACATGTAAAGCTGCTGCGCAAACTGGTTATAATAACAGATGTGCAGCATTTGAATATCACAGGTATGAAAATTTAATGAACGTGTACGGTGTGGAGCCGGTACACAGATAAAAAAGCACCAGGAAGGAGCATATATGAAAGAATTTTACAAGATGACAGAACGGGAGGCGATGATCGCTGTCAACGGCAGCACAGAGCCGATCACGGAAGAAGCTGTGGCAGCGAATCGTGAAAAATACGGGCCTAATGAAATCGCAGAGGGCAGGAAAAAATCCATAGCGCGTATTTTTATAGAACAGTTCAAAGATTTCCTGGTCATAATACTCATACTGGCTGCTGTGGTATCCGGGATACTCGGAGACATGGAAAGCGCAGCAGTAATACTGATCGTGATAACGATAAATGCCATACTCGGTACGGTACAGACGGTGAAAGCCGAGCAGTCGCTCGACAGTCTTAAGAAAATGTCAGCTCCTGAGGCCAAAGTGTTCAGGAACGGGCAGTTCATCAAGATGCCTGCTGCGGAGATAACGGTCGGAGACCTTGTAAGTCTGGAAGCGGGAGATTTCGTCCCTGCAGACGGCAGGATCATCACGAATGCAGGCATGAGAGTAGACGAAAGCGCACTTACAGGTGAAAGTCTGGGCGTTGAGAAGGATGCCGCGGTGATAGAGGATACCGTACCTCTCGGCGACAGGCTGAACATGGTGTATTCGGGGAGCTTCGTTACTTACGGAAGGGGTGAATTCCTCGTTACGGCCATAGGCATGGAAACAGAGGTGGGAAAGATTGCGACGCTCCTGAAGACGACGTCCGAGAAGAAAACCCCGCTCCAGAACAATCTCGACAACTTCGGGAAGAAGCTTTCGATACTGATACTCGTATTCTGCGGCATACTGTTCGGTATAAGCGTGATCAGAGGGCAGGCTATAGGAGATGC
Source organism: Brotomerdimonas butyrica (assembly GCF_025567305.1). Classification (NCBI taxonomy): domain Bacteria; kingdom Bacillati; phylum Bacillota; class Clostridia; order Eubacteriales; genus Brotomerdimonas; species Brotomerdimonas butyrica. The sequence goes on from NZ_JAOQJP010000007.1 coordinate 146,499, forward strand.
ATTCCTGTTTGCAGTAGCTCTGGCTGTAGCCGCGATACCTGAGGCACTCAGTTCGATCGTGACGATCGTGCTGTCGTTCGGTACGCAGAAGATGGCTAAGGAACACGCCATCATCAGGAAGCTGCAGGCTGTCGAAGGCCTGGGCAGCGTTTCCGTGATATGCTCAGACAAGACGGGAACACTCACGCAGAACAAGATGACGGTAGAGGATTACTACGTCTGTGGAGAAAAGATACCGGCGTCTGACTTTGACATGGAAGATCCGGGCGAAAGACAGCTGCTGCTTTGCAGCGTGCTCTGCAACGACTCTGCGATAGCGGAAGGCAGGGAAATCGGCGATCCTACGGAGACTGCGCTGATAAACAGCGGCACCAGACTCGGGATGAGCTATGAAGCTGAGCGAAAGCTCAATGAGAGGTACGGCGAGATACCGTTTGACAGCGAACGAAAGCTCATGTCGACATGTCATGTGCTGAAACGAGAAAATGTAGAGCTTTTTGAAGATACACAGAAGGTAATGATCACCAAAGGCGCAGTCGATGTGCTGCTTGGCAGGGTCGCATATATAAAGACGCGCGATGGTGTGAGAAAGATCACGCAGAGCGACAGGGAGGCCATAGAAGCGTGCAACAGCGAGTTTTCCAGAAACGGACTCAGAGTCCTGGCCTTTGCATATAAAGCTGCCGAAAACGGCTCGGCGCCGGGAGTGGATGATGAAAACGATCTCGTGTTCCTGGGGCTGATATCGATGATGGATCCGCCTAGAGAGGAATCAAAGGCAGCAGTCGCCGAGTGCGTCGAAGCCGGGATAAAGCCGGTGATGATAACGGGAGATCATCGTGTCACTGCGGCGGCGATAGCGAAGAAGATCGGGATACTGAAGGACGAGTCCGAGGCGTGCGACGGTGCGTCGATCGACGGCATGAGCGACGAGGAGCTCAGGGATTATGTGGAGAACATATCCGTGTATGCCAGGGTGTCGCCTGAGCACAAGATAAGGATAGTCAGGGCATGGCAGGAAAAGGGCAACATCGTTGCGATGACAGGCGATGGTGTAAATGATGCGCCTGCGCTCAAGCAGGCTGACATAGGCGTTGCGATGGGGATAACGGGCAGTGAAGTCGCAAAGGATGCAGCTGCGATGGTGCTGACTGATGACAACTTTGCCACTATAGTCAAGGCGGTAGAAAATGGAAGAAATATATATAAGAATATCAAGAATGCGATACAGTTTCTGCTGTCAGGCAATTTCGGCGCGATACTGACCGTGATGTACGCATCTGTGCTGGCGCTGCCGGTACCGTTCGCTCCTGTGCATCTGCTCTTCATAAACCTGCTGACGGACAGTCTTCCGGCGATCGCGCTGGGACTGGAGCCTCACAGCAGGGATCTGATGGATGAAAAGCCGAGACCGGCGGATGAATCTATACTGACGAAAGATTTTCTGCTCAGGATAGGCTTCGAAGGGCTGTCGATATGCGTAATGACTGTCATCGCATTCCTGATCGGTCTGAACGGCTGGTTCACGGCTGGTTCACTTGGTGGAAGTGCACTGCTGGGAAGCACCATGGCGTTCGGCACGCTGTGCAGCAGCAGACTTTTCCACGGATTCAACTGCAAGGCTGACAGACCTGTGATCTTCACGAAGAAATTCTGGAACAACAGGTATCTGATTGGGGCGTTCGTGCTCGGCATGATACTGATAACGCTTGCGATCGCGTGCCCGGGACTTGGGTCTGTGTTCAAGGTTCAGTCGCTCGGTCTGCCGCAGCTGCTGACGGTGTACGGACTGGCATTTCTGAACATACCCGTGATACAGCTGATGAAGCTCGTGCGGGCGAAGGTGAGGAAATAAAGTACTTTAAATAAATAATGATATAAACTGCACTGTGGGGCAGTCATGCGATCGCATCGTAATGAAATGCATTGTCCTCGAAGTGCAGTTTTTTTGTTGTGAAAGGGATGGAGGGTAGCGTGGTGGTGTTGTGGCATGGTGATGTGGTGGTGTTATGACGTGGTGATGTGGTGTTGTGACCTGTGGTGATGGCCGGGTACCAAAAGGAGACTGCCGGCAGAAGATTTTTGGTAAAATACACCCCTGCAGTAGCAGTGCAGTAACGTGTGTGAGGTGTACCCCAAAAAGTAGAGTCTGAAAAAAGATGATATAATAGAGACAATACGGAGGTACACTATGGCACGATCAAAGTATTCAAGAGGATTAAAAATCAAAGTTGCAAAAGAAGCAATGCTGCCGGAAAATCAGGGACTGGAACATGTCATCGCAGAAAAATATCACGTGATGCCATGGACAGTGATAAAATGGCGAGACCATCTTCAGCAGGTCGGGGAAGAAAATGCATTCAAGAAGGGATA